>JAZQRF010000124.1:0-15142 GCA_045629485.1 Pelobium sp. | reverse complement strand
GTAAAAGGTACTGGTCCGTCTAAAGCCCAGTCAATTTTAAATACGCCCATGCCATACCTGTACCTTTCTAATTGCCATTTATACAATGGAAAAAATTCGTCGCCAGCAATTTGCAGTAACTGTTTTGGCGTAATATCGAATAAAACAACCTGGTGCGAAGGCAATTCTTTAATAGATTTTACCATTACTCCGGTTTCAATTTTTCCGCCAAGGGAAATAAAATAAGACGCTAAAGCATTAGCAATAGACTGGGAGCCGCCTCTTGGAATTGGCCAGCCATATTTATGCCCGACTGCAGATAAAACTAATCCAATAGCAGCAGATGCCCAATTACTTAAAGGCTGTATAGAATGGGCCGACATTCCGCCCCATAATCCTTTAGCTTCTTTGCTTACAAATTTTTCTGCAATGGCATTGGCCGAACGTATGGCATTTAATCCAAACTGAGCCAATAAAAAAGGGTGCGAAGGTATTTTTAAGGGGCCCATCGTATCTTCGGCAATCTCTTCCCAATTGTTAACTACAGGTCTGATCAATTTTAAATAGGTCTCTCTATCTTTTCCTAATGCGGATGCTGTTTTTTCTATTGATCTGGATAAAAAAGCAGCTGTCCCGTCATCAAAAGGATGAGCCGCAGCCAACGGAGCCTGAATAAATTCCAATCCAAATTTATCTAAAGGCAAACTTGCAAAAAAAGGAGAACCCATTGCCATGGGATGTATCGCAGAGCAAACATCATGTTTAAAACCCGGCAAAGTAAGTTCCTGTGTACGCATTCCTCCTCCTATAGTATCTTTACCCTCCAGCAATAGAACAGAAAGCCCAGCTTGTTGCATTGTAATTGCTGCAGCAAGTCCATTTGGTCCAGATCCCACTATAATTGCATCGTATTCTTTTTTTGACATCGTATTTAAATTATAAGCTCCGCTAAACTAAGATAGTTTGCTCCTATTAAATTTTAAGGATTTGCTACAAATTCTTCCTTATATCTATTTGAAAACAAAGGATAATCCTTTTCTTTTTTATCCAGTACTACATATATAAAGTTGTTATACTGGTCTTTACCACTTAAAATAATCCTATTGTTAGATGGCTGTTCGTAATTAAGAACAAATTTCTCATCCTTATAAACTTTATTCTTACTAAAGAAACTCAATTGTTTCTTTACCGAATCTATTTCGTAATAAAAATGGCGACGCCCTCCGCCTGTACCGGCAGATTCATAAGTCCTGTTGATATCTTCGAATTGTTTTCCCCTACCCGCTTCTCCATGTATAATAAATTGTTTGTTTACTGTGTAAGACATGGTAGACCATTTTTCGAAAGTTACATCCTGCCACCTGAGCGAATCTACCGGAGAGTACGGTAATTCCTCACCATTAACTTTAAAATCAGTAACATCATACAACCCTCTGGAGTTTGAAAGACCAGGATTTGAAGGCACTTTATAGGAATCGTACTTATAATTATCCCAATGCAAATAACCGGCGAGCACAAAAAAGAATAGGAACACAAAGGTTTTAAATGCTATTCTAAAATAACTTAATCCCTTATTTTTTTCAAATGGATAATAGTATAAGTGTGGCAGTGTATTTTTTTCATTCACCAAAAGATTCCATATATTTTTAAGGTATGGATACAATACAAAAGCACCTCCAACGGTAAAAAAAGCAGCCGCGAGATGTATGCCGCCGTCATAAGCATGATTAGCTAAAGTGATATTCCCGATCATGGCTAAAGATAAAGCAGCTCCTAAAGCTCTTGTTGGCCTGAAGAAAAGAAACAGCATTATGGCCAATTCTGCCAATCCGGCAAAAACTTCATAGGCATGTACAAAGCTGAATTGAATCCAATATAATTTCTGGTGTGTAAAATCGCCAAAAGGGGTATTTAATTGGGTCAAAGCTAAATCGGGCATTTGAGTAGGGAAAACCTTGGAAAAGGTTAATCCTTGTAATTTAATTAACAAAGCATAACTGACCGCTGTGAGCAGAAAATAATACAACACCTCGTAATTTTTCCGCCTCTTATCAAAAGCTCCCCAAACTAAAGCTACGATAATGGCTATACCTAAAATTAAGGCCCAATTCACATAGCTTTCTATACCGAATGGGGCATCTTCAGATTTAATAGACCAAAAGGATTGTTTTGCTTCTGCAAGTGATCCCCTGTCTGCAGCACCGTCATAAATAGACCTGACTTTGATAGGATTAAAAGACGATCCACTTAATCTACCAATATCCCTAATGTGCAAATTAGACCAATCTACAGTAAACCATGATTTATAATAGTTTACATCCAATGGCACTATCAAGAAGAAAAAGAATACAAAGGAAATTCTGAAGAAAAATTTCTCGTAACTCTTCCAAATGGTGCTTTGTTTTGTGTTTTTATTAGAACTCAAGTCTGGCCCGACCAAAGTTTCAATTTCAAATTTCTCTGACATTTGAATATTATTAAATAGCGATTATAACTTTACTGGTCTTCTTCGACCCTCGAGAAGCATATATTTTTTGTCGATCCTATCTAATACTGCAGTGATAGAATCTCTTTTTTCATTGGTCCCTTTTAAAACGAGAGTAGAATCATTTACAAAATAATAGGTCAGCTTAAACCTTTCATCAGCATGATTTTTATTTTTATTCGCTAATAAGATGGTTTTAGCTACAGTATCTGCTGTGTAAGCAAAATATCTTCTACCACCCACACCTGCCGATTCAAAATTTCTATCAATACTTTTCTCATGATAAACATCACCAAGTGTTCTATCCAGTTTAATAGATTTAGCAGTTTTTATACTTATGGTTGCCCATTTTTCAAAAACTACATTTTGCCATCTGTTGCTATCGGTTTGGGAATATGGTATCACCTCATCATTAAACCTAAACTCTCTGACGTTATAGTAGCCATAAGTACCTTTTAAACCATCTTCATTAGGTATTTTATAAGGTTCACTTTTATAGTTTGCGTAAGTTGTACCCGTTAATACCAGAATAAATACCACGAACGAAATTTTTAAAATATTTCTGATGGTTTTAATTCTTGCTGCGTTAAATACGGGTTGAAGGTTATTCGCAATGGTAAATTGCCTTTTCACTAACAAGTTATAAAGACGGGGAGCGTCATACACAAAAAGGAAAAGTGCTATAATAAACAAGTATAAGCTGTACACCTCTTCTCCTGCCTGATAGGCAATGTTAGCTGCAAATACATTGCCTGTAAATCCTATAATTATTCCGGCACCAAAAGTTGTAGTTCTTCTATTTAACAATAATAATCCGGCTAAAACTTCTACTAATCCTAAGAATGATTCGTACCATTGAGCAATACCAAGGGTATGGAAGTAAATTTTCCAGGCATAAAAATCTCCGTAATTGGTGTGCAGATTGCTTAAAGAAGGATAAGGCATTTGTAAAGGAAAAAGCTTAATAAGGCCATAAGCAATTATTCCAATTGCTAATCTATACCTTAAAACTACTCTTAACCAGTAATACAAATTATTATAATTCGAATCGCATTTGTACCAAATAGCAGCCCCTGCAAGAGCAAGAATAGCTGCAACCAACCAATTAGCATAGCCTTCCAAACCGAAGAAGACTGGCGAATATTTAGTTAGTACAAACAGATCATAAAAATTAAGATGCAACCAGTCGATTGAAAACAGCTTTTGATAGAATTTCCAATCTATGGGAAGAATAAGAATGGCAAAATATATAAAGAAGAACTTCAATATAAACTTTTCCCAGCTTTTCCACTTAGAGTTATCCTGAAGTAAAACATTAAATAAGTTCATAGATTATATTTTTAGGATTAATAGTCTAAATTTTGTTCAAGATTTGGATCTAATTGCGTTTGAGATACCGGGATAGGAAAAACATTCTCATGGGCCTCGACTTTAATATTTGGATCTATAGCCTCTAATACTACCTTTGCTCTACCTGTTCTTGCTAAATCGAACCACCTATGAGCTTCAAAAGCAAATTCAAAACGTCTTTCATTTTCAATAGCTAATAAAACATCTTCTTTGTCTCCCGTTAAGATTGGCGCAAGATCTGCCCTATCTCTAACTTGATTTAAATCATATAAAGCACCGTCAACAGTAAATAGCTTGGCTTGCTGTGCTCTGGCCTCAGCCCTGATCAAATACATTTCTGCTATTCTAAAAATATACGCTGGGTCTGTTGCCGGTAATCTGTAATATAAATTACCAGACCAAATGGTAGTTCCTCCCTGGCTAATACTTTTTATAAGGGCATTTCTGCCACCGCCAATTAACGGATCGTTTAAAAGTTGTACGAATTTATTGCTTGGTGCATACCTATAAGTTCCACCGTTGGTAGGGTGTTGCATTTGAGAGCGTATAGCACTTGGATTTAATGCACTGAATTGTAACTCAAAAATTGATTCTTTTGTACCTGTTACATTGTTTGCAAACCATGAGCTATAAGGCTTTATTAATGTATAATCACTAGCCTTATCTATTAGTTTAGTTGCATATTCTTCGGCTAATTCCCATTCTTGTTTATACAAATGTAATCTTGCCCTTAAAGCCCAAACTGTTCTTTTTGTTGCTCTAATTCTATTCACATCATCAGCAAGGGCACTTTCTGCATCTATTAAATCTGTAAGCACTTGGGCGTAAGTCTCCTCTAACGTAGCTCTTTTTATTTGCGGACGGTCTTTTAAGGAATTTGTTGGCTCCAGGAAAAGTTGTACTCCGCCCCAGGCCCGGGCTAAATCAAAATAGGCTAAGGCCCTGATAAATTTGGCTTCTCCTACATATTTATCCTTTAAAGCTTGCGTTAAAGTCGGATCCTGGACCAATGGAACTTTCTGAATAACATGGTTAGCCCTATTGATAGTATTATAAATTGCTGCCCAGGAAGAATTGAATAAAACTTCGTCTGTACGGAAATTGATATTTACCAAATTGGCTGCCCCGCCAGTTGTTAAATTGGTGATATCCCCGGAAGGGTAAAAACCTAAAGTGACATAATTTTCGCCATAATAACCTGCATCGCCAAGTTGATTGTACACCCCTCTCAATGCTGTTTCGGCAGATCCTTTATCACTTATTGGATTTAAATCTGATACCGCATTTACTGGTTCTACTTCAAGAAATTTTTCGCAGGATGACAATGCTAACACTATCATCCCTAATAAAATGTATTTAATCCTTTTCATTTTAAAATATTATAAAGACACGTTTAAACCAAACTGGACAGTTCTCGGTTGTGGAGGAGTTCCGTAATCGTAGCCCTGGATATTACCTGTTCCTAAATTAGATTCCGGATCAGCACCAGTATATTTTGTGAACAGCAGTAAATTGCTGCCTGTTACATATAATCTTACCCGTTCTATCTTTGCTCTTGTGGTTAAAGATTTAGGTAGTGTATACCCAAAGGTTAAAGCTCTTAGTCTAATAAAAGATGCATCTTCCAAAAAACGACTAACCTCTTGTCTCGAGTAATTTGCAGCTGTTAATTTTGGAGTGTTGGTAATTTGTCCCGGGGTTGTCCATCTATCTAACTGGCTTGTTAATAAAACCCTGTTAGCGTCCAGTGTACCGCCTGTTTCTCCTAGCATTCTGTTCTGATTCCAGATATGATTTCCCCATGAGTAAGTAAAGAACAAACCTAAATCGAATGATTTATAATTGAAATTGTTATTGAAACCACCAAAAAGCTTTGGCCAGGTACTTCCCATGATATGACGATCATCAGCAGTAATTTTTCCGTCTCTATTATAATCTTCAATGATGATATCTCCAGTCTGAGCATCAACACCTATTTGGTTATATAACCAATAAGAGTATAATTCTTTTCCTTCTTGTAATCGGATCAGGTCTCTCCCTGCAAAAGGTATATCAGCCGGAATTTTTTCAATCTTGTTTTTATTCTGAGAAATATTAAAATCAGTTTTCCAGGTAAATCCTTTTGTTCTGATGTTGGTCGAATTAATTGCAAATTCAAAACCGTTATTACTGATTTCTCCAAAGTTTGTAAGGTAAGAGGTAAACCCTGAGGAAGCCGGAGTTGCCACAAGCAGCAATGCATCTTTAGTAAATTTTCTGTAATAGTTGAATTCTAGATTTATTCTATCATTAAAAATACCCACATCCAAGCCGGTACTTAATTGCGATGTGCTTTCCCATTTTAAATCAGGGTTGGCAATCTGAAGTGGTGCTGTTCCGGGTAATTCTGTACCTCCTAAAACATCACCATAGTTATGTCCTCCGGTCCACAAACCAGAAGAAGCAAAGTCATTGATACCTGCCTGATTCCCGGTGATACCATAGCTGGCTCTCAGTTTCAGATTACTGATAATAGAAGATTCTTTTAGAAAATTTTCTTCATTAATTCTCCAGGGTCCGCCCGCAGATGGGAAGTATGGCCATTTATTATTGTTTCCGAATTTCGAAGATCCATCAGCTCTTAAAATAAACTCTGCATAATATTTACTTGCATAATTATAATGCGCCCTGGTAAAAAATGAAGCTAGTTTATTGTTTGTTTTGTACTGAGAAGCTGTTTGAATAGCCGCCGAAGAAATTTGAGTGTAAGAATTATTTGGGAAATTTGTACCTGTAGCACTTACATTTTTAACTCTGCTTCCCTGTAGTGTATTTCCTAAAAGCAAACCAAAAGAATGGTTATTTATCTGGTCATTATAGGATAGTGTTTGCTCATTAATCAACATTGCTGATTGAGTAATACTTTCACTTCCCCGTCCGCCACTGGCGCCTAAGATTGTACGGTTATCCCAATATTCGTTTTCTTCGTACAAATTATAATCGGTACCAAAAGTAGATCTGAATTTTATTTTCGAAGTGATGTCAAAATCAAAATAAACATTACCAACGTAATGGTAACTATCCGACCAAAGATTTACGGTACTTGTTAAAACATCAATATTATCAAAGTTCACCCATTTTAAAGGCTTACCCTGATCATCAAAAATTGGGAGATAGGTAGGTATATTTAATGATGCTTGTAATAGCGTTCCATTTCCACCATTTGCTGGCCTGGCCTGGTTCCTAAAGCTTTTCGACAAACTGTTGCTTGTTCCAATGGTTATTTTTTTATTTATTTTTTGATCTAAGTTTACTTTAAAGCTGGCTCTTTCAAAAGACATGGGCTTCCATATAGATTCCTGGTCTACGAAACCGGCGCCTAAATAGTACTTTGTTCTTTCTGATCCACCCCTTATAGATAAATCATAATTACGAAGTGCAGCAGTTCTGTTTAAATATTGCATCCTGTCATAAGTAGGTTGTTCAGAAGGTAAACCTCTGCCCGCTACACCATCTATCACTATACTTCTGTCTCTAAAAGGCTCTGCTTTAGCACTGTTTATAAAATATTCATTAATTAAAGTTGCATGCTCTACTCCGGTGGTGGTTTTCCAAATCCTGTCAGAAGGAGCCCAGCCAATGCCTTCAGAAGCATTAAAATCGATTTTAGATTTCTGTCCGTAATTACCGCGTTTTGTGGTAACAATCACTACTCCGTTTGCCCCTCTTGAACCATAGATCCCAATCGCAGTAGCATCTTTTAGTATTTCTATACTTTCTATATCTGCCGGATTGATATCTGATAAAGGAGAAGTCTGTCGGTCCTGACCCAAATTTTGTAAACTGGTATTATTTACGAAAACTCCATCTATTACATACAAAGGATCGTTGGTGGCATTTATAGAAGTAGCCCCTCTTACTCTTATAAAAACATCCGACCCGGGAACACCAGTATTAGAATTTATTTGCACTCCGGATGATTTCCCCTGTAATTGTGCATCAAAACTAGCTTCAGGGATATTTTTAACATCTGCAGGATTGATTTTACTTACAGAGCCTATTAAATCTCTCCTTTGTTGGGTAGCGTACCCTACCACAACAATATCATTTAATAGCTTTCTATCCGGGACTAAAGGAATCACAATTTGCGGAGTTGTAGCTACAACCGTTTGCTTTTTATATCCCAAATAACTTATAATCAAAGTCATGGGTAACTTTTGGCCCGTAACAAAATAGAAATTACCTTCTGCATCTGTTTGAGCACTATGAGTAACACCTTCCAAACGTATAATTGCTCCTGCAATTGGATCTTTAGTCTCAGCATCTATTATTTGTCCCTGCAGTGTTGCATTTACCAGTGGTGTGGTGTGAATCTGTGAAAATAATTCGACCGGTAGAATTAATAAAAACACTATTTTTAAGAAATGAGCATTTTTACGCAAGGTAATTACAGGCCATACCCTCCTTACCTTTTTAAAATTTTGCATATTTTTGTTTTGGTTTAATAAATAAATTGAAGCAGGTGCCAACGCCAATTGAATCCCTGTTTCATAAGAGAATTATTCCGGGGGAGATCCATAGTGGTCTCCCTTTTTATTATAGTATTAGATCAACACATTTCTCCTCCGTTTTTAATAATATAAATGATCGTTCTATCAAGCATCTTTACAACGCAAATATATAAGGTTTTTATTAATCTACAAATTTTATAGATTAAATAGTTAATGAATATATGTGTTACTAATAATGGTGTACTACCTGCATTAAATATAAAATTCTATGCTTTAAGTTGCAGTTATTTGATAGCCACATCAATCGGTTTGGCAATTTTACCCAACATAGTTTATCAGAAATTAAGAGTGAGAGAATCAGTATAGCTTGCTTTTTCCATCATAAAAAGAAAACCCCAATAGTTCTTTATAAAAAGTACCATCAGTGTTTCTCCTTAAAAATTTTGTCGATGTTATTTAATTGATCTCACACATCTAAACCCCATATTACTCATGCCAGAATCATAGGATGTTTTCATTCTCCGGGCTACACGGTAACCAGAGCAATAACTGTCATTGCACATAAACGATCCTCCTCTTGCTACTTTCTTTTTTGCATAAGGCTCATCCGGGTCGTAACTATCGACAGGTCCTTGTGGATTTAATATTCCTTCTGGTTTATTTATAATTTGGTAATAATCATTACGATACCAATCAGCACACCACTCCCAAACATTTCCTGCCATATCGTACAACTGATATCCATTAGCAGGGAAAGATTTTACGGGTGAAATATTTTCAAATCCGTCTATGGTTGTATTCACATTAGGAAAATGACCTTCCCATGAATTAGCTTTTGGTTTCCCTTTATTAATGTGTTCGTTTCCCCAGGGGTAAATATTATTTTCTAATCCGCCTCTGGCGGCAAATTCCCATTCTGCTTCTGTAGGTAAACGTTTACCAGCCCATTTACAATAAGCCATAGCATCTTCCCAACTTACATGGATCACCGGATAATTATCTTTTCCTTTTAAATCGCTAGCGGGTCCTTCCGGATGTTTCCAGCTTGCACCTGCTACCCAAGACCACCATTGTGAATAATCGTTTAAATCAACAGCTTGGGAAGGTGGAGTAAATACTAATGAGGAGGCTACTAATTGGCTGTCATCCGGCTTTGGTGTACCAGGCGGCAATTGCTTTCTAAGTTCTAGCCAATCTGGTTTCTTTTCAGCTGTAGTGATATAGCCGGTTGCCTCAATAAATCTCGCAAACTGGGCATTGGTAACTTCATGCTCATCCATCCAAAAGCTATCCAAACTTACTTTATGCTTAGGATATTCATCTTCACTGGCCTGATGATTATCGGCGCCCATCATAAAAGTTCCGCCAGGTATGAAGACCATCCCCAAGGTAGTTGTATCTCCGTTAATTGGAATATCATTTTCTGCAGCCAATGCCACAATATCCTGAACTGAACTTTCGGAACCTTTTTTATTTTGATTACATGCACTGATAAATATAATCAAAACACTCAAACCTATAATTTTCCTGAAACCTTTTTTAATCATGGTGATTGCAAAATGTGATACAGTTTGCAAAACTATCTTAAAAAAACAGCTTATCCAAAGAGCCCCAGATCGTTCTGATACTTGAAACTAAAACAATGACAGCCACACCAATAAACATCTTCTTAACAGGCAATTTACCAACCAATCTTGCAGCTAAAGGTGCCGCAACTAATCCTCCAAGAATTAAACCTATAATAGATTCCAGATGGCTTACCCCCAGAATAACAAAAAAAGTTAATGCGCTGGCCATGGTTACAAAAAACTCTGTTAAACTAACAGACCCAATAACATATTTTGGGCTTCTGCCTTTAGATATTAGTGTGCTGGTAACCAGCGGACCCCAACCACCACCCCCAAAAGAATCCAGGAAACCGCCCGCACCCGCTAACAAACCCGCTCGTTTTACTTTTTTTGGTTTGATTTGCTTTTTAAAAGCATTTGTTAATATCCTGATACCTAAAATAAAAGTATAAATAGAAATAATTGGACGAACATACGGAGTATAAACTTCACCTAAATATCCTAAAAGTAAAGCGCCTCCAATTGCACCTAAAACTCCGGGAATTAATAAAGTCTTAAAAAGCTTCATATTCACATTACCAAAACGGTAATGACTAAATCCAGACGCCCCGCTGGAAAACATCTCTGCAGTATGTATACTTCCTGAAATTACTGCAGGGTTCAGTCCTCCGGATAACAATAATGTAGTAGATATTACACCATAGCCCATTCCTAATGCACCATCAACCATTTGAGCAAAAAATCCAACAGCCAGCATAAACAAGAACTGGTCATCACTTAATTTATCTAGAATTATATGCTGTAAGCCTTCGAATGTATAGTACTCTATTGCTGCATAACCTGCGATTAAAACAGCAAGAAGTAACAAACACCTACCTGCAATTTTTCTCCATTTTTTTTCTTCTCTTTTCTCTACAGATGGTTTAATTACTTCTTCTTTTTCTTCTATCATCATTATTAAAAATGTGAAATTCGGCAATTCCTTAAAGAAGCTTACCGGATTACTCTGTGTGTTAATTGCTGCTTCTTGTGGTGGTAACCCAATAATTAAACCATTGAAGGCCCACTGAGCTGAGCATCTAATATGGTTCTACCTTTACCATACAAATCAGGGCAAACAAAATCTATTGATTTAATAGACAATGATAAGACAAAGATTTTATTATTCAAAAAAAACTATTCACATAGCCATTTTAATTTAGCGGGGGCTATAAAACTTCATACAACATTAATGTTTAGCTGCAATTTTATCGGCAGATAAGCCAAGGATTGCAGTATTTAAAGCTCGGCGTATCATTCTTTCGGTTTGTTTGTTATGGTTTTTAAATAACAGTTGTATTTTAAATCTTGCAATATCCTTTTTAATATCTAAAGTTTTGACAGAAAACCCTTCTCTTCTAATATGATCAGAGAAAGATTTTATAGATGGCCACAATGCTTCCTCCAACGTATCCGGGTTATAACCATGTGCCAGATCCATCTCAAACTCTACAGTTAGTTTTTTTATATTTTGCTTAGATTGGTTTACAATTAACGAAGTAATAATAACAGAATTAGGTATTAAAACCATATCGTTATCCTCATTCTGCAACACAATATTTAATAAGGTAATATCTAAAATTTTACCTTCTTCATTTAAAACTTTAATATGGTCTCCTAATGAAAGGCGGTCAGAAAACATGATGATTAAGCCATTAATCATATTGGTTACATAATCTTTAAATATTAAAGCTATGGCCGCAGCAACAATGGTAATACTGGTAACAAATTTTAAGGGATCTATATCGAACAGGTACATGAGAGACACTACCAGGAATAGAGTATTAAACACAGAAACGATTCGGTTGATTCCAAGAATAAAATTATCTTTAATATTATTCTTCAGCTTGTTTTTTCGAATGTACACATAGATTACCGAATACCTTAAAACAGAAACAGAGAAGCTGGCAAGCATAAAAAACAGCAATACTCTGGATGCTTTTGCTATGAATGGTGCTGCTTTATAGAACTCCGGCTGATCAAAATTAAAGTATAATAGAACAACAAATATGAAGAGTTTTAAAAGGATAACAAAAAACTCTCTAACTGTGCTCCTTTGTTTATCTGCTAATCTTAACATAGTGTGTGTTACTTATTCAAATCTAAAAAATCAAGTTTAGATTCTGCTCTTTCTGCTTAAAAAATTAGATTACGTTTATTCATAAAACCTCTAATAGCTCAAATCCGAAGAATTATCCTCACCTTTGCAAAAATTTAAAATAAAAAGAAGGTTTGCCTATGTTATAATGATAATGGGATTTTAACCTTACCCCATTATGATTTCATTTGATGAACTGGATCTTATCGATCCTATTAAAAAAGCATTAGCTACCGAAGGCTATACGAAGCCAACCCCTATTCAGGCACAGGCAATTCCGTTGATTTTACAAGGCAAAGACCTTTTAGGTTGCGCACAAACCGGAACAGGAAAAACTGCAGCATTTGCAATTCCTATTATACAACTATTGCAAAAACAACCTCAGGTTAAGGGACAACGCCCGGTTAGAGCATTAATAGTTACACCCACCAGAGAATTAGCCATTCAAATTGGTGATAGCTTTGCCGCTTATGGCAAAAATACGCATCTAAAATATGCTGTTGTTTTTGGAGGTGTAGGTCAAAAAGCACAAACAGATGCTTTACAAAGAGGAGTTGACATTTTAGTGGCAACGCCAGGCCGGTTGTTAGATTTAATGAACCAGCGTTTTATTACGCTTAGAGACATTAAATTATTTGTTTTGGATGAAGCAGACCGTATGCTGGATATGGGCTTTATCCATGATGTTAAAAAATTGATTGCAGCTTTACCTGCAGTTAGGCAATCGCTGTTCTTCTCGGCAACTATGCCCCCGGTTATTCAAAAACTTTCAGCAGATATTTTAAGAAATCCTGTTAAAGTAGAAGTTACCCCCGAATCATCTACTGCCGATACCATTAACCAAACTGTGTATATGGTAGACAGAGACAATAAGAATAAATTATTGTTGCATGTTTTGGAAGAGAAAAACATACAAACAGCTTTGGTTTTTACTAAAACTAAGCATGGTGCAGATAAAGTGGTGAAAATGCTGCAGCAAAAAGATATTAAAGCCGCAGCCATACATGGTAATAAATCACAAAATGCTCGTCAAAGAGCCCTGGATGAATTTAAAACCAACAAAATAAGGGTTTTAGTTGCTACGGATATTGCTGCTAGAGGTATAGATATTGATGAACTGGCACACGTTTTCAATTACGAAATTCCAAATATCCCGGAAACTTATGTTCACCGGATTGGTCGTACGGGCAGAGCTGGTGCAAATGGAACCGCTTACTCTTTTTGTGATGTTGATGAAAAAGAATTCCTGCAGGATATCCAAAAGATAATAGGAAAAAGTATTCCTAAAGCAGACGATCATCCTTATCCGATGACTAAATTCACGGCTTCTCCGAAAGAGAAAAAAGGAAAAAGGCCTCAGTCTGGTGGAGGAAATAGAAATACTCCAAGGACAGCATCGGCCCCAAAAGCAGATAAACCACAGGAAAACAAACCGAAAAAATCTTATTGGAAAAAATCTGGCCCAGCCAGAGGATAAAAGATTGTACTAAAAAGATTGTATTGTAAAGGGGTGCATCATGCACTCCTTTACCTTTTTAATTACCGATACCAAGTATAGATTTAGCCAGATTTATGGTTTCGGGATTACCAGTATACTTTCCCTTCTCATCGGAAAGCTTCACTACCGGAGTCCATTCATTAAGGTAATGGTTAGCCTCAGTCATTTTAATTACTATATTCATAGGCTTCAAACCAACATCATTAGTTAAATTTGTACCTATGCCGAACGACATCCCTATCTTTCCCTTGCAATAGGATGCTATCCGTTCCACCTTATCAAAATCCAGTCCATCAGAAAAAATAATTGTTTTAGAGAGTGGATCTATTCCCATTTTCTTATAGTGCGCAATCACATCATCGGCAAATTGTAAGGGATCTCCACTATCATGTCTTACGCCATCAAATAGTTTGGAGAACATTTTGTCAAATTGCTTAAAGAAAATAGCGGTGGTATAGGTATCAGAAAGTGCTATTCCTAAATCTCCCCGATAAACCTTCACCCAGTTTTCTAATCCTATAGCATTAGACATTTTAAATCCATAATGGGCCGCATGATACATAAACCATTCATGTGCATGTGTACCTATAGGTTTTTCGTTATAAATCATGGCCATATGTACATTGCTTGTCCCAATAAATGATCCTTTCCCGTACCGTTGTAAAGTATGTAAAACCATTCTTTGCACTTCGTAAGAATGTCTCCTTCTTGTTCCAAACTCTGCAACAGTTACGCCTAAATCTTTGAAACGCTCTATTTTATCCTTTGTCCGTTCAACAATCCTATCGTTATTATTACGCTCTTTACCTTCTATTACATAATATAGTTCAGAAATCAGAGACATTAGAGGAACTTCCCATAGTATAGTTCTATACCACAAACCCTCTATTTCTACTGTGAGCTCCTGCCCTGCCTGGCTTATTTGTACCTCTTCCGGATTGTATCTGTAACCCCCTAAAAAGTCTAAATAAAGCGGGTCGAGATAAGGACAGGTGATTTGTAAGAATTTCTTTTCTTCTTTGGAAAGGTGCAAATACACCATTTTATCGACAGCTTCTCTCAACAAACCAGCAAATCCTTCAGGAAATCGATGTGTTCCTCTATTGATAAACTGATATTTAGCTTTTCCAAATGGAAACAGCCTTACCACGGCTTGCTGCATCGTGAATTTATAAAAATCGTTATCTAAAATAGAAGAAAGACTGATGGTTGAATTCATGCAAAAACCTTTTTGTCAGAACGAATGTAGCTTCTAATGGTTTTAAAGAATAAAATTATTTAATTACATAGCAGAAAAAACTAGTTTAGTAAATTATTCCGATAACTAACCCACACGATGTTACACTTAAAAAAAATCGACCATTATACCATCAATTATCCCACAGGCAGGGAAAGCGAATTGCTGTCTTTTTACAAAGAGACATTACAGCTTCAGCAAATTCAGAACTTAGTACCTCAAACATTTTGGTTTATCATGGGCGATATCGAACTACATTTAGCTTTAGGAAAAACAGAACCAAAAGAGCCACGACATGTGGCTTTTGAAGTAGAAGATTTAGAGGCAAGCAGAACTTTTTTAACCCAAAAAAAGGTTACCATAGAAAGTACTTCTAAGATAGAAGGTCGCGAACGTTT
>JAZQRF010000123.1:0-4578 GCA_045629485.1 Pelobium sp. | reverse complement strand
AATCATTAGCGCAATTACTTGTAGGGTTGAAAGAAAATAAAGGAGCAACAGGAAGACCTGTTCCTATATTATTTTTAACCACAGAAAAATTACCACATGCCGTACTAATATTTGCGGTTAATGTACCTGTGCCATCGGAGCTTTTTGTTACACTTACAGGATTAACATTATTAGCCCCGGATATACTTATACTTCCTGTGGCTGTCCATGTAACTGTTGCACCGGTTGGTAAATTTGGAATAGTATATGTAGTGGAAGTACAAAATGACGGAAGGCCAGATATACTAAAAACATTATAATACTGTTGTTCTCCTAATGCAGTATAGGCAAATTTGACCTGATTAGGAGAACACGGGTACAACATATTTATATTTTGACCCAAGGCGTTATTTTCTATAAAATATACCCAAGTTGTTAAATCTACTGTAGTTGCTGTTTCATTGCTTTTATAAATATAGTTTTCTTGATTATTTGGGTTGGCAGCAGACCAGCCTACTGATGCTCCTTCAATTCTGGGCCAAAAATAATTTTCGCCACCACAAAATGGCTTTTGTATGGTCGTTTTTACCCTGTACATTTTCCCATAATAGTTCCCGGCAGCCAGTCCGCTTCCACTAATTAAGGTATGCCATTGCGAACTGTAAATATCTTCGACAGTACCGCCTGTTATGGTGTTTTGCACAAGTTGATACGGTGCCTTTAAATAAGCCATAGCATTGGCAGCATTTACTTTACCAAACCCCATCTCCTCATTATAGCCGTTTGTGTAAGTGTAGAGACCTACCTTTATTGCTGACATTTTAATTAACTGCTCTATATCATCCCGGTGTAGTGCCGGGTTTTGTGATTTTAATAGTGCTGCAACACCGGCCACTACAGGTGCGGCAGCGGAAGTGCCACTAAAAGAGCCTTCGCTGCCAGTACTTACTTTTTTGGTGGTATACACTAAATCTGTTGTGCCCGGTGCCACCACATCTATATTGTTTCCCCAGTTAGAGCCCTTGCCATTAATATAAAGAGCTCTTTGGTCAGCACCATTAGAGGCTCCAACAGACAGTACCCAATTTTCCTTAATATCAGAGGGATAATGCAGGGCATTGGTATTGTCATTCCCTTTAGATGCTACAAATAATACGTTTCGTCTTGCTGCGTAACGTAATGCATCAATAACTGCAAGTGAAGTACCACTTACTGTCCCTCCACTGTAATTAGCTATATGACAACCAAAACCACCCTCGCTTTCTGGCTTGGCAGCGTCTATTAGAGCAGCAGCCATTGCTGATGAAGAGCCTGTTGCTTGGCTGGTACCATCCGAACCGCTAAAAACTTTAAGCGCATATAAGGTTACGCCCGGGTTTCCCACTGCAGAATCTCCGCCGGCTATCCCTGCTACTCTGTTATTGTTATTTCTGTATGCCCCAATAATACCGCCCACTGCTGTACCGTGGCTTGATGTTATGTCATTATCGAACGGATTACTGTTTCCGTCATAATAGTTGTAGCCAGCTTTCACTTTAGCGCCTGTAACATTCCAGGTGCCATTACCTAAATCGTCATTACCATAGTCTATCCCTGTATCTAAAATGGCAACTTTAACATTTGAACTTCCTGTATTAGTTAACCACGCATCTTCAACGTCAATATCTATATCGGTTGCCTGCTCTAAACCTCTCTGCAGTGGATATGCACTATCGTTAGGCGGAGTGTCTAAATATAATTTATAATCCGGTGAGACATATTCAAAAAGGCCTGTTTTTATTAATTTTTTAGCTAATGCTTCCTCATTTCCTTCTTTACAATTTATCACCACTATATTATAAATATAATCATCAATGTTGTTTGAAGAGTCTTTTTCTATTGCCGTCTTATGAATAATTTTATCCGGTATTTTTGTTAAAGGTTTAAAATGGATAATATCCTGGGAATATAAAAGCTTAAGCTATCGGATAACACATTTGAGGTCGAATTGATGATTTTGATTGCTTCTTTATGCAATTGACTGCTACTTAAAATTGCGAAATTTAGGATATTTGGTTTAAACTTAACCACCAAACGCCCTTTCACGTAATCCTGATTTTTAAAATCAAGACTATCAGCCGGGAGTGGCATTTTTCGCTCAGGGTCTGGCAAACCCCATTCATTGGTTTTAATGATTTTTAAACTATCTTTTGACTGAGCAAAAGAATTAATGCATGCAGTAAGCATAAGCAATAAGAGTAAGATTTTTTTCATAATGATTGATTTTAAGGTTTATTAATTTGTAATGCTTTTTCTATATTAAGTTTGTATAGAACAGAGTATCCTTCTCCGAAAATTACAGTTCCAAACCCTATGGAGGAATTTGTAAATTCTATAACCTGATAAACCAGATGTTTTCCATCTGGGTGCCAGCTTAGGTCGTTCACCTCCTTATCACCATGCTTGTAAGGTGTGCCGGGTTTACGCCTAACTTCATTATATAAAACTTGCTGAAGATGTGTTCCATCTGTATTAATGATATAAATTCCTTTCTCTGTTACGAAAGCTATTTGTTTCCCGTCTCTTGAAACAGCAGGATAGGTAATCGTAGGAACCCCTGTTAGAAAATTTGCTTTAATATCTGATAATACCTGACCCGTTCTAATATTTGCAATTTTATAAGCATTATCCATTAAAACAATCACACTATCTGTACTCCCCAGCCATTTCGCAGCGCCACCTATATCCTTGTTCACAACACTATTAATCATTTCTTTCGTGGCCGCATCAATGGAAAAAATATTTCTAAGAGCATCATCAAAAGCAATTTTATTTTTTGTTTGATGCCAATCTGGTCTGAAACATCTTCTGTTTTGGGTCAATTGTTCAGCATTGTTCCCAGATAAATCACTTATCATCAAATTGCCATTAAATGTATAGCAAAAGTGCTGGCTATCTGGAGCCCATGATGGGAAGGAGAAAGTAGCGTCTTTTTTTAGGAATCTTTTCTCGCTGGTTTGCAAATCTATTAACCAGATGCCTTGCCTCTCTTGGCTCATGGTTGAAGGCACTATATAAATTAGATACCTGCCGTTGGGACTTATGGCTGGGGAGGTGGTGAAATCAAATAGTTCCTGATTAGGAAAATGTTCTTTGCTAGCTAAGATCGGTTCTCCATAATATTGTGGTGAAGGCTGCCTTTCTTTTTTGCAGGAGAAAACCAGAAAAAGACCTAAAGAAATATATATTAGTTTATTTTTCATATTTAAGGTTTATAGCTTTTTCTATATTGAGTTTGTATAAGATCCGCAGAGCATCTCGAACTTTGCCACTCTGTTGTTAACCTGTAATCAGTTGTAAATTAGCTGTAATTGTATTTTTCATGAAATTATATTTACTAGTACGAATATAAATATAATTTCGTTACAGCACTATAAAATGAGCGATAAGCTTTTGATGTAAATTCAACAGGAGACAATGCCAAGTTATTCATCATTCAGGTGACCATAGATGGCGAGTTAATGGCCACAGGAATAGACTACAATAAAAAGAATGCCGAGAAGTTGGCTGCGGAGAAGACTTGTGAGATGCTGGGGATATAAATACGATCTCATCGGTTATACCTCACACATCCTTCATACGTCTCTGAACTAGGGATGCAGCAGGGAGAGAACAGGTATAGGTCTTCCGCGGGAGAACCTTTACGTACAGGGGGGGTAATGGATTAATTTTTATACTCCTTTAAATATTTCTGATAAGCGTCTTTAATATATTTTATCGTATCGTAATCATTCCAGTTGGCTATTTGCTCTGGTTTTGGCCTATAGTAGTGCATAAATTCCACCATATCTTTTTCGTCTATCGGAATATGTTTAGCGATTAAAGCTTTATTGAATTTTTGATCTACAGCCGATTGTGCGTTTTCTCTCGAAATGTAGCCCACAAATCGTTTTGCATTATTTGCATCTTTACTTAATAACTCGTGTATTGCGGTTAAAGGATGAAACAACGAGAAAAGCAAAGGCGGATTGCCATTAAAATAAACGCCTTTTCCCCTGTAGCCCTGTAAAATTTCCTTCTGTTCGGCGCTACGGCTTTTACCCTGTACCACCACTTCATCTAAAATTAAACTTGGTTTTAAATAAATCACCAGGTTTTGTTTAGCGGTAATGATTTTAGCAAGGTCTCTAAAACGTTCTTTCTGGAATAGTAGGGTATCGCCTATGGATGCCTGGATGGAAAATGTTCCCCAAACATCTGTCACTACTATTTCGGTACTGTTCAGGTTTTTAATGGTCACATTTTCTACACGTTCTTTATTCTCATCATGAAAAATAACCCCTTTTACTGAAAAGGTTTCCTGAGAAAAACCGTTAGTAAAAAGAAACAGGAAAAGGACTACCAATAAGCTGCGCATCATTAATTTCTGGATTTCTTTAAAAATAACGCTTATATATAATAACAGATAATTCTTCATATTATTTTAAGGAAATTTAACATTTAATGCTCTTAAGCTGTTCCTTGACAAGCAAAATAGATTGATTTAACAGATTAATTTTATCTTTGCAAATGATAAAATCTATGACCGGGTACGGATCTTCTATAAAAGATCTTGATAGC
>JAZQRF010000122.1:0-40316 GCA_045629485.1 Pelobium sp. | reverse complement strand
TTAACACCGGCAATTTTACCTTCTAACATTCGGGCAGGTGAAGTCACTTGTCTTACATCTTCATCTTTCATTTTAAAGCTACCAATGGCACTGGTTACCAACTCTCTTTTTTGAGTACCATAACCTACCACAACAATCTCACTTAAAGCCGCCGGAGTTTCGCTTAGTGAAATCTTAAATTGATTTTTACCACCAATAGCTATTTCTTCGTTCTGAAAACCTAAGAAAGAAACCACAAGCACATCATTTGCGCTCACATTTCTTAGTACAAAAGCGCCGTTAGCATCAGTAATCACTGCGGTTTGAGATGCTTTAACCTTTACCGATGCTCCTGCTAAAGGTTCTCCTTTAGCGTCTGTAATTACTCCCTTAATCTCATTTTGCTGATTTTTAGGAGTCAATAAATGCTCTACAGGAAGCGCTCCCTTAATTGGAGAAACCACCACAGTTTTATTTTCTATAGAATAAGTAAAAGGCTGATTTTCAAAACTTTTATCTAAAACCTTTTTTAAAGGCTGATTTTTCACATCAATATCCACGGTATTACCTTTCCCAAGTAAATCCTGTGTATACACGAAATCATAACCGCTTTGTTTTTTTATTTCTTTAAATAATTCCGTTAGGCTTATATTCCTTTTAACCAAAGAAATATTTTGCGCATTGGAGGCTAAAGAAACTTGAAGAAAAGCTGCAATTAATAAAATGAAAGTTACATTAATACGCATAAGCCATTTTTTAAATTCCGGATCTTTATGGTGATAAAGTCGGAGTGCTTTGGGGAATGAATGGGGAGAGCTGTCTGTTTTGGCAAACCCCTCATTTTTAGCATAAATTTTATACATTTGTTAAGGTTTTTTTAATTGATACTATTGTTCGACGCAATTTTTTTAATTAAGAAATCTCCATCTAATCGGGAACGCTCCAACGTTCCCGTTTTTTGTTGACTTCATAGGAGATAAAGCTATGGCATTACCAAGATCCTCCTTCCCTCTAATTTAAAGTTTACCCCTTCTGTCATTTCCAAAACTTTTAATACTTCTTCTAAACTTTTACTCATTGATATAGAACCACCAAATCTCACAGCAGCGGTTTCTCCTTTGTAAACTACCTCTACGTTGTACCAACGGCTAATTTGGCGCATGATAGTTGCTAGGCTGGCCCCTTCAAATGTAAAATCTCCATTAATCCATGAAATATCCTGGTCAATTAATGAATGCTCTATGGCTATATTCTTAGCTGTAAGTACAGCTCGCTGGCCAGGTTTAAGTATCTTTTTTAAACCTTGATGATTACTTAATCTTACGCTGCCTTCTATTAAGGTAGTACGGGTATCAGGTTCATCAGTATAGCTATTAACATTAAATTGTGTTCCTAAAACTTCTATCGTTTGGTTGGCAGAAATTACCTTAAAAGGCTTAACTTTATTATGCGCCACATCAAAATATGCTTCTCCGGAAAGTTTAACCACTCTTTCTTTCCCTTTAAAGCTTATTGGAAAGTCTAAAGACGAACCTGCATTAAGCCATACTTTCGTTCCATCCGGAAGGTTTACCTGGTACTTTCCTCCTAAAGGAGTTTCTATCTTATTATAAACATCTCTACCAGTAGAAGTATTGGCTATATCATTTACACTATAAATAATTTCTCCTTCTTTGGTCTTGGTTATTTTAACTCCGGATTGTTCTGCTATCTCCCCATTGCTTAGGTTAGAAAGAATAATTTTTTCTCCATTAGCTAATGTTAGGATGGCTTTATTACCGCCAGGTACTACTGCTGCTACAGTCTCTTGCTCATGGTTATTTTTAACATAAGTATAGGAGGCCACCCCTAATGCCAAAACAATAATTGCTGCCGCAACACGAGGAATCCAAGAAATTCTTTTAGTTTCAATAACTCTTTCAGATTTAATTCTTTCCCATAGCTGATTTTGCACCTCATCATAATTATTTACATGAAGTTCTTCATCCTTAGCAGAGAGTTCATTAAGATACCACGTTTCCACTACCTCCTTTTCTTCAGGCGTACAGTTTCCATCTATATATCGTTGTAAAAGTTTTTTAATGTTCTCTTCTTCCATTTACTTCAGAATCTCAAATTATATTTAACACAGATCAGGATGATACTATTCTATTGGTTTATTATTAAGACAGTTTGCTTTAAATGAAGTAGTAGATTTATTTTAAAATAATTACAAGTCTACAAAGCCTATTGACATCATTTGACACTTAAAATGTAAGCATCAAATCACTAAAAAAACAATATGGTAATTAGGAATAAGAGAGAAATACAGTTGGAAGCTCTGGATCTTAGGATAAGGTACAGGTAACTATTAAAGCCAGCAAAAAATCCAATTTTAACCGAAGTATTTTAATAGCATTACTCACCTGTTTTTTTACAGTTTTGTCAGAAAGCTCCAGTTCTTCTGCAATTTTTTTGTAGCTCATATTTTCTTTACGGCTCATTTCAAAAACCTGACGCATTTTTTTTGGGAGTTGTGCAATCTCATCTTCTATTTTTTCATTTAAAAGACGCTCTCTTAATCTATGATCTGTAATGTTCTCTCCCCTTTCTAAATGCAAGCCCAGGGTTTGCACATAATTCGTTTTCACTTTCTCTTTTTCAAATAGGTTTAAGATTTTATTTCTGGTGGTAGCATACAAATATGCATTTAGAGAAGCGTTTAGTTGTAGTTGATCTGACTTATCCCATAAAGAAATAAATACATCTTGCACAATATCTTTAGCAAGCTCTTCATCTCTTGTCATTTTTAAAGCATGCCTGTATAAAATCGCCCAATATCTCTTGTATATTTCCGAGAAAGCGGTATGATCATCCTTTTTTAAGAGTAAAATAAGTTCTTTATCGTGATATGTATGGTATTCCTGCAAGATTAACTCTAAAATTACTGATATCTGGTATAAATTTATATATAAAACCCAATCTACCTTATTTATTTCAAAAATAAAATCTTCATATAACTTTTATATTAAAAATAGGTTAATATAACGCGAGTTCGGTTTAAGAAATAGTTGCCAAAAGTATAGAAAAGGGCATGTTTTGTATTTATTTATTCAACAGAAATAAACATGTATTACATCTCTTTAAGTCATATTTATGATAAAAAGTTATCGCTTTCACGATAAGCTTGTATCAACCTCTGCTCACCTTCTTTACCAGGCTTCGAATTTCCATGCTCCATTCCTAAAATACCTTTGTAACCTTTATTATAAATGTGTTTGAAAAGATTTTTATAATTTATCTCTCCAGTATTAGGCTCTTTCCTACCTGGGTTATCCCCTATTTGGATGTAAGCAATTTCATCCCAACAGCGGTCTATATTTACAATTAACTGGCCTTCTGTTTTTTGCATGTGATAGATATCGTATAAAATTTTACATGACGGGCTTTGCACAGCTTTACACACTGCAAAAGTTTCATGGGTTTGTTGCAAAAATAATTCTGGTGTGTCGCTTAAAGTTTCCAATACCATAATTAGGCCATGAGGCTCAAATATTTCTGCACCAGCTCGCATGGCATCAACAACATTTGCAAATTGGTTTCCATAAGGCAGTTTACGTTCATAAAATCCTGGCACAACAGTCAGCCATTTTGCATTGCACCTTTTTGCAGCTTCAACAGAACGTTTACAGGTATCAACAAATTTATCTTTAAACTCTTTCTTTCCAGTTGTTAAAGAAATTTTCCAATTATCTCCGCCATCTACCACAAAAACCCCCATGCGCATGCCTAATTTTTCTAATAGGTTACCAATTTTGGATTGCTCTTTAATAGATCTATTTAGATAACCGTTATCTTCGATAGAACGGAATCCTTGATCGTAAATGTACTGGATTTGGTCTAAAAAAGATTCCCCGACGCTATTTTTAAACGTTCCATGATGGGGAGCATAATCGAGATTAAACGTTTTATCTGGTGCCGCAAGTGTTGCTTTAGATAATACCGCAGCCGAGCCCGCGAACGAAGAACCTGCAACCATAGCGCCTGTTGCTACAAAACTATTTTTTAAAAAATCTATCCTCTTCATTAAGTTAATTTTTATTGCTTAGCAACTATCTTAATTATTTTGCACAAACTGTAGTTCGCATGTCTGTAATATTACTTTCTGAAGCCATTTGATTATATCCAGAATCTCACAACTATCAGAAAATACAACTATAGTCTTACTTCCAAAATCTTACAATTGTATTAAATAATTATTCTCCTTCACATATGCATATATGATGGTTTTATAAAAAACATTATCTTAATAAATTTAGATAACCTTCGTTTTTCCTGGTATTGCTATAGAATATAAACCATTAGCATCAGGAACCGACTTAGGAGTAGCAGTCCAACTTAATTGATCTGGAAATAAACTATTGTCTGCATTTAATGCTTCATCCCATTTAATTTTTTTTCCAGAATAAGTAGCATAACGACCCATAATTGAAGCCATACAGCTAATAGCGCTACGTTCGGCATCCTTATATTTATACTCCCCTGTGGCAATGGCAGCAAAAAGCTCATCATGTTCTACCTGATAAGGGTTTGGATTAACTTTCAAACTATGATTAAACAATTGATTTCCTTTAAAATCCCAGATTCTTCCTACGTTACCACCAGAATCAAAAAGAACACGACCTTTAGTACCATTGAAACTCTCATCAACACGGTTGTCTATCCCTTCAAAATGCCTACACTGGCTATGTATCACAGCTCCATCAGCATAAGTTAACTCTACGGAGTGGTTATCATAAATTTCACCATAATCTTTACCCGTTCTCCAAGCTCGGCTACCTGTTCCCTGCACAGATATTGGATGTGCATTCTTGATCCAATTGGCAATATCTATATTATGTACATGTTGTTCTACTATATGATCTCCGCATAACCAATTAAAATAATACCAGTTACGCATTTGATATTCCATTTCAGTTTGGTTCGGTTGACGATGTTTTACCCATACACCACCGCTGTTCCAGTATACTTGTCCGCCAGTAATGTCACCAATCATTCCGTCTTCAATACGTTTCATAGCTTCAATATAATTGGACTGATACCTACGTTGAAGACCTACCACTACATTTAATTTCTTTTGCTCAGCAATCTTAGCAGCAGCTAGTACCCTGCGAATACCTGGAGAATCTACTGCAACAGGTTTCTCCATAAATACATGTTTGTTTTGTGCTACAGCTTCTTCAAAATGGCTTGGTCTAAAACCTGGAGGGGTAGTTAGCAAAACAACATCCGCCAAAGCTATTGCTTGTTTATAGGCATCAAAACCTACAAACCTACGCTCTTTAGGCACATCTACCTTATTACCAAATTTTGTAGAGATCAAACTGTAGGCATTTTCCAATCGGTCACTAAAAGCACCAGCCATAGCTACCAGTTTTAAGTTATGCTTTGTGTTTAGGGCTTGAAATGCGGCTCCCGTACCGCGGTCTCCACAGCCTATTAATGCAATTTTGATAGTATCATCAATAGACGAATGTGCAGCACCACCAGCAAATGCTACCCCGTTTAATATTATTCCACCGGCAACCAATGCCGATGATTTTAAAAATTCGCGACGTTTGTTAGCGCCCATTTCTTCGCTGTTCATTATTTTTTAGTTTATATATGGTTGGTAATTTAAAAATCTTTGATTGGTGCTTTATCATAATAAGCGATAATAAATTCTTTTGAAGGTTTAACCAGCGGCCTAACCAGTCTTAGCCCTACAAAAGGTGCCTCTGGAAACCACCAGTTACTTTTAGGTATCTGAGGATCTAGTTGTTTCCAAGCTGGATCTGAAGGTAGCCTTGCTGAAGATCTTGTATCGGCAGGACCATCATTATAAGCACCACCCCTAACAACGTTTGGATATAACTTTTCGGGAACAGCCACAGGATTTACAGATTTATCTTTTAACGAAGCATAAAAATCAGGTAGGTATTGATCGTAAGTCCATTCTGCTACATTCCCGTACATATCGTACAAGCCCCATTGATTGGGTTTCTTTTCTCCTACTTTATGAGTTTTCCCTTCACTATTGGCATCATACCAAGCATATTCTCCAAGTTTACTTTCATCATCACCAAAAGAATATTCTGTACTTGTACCAGCTCGGCAGGCGTATTCCCACTCTGCTTCAGTTGGCAGGCGATAAAATTCACCAGTACGCTCATAAAGCCATTTACAAAACTGTATAGCATTGTAATGTGTCATTGCTAATGCGGGCTGCCCTTCTTTTCCCATACCAAATGTCATATCGAGATATGGCTTTGTAGGCCTGGTTACAGCGTCGACATTAGCGGGTACTGCTCCAACATTATGAGAAACCTCCAAGTCTTTATACAGAAAAGGTTCATAAATATCCCAAACCACCTCGTGGGTACCTATCCAAAACGCATCGACCTTAACGATATGAACAGGCTGTTCGTCTGTCTTACCTTTTTTACTACCCATTACAAACTGTCCGCCAGGTATGCCCTGCATATCAAAAGAAAGTTTTGTGCCAGTAATATTTTGTGTATATGCTTTCGGACCCTCCTGAGCTATTACTGCAGAAGCTAAAAAAAACAAAATATATAAAAACAAGGGTCTCAATTTCATTATAATTTATTAATACGTTAAGTATTAAACTAATTGCCTTCTAAATATAAGCAAATATCCACATAACCAAATTACTGACTCATTAATTAATTAAAAGAGAAACACGATCACTTTGTCTATACGTTTTTCATTAAAAAAATCATAAAAAAACCCCTGTCGAAATATCAACAGGGGTTTCTTAGTTAATTTAGATAAGTTATTCTGTACCGCCTTCTTTCTCTTCTTCTTTTTTCTTTTTCTTCTTAGCGATTTTACCTACAATTTCTATCTCTTCTTTTTCTTTATTGAAAGAAACCTCCATTATATCTCCCGGAGATAACTCACCTTTCAGAATTTCTTCTGCAATTGGGTCTTCCAGGTATTTCTGGATGGCTCTTTTTAATGGACGGGCACCAAAACTCGAATCAAATCCCTTTTCTGCAATGTATTCTTTAGCAGAGTCTGTTAACTTGATTTCGTATCCTAGTGTCTGAACACGGCCAAACAGTGCTTTTAGCTCAATATCAATAATTTTATAGATTTCTTCTTTCTCAAGAGAATTGAATACGATCACATCATCTACCCTGTTTAAAAACTCAGGGGCAAAAGCTCTTTTTAAAGCACTTTCTATCACCGTTCTGTTATGACTTTCTAACTGTGAAGTTTTTGCAGAAGTAGCAAAACCAACACCTTGTCCGAAATCTTTTAACTGGCGGGCTCCTATATTAGAAGTCATAATGATGATGGTATTTCTAAAATCAACTTTACGACCTAACGAGTCTGTCAACTGCCCTTCATCTAATACCTGTAAAAGGATATTAAATACATCAGGGTGAGCTTTCTCAATCTCATCTAAAAGAACAACTGCATAAGGTTTCCTTCTCACTTTTTCAGTAAGCTGTCCGCCTTCTTCGTAACCAACATAGCCCGGAGGCGCTCCTACCAATCGTGACACCGCGAATTTCTCCATGTACTCACTCATGTCTATCTGGATCAAAGCATCATCAGTATCAAACATAAAGCGGGCAAGTTCTTTTGCCAGCTCGGTTTTACCCACACCAGTTGGACCTAAGAAAATAAACGAACCGATTGGTTTTTTAGGATCTTTTAATCCTGCTCTTGTTCTTTGGATGGCTTTGGTTAATTTCTTAATCGCATCATCCTGACCAATGATTTTCTCATTGATTTTCTCGAACATGCCCAGTAATTTCTGGCTATCAGTTTGTCCTACTCTTTGTAGTGGGATGCCTGTCATCATCGAAACCACTTCGGCAACATTATCTTCTGTAACGGTATATCTTTTAGATTTTGTTTCTGCTTCCCACTCTACTTTTGCCTTATCTAATTCTTCTAACAGGTTTTTCTCTGTATCACGTAGCTTAGCTGCCTCTTCGTATTTCTGGCTGCGCACCACTTTATTTTTCTCAATCTTTATTTCCTCAATTTTTTGTTCAATATCAATGATATTCTGAGGAACGTGGATATTGGTTAAGTGTACGCGGGATCCCGCTTCATCCAAAGCATCAATCGCTTTATCCGGCAAGAAACGATCGGTAATATACCTTGAAGTTAAGCTTACACAAGCTTCAATCGCTTCATCAGTATAGGTTACCCCGTGGTGCTCTTCGTACTTCTCTTTAATCCTGTTTAAGATTTCGATAGTTTCTGTTGGTGTAGCAGGTTCTATCATTACCTTTTGGAAACGACGATCCAGAGCACCATCTTTCTCTATGTACTGGCGGTACTCATCTAAAGTAGTTGCGCCAATGCATTGAATCTCTCCTCTGGCCAAAGCTGGTTTAAACATGTTAGACGCATCCAAAGAACCTGAAGCTCCACCTGCGCCCACAATCGTATGAATTTCATCAATAAACAGGATCACATCCGGAGATTTCTCCAGTTCGTTCATCACCGCTTTCATGCGCTCTTCAAACTGCCCACGGTATTTTGTACCGGCAACCAAAGAGGCCAGATCAAGTGTAACCACCCTTTTATTAAACAAAACCCTGGAGACCTTACGCTGCACAATTCTTAATGCCAAACCTTCGGCTATGGCAGATTTACCTACACCAGGCTCTCCAATTAAAATTGGATTGTTCTTTTTACGACGCGATAAAATCTGCGAAACACGCTCAATTTCTTTCTCACGTCCAACAATCGGATCCAGCTTTCCATCTTCTGCCATCCTGGTTAAGTCTCTTCCGAAATTATCTAACACAGGAGTTTTCGATTTAATATCAGACACTTTTTTAGGCTGAGAAAAAGATTCTTCTTCTCTAAAATCCTCATCACCGCTGGTTGCAGCATTAGACGGATCGTCTCTAAAGCCTCCTTTATTATTTTCCACTTCTGATTTAAAAATCTCGTAGTTCACATTAAACTGTGCCAGAATCTGTGAAGCAATATTATCCTCTTCACGAAGAATAGACAGCAATAAATGCTCTGTTCCAATCACATCACTTTTAAAGATTTTAGCCTCTAAATAAGTTATTTTCAAAACTTTTTCTGCCTGCTTGGTCAGCGGAATATTACCTAAGTTGACGGTGGTACTGGAGGTGCCTCTTACAGCATCTTCAATTGCCCTGCGAAGTTTTGCAGTATCAGCACCTAAAGATTTTAAAATTTTTATTGCTACGCCGTCGCCTTCTCTAATCAAACCCAGCAGCAAATGTTCTGTACCAATATAATCGTGACCTAATCTTAAAGCCTCTTCTCGACTATAAGAAATTACGTCTTTTACCCGGGGTGAAAATTTAGCTTCCATATAATAACCTTTCTCTATAGTGTTGAAACGCTCTAATGTATCAAATAGTTTCTAAAAACCAAGTTCCAACTTTTATTTATTATCAACAATACGTCCAATTTATTCCAAATCATTTCACAAGGAATGATTTAAACTATTTTTACCCATATCTGACCGAAAACACGATATTTGAAAAAATTTAATAAGAAATAATGTCAGACGAAAAAATCATCTTTTCGATGGCTGGTGTAAATAAGATTTATCCGCCACAGAAACAGGTATTAAAGAATATTTACCTTTCTTTTTTCTACGGAGCAAAGATTGGTGTGATTGGTTTAAACGGATCAGGAAAGTCTTCACTCCTTAAAATTATTGCTGGTTTAGATAAATCTTTCCAGGGCGAAGTAGTATTTTCTCCAGGCTATACTGTTGGTTATTTAGCACAGGAACCCATTTTAGACCCCGAAAAGACCGTTCGTGAAGTTGTAGAGGAAGGGGCAAAACACATCACCGATATTCTTAAAGAATACGAGGATATCAACGAAAAGTTTGGTTTACCCGAAGTTTACGAGGATGCTGATGCGATGGATAAATTAATGGCCAGACAGGGTGAATTGCAGGACCAGATTGATGCAGTGAATGGTTGGGAGCTGGATGCTAAGCTGGAAAGAGCTATGGATGCTTTACGTTGCCCTGAACCTGAGACAAAAATAGCCAATTTGTCAGGCGGAGAAAAAAGAAGGGTGGCAATGTGTCGGTTATTGATCCAGCAACCAGATGTTTTGTTACTAGATGAGCCTACGAATCACCTGGATGCCGAGTCCATAGACTGGTTAGAACAACATTTACAGCAATACGAAGGAACGGTAATCGCAGTAACCCACGACAGGTACTTTTTAGATAACGTTGCGGGATGGATCTTAGAATTAGACCGTGGCGAAGGTATTCCATGGAAAGGGAATTACTCCTCCTGGTTAGACCAAAAATCTAAACGTTTGGCACAGGAAGAAAAAACCGAAAGCAAACGCCAGAAAACTTTAGAGCGTGAGCTGGAATGGGTAAGAATGGCACCAAAAGCCCGCCATGCCAAATCTAAAGCCCGTTTGGGGAATTATGAAAAATTAGCTTCCGAAGGCACCAAAGAAAGAGAAGAAAAATTGGAGCTGTTTATTCCACCGGGACCAAGATTAGGCAACGTCGTGATAGAAGCCAATGGCGTAACCAAGGCTTACGGCGACAAAGTTTTATTTGATAACCTTACTTTCTCTTTGCCTCCTGCAGGTATAGTAGGAATTATCGGCCCCAATGGTGCGGGTAAAACCACCCTGTTCAGGTTAATTACCGGGCAGGAAGAGCCGGATGCCGGAACTTTCCGCGTAGGTGAAACCGTAAAGCTGGGTTATGTAGATCAGATGCACAACGACCTGGATGCCGATAAATCTGTTTGGGAAAATATTACCGGCGGTCATGAAACCATGATTTTAGGTAACCGCTCTACCAATTCCAGGGCCTACGTTTCTAAATTCAACTTTAATGGTGCAGATCAACAGAAAAAAGTGGGTGTACTTTCTGGTGGAGAAAGAAACCGTGTACACTTAGCCATTACTTTAAAAGAAGGCTCGAACGTTCTATTGCTGGATGAGCCTACCAACGACATCGACGTGAATACACTAAGAGCTCTGGAAGAAGCTTTGGATGATTTTGGAGGATGTGCTGTGGTGATCTCCCACGACAGGTGGTTCTTAGACCGGATTTGTACACATATCCTGGCTTTTGAAGGCGATTCTGAAGTGTATTTTTTCGAAGGGAACTATTCTGAATATGAAGAAAACCGTAAAAAGCGTTTGGGCGATGTGGCTCCTAAACGAATCAAATACAGAAAAATAGTTTAAATCACATTTAGGAAGCGTTCCCATTCGGGAGCGCTTTTTTCTTGCAAAACTTTTACATGTCATCAAATGAACATTCTCTATTTTTAGCCCAAAATTTAATTTCATATTTAATCAATCATCATTGTTTATATGGGCATCAATCTAACACCAATAGACCGGGTTTCCAGTATAAGAAAGGAAGACTTTATAGAGAACTACCTCACTAAAAGAAAACCAGTTATTATAGAAGACCTAGCCAAAGACTGGCCAGCCTTACAAAAGTGGAAATTCGATTACCTTAAAGAAACTGCAGGAAATATCACAGTACCCCTGTACGATAGCGCTAAAGCCGACCCTTCCAAACCTATTAATGCAGCCACTACAGAAATGTTGTTTGCTGATTATATAGATCTGATCCAGAAGGCACCTACAGATTTGCGGATCTTTCTATTCGACCCCATAAAAAATATACCTCAACTGTTAAATGATTATCGATTTCCTAGCGATTTGATGGGGGGCTTTTTAGATAAATATCCAAATATGTTTTTTGGCGGTGCAGGGTCGGTAACCTTTCTTCATTACGATATAGACCTTGCGCATATTTTTCATACACATTTTAATGGCCGTAAGCATATTATTTTATTTGACAACAAATGGAGCAGGCAGCTTTATAAAATTCCCTTTGCCACTTACGCCCTTGAAGACTATGATATTTCTAATCCTGATTTCGACAGGTTTCCGGCTTTAAATGGTATAGATGGGTACGAGAGCATTTTAACACATGGCGAAACCCTATTTATGCCTACCGGGATGTGGCACTGGATGAAATATTTAGATGGTTCTTTTTCTATTTCCCTGAGAGCATGGGATAAATCCTGGGCTATAAAAGCAAACAGCTTGTATAACTTAACTATCCAGAGAAACTTTGATAATTTAATGAAAAGGTCTTTTAGCGCTAAGTATATGAAATGGAAGGAAAATTTGGCCATTAAGCGAGCTAAAAATCACATCACCCTATAAATGACTAATAGCGCCCTTAAGGGGCGTTATTTTTTCAACTACATTGTGAACCACAAATCTATAAACGGTTCAAATATGCAGACCAGATGCACAACGGCCTGGATGCCGACAAATCTATTCGGAAAAATTTATCAGCAACAGGTAGCCAGCAAATCGATCTCAGCAGCATCTTCTATTTTAAAACCTTGCTCCTATTTGAACTCGTGGCTAAAAATCTACTTGTGAAGTTCTGAATACTGCTATGATTAGATGCTTCGCGAGCTTAGCATGATGAACTTAAGGAAAAAAACCAATTAACACAACAATCTCAATATCAATTTGTTAAAAACAGTACTAATGTTAACAATTAAATAACCAAGTTTTCATAAAACAATGATAAACAATCACTTAATTTTATAGACCCCTAAAAGGTCATTTAATTTCTAAACTAAAAATTTATGACCTGGAAAAAATTCAGTGGTGAAATTATTCATTCACCCATATTATTAGAAGTAGAACAAGCCATAGAAAGAGAGTACAGCCTGGGTAACAAACTTAAAGTTTGTATCGGTACCGATTCGCAGGTAAAAGGATCCATTATTGATTTTGCCACCGTCATTGTTTTCCTTAGAGAAAAGAAAGGAGCCTTTATGTTTATCCGCCAGGAAAGAAGTGCTCAGAAAATGAGTATAAAGGAAAGAATGCTGGCAGAAGTGCAAAAGTCTATTGAAACAGCTTACACACTTTGTGACCTCTTAGAACTGTATGATATTGGCCTGGAAGTGCATGCAGATATCAATACCAGCCCCCAGTTTAAATCTAATGTGGCCCTGCATGAAGCTATGGGCTATATCTTAAGCATGGGTTTTGTTTTTAAAGCTAAGCCAGAAGCCTTTGCCAGTTCGGCATGTGCAAACAAAATGGTGCAGTAAGGCGCTTTGTTCGCAGATAAGTATAGATTTTTTTTTTACTTCAGGAAACAAATGAAAGTCTATACCCTAAATTTTGAGCAGGAAATGCCTGTTTCTTTGACCCAGGCCTGGGATTTCTTTTCGTCGCCATTAAACCTAGCCAAAATTACTCCTAAAGGAATGGGCTTTCAGATTACTTCTGATTTCGCTGAGGGAGATAAAATGTATGAAGGGATGCTGATCACCTATAAAGTATCTCCACTTTTTGGCATAAAGCTGGACTGGATGACTGAAATTACTACTGTTAGAGAGGGTAAATATTTTATAGACGAACAAAAGTTTGGACCATTTAAGATATGGCACCACGAGCATCATTTTGAAGAAACCGGAACAGGTGTGCTGATGAGAGATAAACTTATTTATGCCCTTCCTTTTGGCTTTATTGGAGATTGGGCACATGCTATTTTGGTAAAGAAACAGGTTGAAAATATTTTCAGGCACAGGGAGCAGGTCATTAAAGACTTATTTTAAAATCGGCTTGAGATCTCTCGATTCGTTCCTCACTCGAGATGACGGATGTGGTGTTCCTAGTTAATAAATTATTAAACCAAAACACTATATTTAGATCCCTGCACAACTCCCTTTCTTTCGATCTCGTTATCTATAAAAGTTTGAATTTCTGATTTTCTTAATCCCCATTTAGGTGCAATCAGCATATCTAAATCAGATATACCAAATAGACGCTGAATAACAATATCGGGACGAACCAAAGGTAACAGCTCACACAAAAAATCTGCATATTCCTGTAAAGAGAATAATTTAAAAGGATCTTTCTTATACTTGACGCCCATGATAGAGCCTTCTACAATATGGAGGTGATGAAATTTAACAAAGTTAATTTGCGGGAAACGGTTAATTTCATCAGCATACCTTAACATCATCTCTTTAGTTTCGCCGGGTAAACCAAAAATGGTATGTACACAAATATCCAGTTTGCTATTGGTAAGCAAACCCATGATGTCTACAAATTCATCATGAGAACAACCCCTGTTAATTTGGGATAAGGTATCATTATAAATAGATTCCATTCCCATCTCCAAATCCACATCTACCCTATCAGTATAACTCTCCAGAAGGGCAATTTTCTCAGCATCTAAACAATCCGGTCTTGTACCTACAGATAAGCCAACCACATCAGTCATGTCTACGCTTAAAGCTTCATCATACATGGTTTTTAGGTAATGTGCGGGCGCATAGGTATTGGTATTTGGCTGAAAATAGATGATGAACTTTTCTGCTTTATAGTGTTTCCTGGCCCGCTCCATTCCAAACTCAATCTGCTCTTTCATGGTAGCCATGGTTCTGGAGGTGGGTGTAAAAGAATCGACATTGCAATAGGTACAGCCGCCAAAGCCTTTGGAGCCATCGCGGTTAGGACAAGTGAAACCACCATCCACAATAACTTTGTACACCCTTTTTACTTTATACTTGTTTTTTAAGTAAGCACTGTAATAATTATAATTTTTTTCACCGAAGGCCAGAGACTTTTCCACTATTAAAATGATATTTTTGCAAAGATACGAAATGATCAGTCAATCTAAGTTTAGAGATTATGCTAAGAATTTACTTTAAAAAGAATACCCGGCTCGCCAAAGAAACAGATTTGGATACTTTAAGGGAAATCCCTTTGGATAGCCTGGTTTGGGTAGATCTCCAGAATCCGACGGTTGAGGAAAAGGTGACTGTAGAAACTTATTTTGACATCAAATATTCATCAGAAGAAGAATCGCAGGAGATCGAAAGTTCTTCCCGCTTTAGCGAGATGGACCAGGAAATCATCATCAACTCGAATTTCCTGTCGATAAGAAAAAACGGATTTGAATATTGCCCGGTCTCCATCATCCTGGAAAAAGGCATCTTATTTACCTACCGCGACGATGATTTAAAAACTTTTGGAGAATCGGTAAAAAGGATCAAAGCTAATCCTACTTTATATGTTAATGGTTTCCAGATATTATCTACTATTCTAGAAACCTGCATAGATCAGGATGCAGATTTGATAGAAAACATTGCCAAAGAAATTTCTGAACTCAATAAAAACCTTACAGCAGCAAATGAAAAGGTTGATGAAGGAGATCTATTAAAAATATCTTCTTTACAAAACGACAATATGATGCTTCGCGAAAACATTATAGACAAGCAAAGAATGATGTCGGCCTTACTAAAATCTTCTACATTCCCACAGGAGTATATGGGTGTTTTAAGAATAATGATAAAGGATATCAGCTCTTTACTGGAACATAACAAATTTGCATTTGAGAGGCTTGAATATCTGCAGGATACTTTTATGGGTTTAATTAATATTGAGCAAAACAGGATTATTAAAATATTTACAGTGGCTACGGTGGCATTTATGCCTCCAACCTTAATCGCAAGTATATACGGCATGAATTTCAAAGTTATGCCCGAACTAAACTGGCAATACGGCTACCTGATTGCGATACTCTTTATGATTGTGTCTTCTTTGGGAACACTAACGTACTTTAAACGCAAGAAATGGCTTTGAAAATAGTCTATTTGGAAAACAAGTTATAAATTTATATTCCAATTAAAAAAAATATTTTTTACATCATAAATCCTGATAGTTATGGTTCGGATATTGCTTATAGATTATAATCTATTCAAGCAAAGTCCTAAGTAATATGAAAAATATCAGTCATTTTATCAATTTCAAAAGTTTAAATGCGTCAGTAATTCAATGGTTAGCCGAAATCACAAGAATTTCACAAGCTCGTCCTATTTTCTGTAACACGTTCAATAATCCTAACCAAAAGCAAAAAGCAAAGAGTGTGGTTTTAGAAGCAGACAGTGTTGAAGATTTTAGTGAACACAGAACAAGAAAAACCACTTTACCAATAGAGTTAAGAGACACCTTTAACTCCGAAACTCTTTTCCCGGTGTTTAATGCCGATGAGGTATTAGAATCCGAAAGATTATTATCCGAAATAATAGACACAGAACTTTTACTCATCAGTTGTCCTGCAATTGACGAGAAAAAAGGATTAAAGTTGGATGCTTTAACATCAAGAATCGTTAACAACGCTAAATGTCCCGTAGTATTAGTACCGGAAAACGTTAACAAACCAGAAAAAATTTCTCGTGTGGTTTATAATTCTGATATCAGGTTTACCGAGCTAAGACTGGTTAAAGCTATAGCAAGACTTTGTAAGACACTGGGCTCGAAGCTAACTTTAGCTCATGTATCAGATAATGGAATCCCCGACCTTGGTAGCGACTATGGAAAATCTCTTTTTAAAGATTGCTTCTCTACCCGTATTTCAGAGTGCGAATTTGACATGGAGAATATTAAAAAATTAGATGTACAGAAATACCCTGATTTAATTCATGAGTTTTTATTGGGTGATATATATGCAATGACAAATAAAAACAAATACCTGAAGGATGGAGAATATCTTTCCTCAGCTGCTGTTAAATTTGCAGCAATAGCTAAAAAACCAATACTTATTTTAAACAACTAATCATTGCTAATACAAGACAATAAAAGCTTCATTCTTACAGTATGGAGCTTTTTTATTGCTGATTATTACCCTCCCCAACTATTTTCGGAAAGACCTCGCTGGCAAGCTTCTGAAGTTTTTCGGTCTTTATTAGCAGTTGCATAACTTCTTCTCCTGTAATTTCAAATTTATCTTTATTGATATCAACTTTCGAAAGCTGTTGAACTAAGGAACATTCGATTTCGGAATTACATGGAAAAACGCTTTTTACCTGAGGAATATAATTTTTTAAACATTCTATAAAATCTTTCGTTTCGACTGCTTTAACTTTCAATCCTGTCAGGGCTTTCAATAATGCAATACAGGTAAACTGCACCGCCTGTTGCATCATGAATGTTGCAATTAGAAACTCTTGTTTGTGGTAACATTGTAGAGCTTTTTGATAAAATGCCAGAGAAGTATGATAATCAGATTCGAAAGCGTTTTTTTCGTCCTGATCGCCTTTAGATTCACGGAGAGGAGGTATAAAAGCTGTAGATTTACCATCCTCATCTAAAGTAATTTGTTTCTTAGTAAAGGGAGTTTTCATACACAATAATAATAAAAATGTCTAATAAAACAACAAAATATGTCTATAAAATTAAACATAAGGATTCATTATTTTGAAAAGTGTTGAAAAATAACAACAAAATGCATTACGGTGAGATTTTAAGAGAGGTTGCTGATAAAAGCGAACTCACCATTACACAGGTGGCAAAAAAAGCGGGCTTTAACCGGACCACATTTTATAATCATATCGTAAATCCTGAGTTACCTTTTCACATCTTAGAAAGATATGGAAGAGTTCTGAATTTTGATTTTACAGCCAAAATTCCCGAAATGCAAAAATTTAAAAACTTTGAAGACCCGGCTGTTCTTTACAAAACACCAGATACCCTAGAAGAGGTACTGTTACAACGCGACATATGGAGAGACCGGTATTATGAACTGCTGGAGAAATACAATAAAGTTATAGAAGAAGCACTGGCCAGCAAGAAATAGCGTTATCTTCCTGTCTTGGTTTTGGTACTGTCGTACTCCAATAAATTAACTGTTGAATCGGGCATCATCTCTTCTTTGTTTTCTTTATCTTTATTTTTGTTAGAAAGCGTGGTATCTTTAGAATTCTTTGAATGATTATTGGAATTGCAGGCTGTACAAGCAGCAACAATTGTTAAAGCAAAACAATACGATAAAATCTTTTTCTTCATGATGGTAATATTTATTGGTATAACAATGAGCCTGTTGAAAAAGTTTGCGAAATAGGATTTAAACTATTTCTGCATCAACCTGGCAACATATTTCCCGATAATATCAAACTCTATATTTACAAAAGAGCCTTCCTTCACTTCCTGCAGATTAGTATGCTCATAAGTATAAGGAATAATGGCCACAGAAAAGCGTCCGGGCAAAGAGTTAACCACTGTTAAGCTGATCCCATTAACACAAACAGATCCCTTTTCTACGGTTACATTCCCTAAAGATTCATCATAAGAAAAAGAATACAACCAGCTTCCATCCTGTTCTTCAACCGGTAAACATGTAGCGGTCTGGTCTACATGCCCCTGCACTATATGCCCGTCTAACCGTCCGTTCATTTGCATGCAACGCTCCAAATTCACTAAATTCTCTTCCCCTAGGTATTCTAAACTGGTTTTCTTTAAGGTTTCTTGAATTGCTGTAACAGTATGCGTTTCCTCATCGCATTTCACAACAGTTAAACAAACCCCGTTGTGCGCTACAGATTGATCGATCTTTAATTCTTTACTGATGGAAGATGCTACTGTAATATGAAGATTTCCCTGTTCTTTTTCAAGCTTCACTACCTTCCCCAAGGTTTCTATAATTCCTGTAAACAAAATGGTAAAAATTATAATGTTGATAAAAACCCAAATGTAGCTATCTCTTACAATAACTTGGCGATTAACATAAAACTTCTGCTATTTTTTCCTGGTCTAATATTTTAACCAGCAGTCGCTCTTCGCTTGTTAATGCGCCTGAAGAGGTTTTGTTGGCCTTATAAATATGAAGACGGCCATTCTCATATGCCGAGACCACGGTTGGATGCACATAATACTTTCTGCAAACCGTCCTGGTATTTCCTAATTTCCTGGCCACATCATCTATTGCGGCCAGTATGTTTTTTTTGCAGTCAGTTTCCTTTTCAAATTGCCCCATTTGCTTTAAGGCACACAAAGCATGCACACTGCCGGCCCATGTCCTGAAATCTTTTGCTGTAAAATCTTCACCTGTAATTTGCTTAAGGTAATTATTTACATCTCCGGATTCCACACGACGATGACTGCCATCCTTATCATAATATTGAAAAAGTTCTTTGCCGGGAATATCCTGACATTTTTTAACCAGGTTCATTAATTTCCTGCTTTCTAACTTGATTTCATGGTAAACGCCCTTCTTTCCCTTAAAAGCAAAATTTACTGCAGATCCACTGAATTTAACATGCTTGTCTTTTAATGTGGTTAATCCGAAAGAACCGTATAACTTGCTATAGGCTTCGTTTCCAATCCTTATATTGGTTAACTCCATTAATTTCACTACAAGGGCCAGTACTTTCTCAAAAGTTAATTCTTTAATTTTTAAATCTTCATCAACTTTTTTACGAATCAGGGGCAATGCCTCGGCAAACCGTCTCATTCTGTAGAATTTAGCCTGATTTCTTATCTTATTCCAGTCTTTATGGTACCTGTATTGTTTTCTTCCTTTGACATCTAAACCTGTAAACTGCAAATGCGAATTTTCTGATGGAGAAATCCATACATTTTCATATGCAGGAGGAATGACCAGAGCTTTAAAACGATCCAGTAAATTTTTATCGGTCACTTTCTTTCCATCAGCATCTAAAAAAATAAAATTATCACCCTTTTTTATACGGGTATATCCTTTCTCCTGATCATCAATATACCTCAAACCAACTGCTCTCGCCGTTATTTTGGGATCCGAACCAATCTTTTCTAGTTTCTTTTGAAGTCTGTTCATACTATGTTCTTAAGAAACCATTTATAAAGTATTATGTTTTATATTTAAAGATTGAAAAAAAGATATACTTTTTATTACTTTTAAAGAAATTTTATACCTTGCAGAATTAACACACTTAACAATTAATGACATCTTTTAATACTGCTGCTAAAGAAAGAATGAGTGAGATTTATAAAATCACCTCAATTCTAACACAAAGCCAGTTTAACGATTTCGAGGAGATTTTAAAGATCGCCTGCGAATTCTTAAAAATAGATTCTGGAGTTGTAAGCAATATAAAAGACAACAAATATAAAGTAGTCGACTATTATTCTGATATTCCTTTAAAGGAGAATATCAGGCATAATGTTTATGATATTAGCCAAACTTTTAGCCCGGTAACCTTAGCAGAAGGTAAAGTAGTTTCAATAGATGACTCCGAGACTTCTTCATATAAAGATAATGCATTTTTAAAAACCTTTAAAGTAAAAGTTTATATTGGAGTTCCTCTATGGATAAATAATGAAATTTATGGAACTTTAAGTTTTTATAGTAAAAGAGAGCGTACGAAAGCTTTCACACAAGCCGACCGTGATTTTGTTCAATACCTGGGGGAGTGGCTCAGTAACTTTTTACATAAAAGCTTTTACGAAAAGAAAATTGCAGAAAAAAACGAGCAGCTTGAAAAGCTAAATCTGGAACTAGAAAAAAACAACGAAAAACTCTCGAAAAGTATCCAGGAAAAGGAGCATTTATCCCAAATATTGGTTCATGATTTAAAATCTCCGCTAAGCAATATCCAAATGCTTTCTTTTCTCTTCGAAGAACTGGTAACTGATAAAGAGAGCGAGGAATTATTTATAATTCTAAACAAAAGCCTTCAAGATGTTTTTCATCTAATCAATCAAATGGAAACTTTAAATGAGGTAGAGAATGCTTACATTAAGCTTTATCTAGAAAACATTAATATTAACGAGTTTCTGGATGAACAAATAGAAACTTTTTCTAAAACTGCTGCATTAAAAAACATTTCCATCTTATATGAAGCAAACAAAAACTTAGGCACTATCATAACAGATGCTAATGTGCTGAAGCGAGTAATTAATAATCTGATATCTAATGCTATTAAGTTTTCTGAATTCAATAAAGAGATTAAGATCTGTACATACAGAGAAGAAAAAAACATCGTGATTAATATAACAGATCAAGGGCCGGGATTTAAACCGGAAGAAAAAGATAAACTCTTTAAAAGATTTTCTAAATTATCCAATAAACCAACTAATAACGAGAGTTCATCAGGCCTTGGCCTTTATATTGTAAAAGAATTACTAGAAAAACTAAACAGCAGTATAAGTCTTCAAAGCAACCTTGGTGAAGGAAGCACTTTTACTATTCGTTTATCCACTGATCTAGTGGTTTAATCATTTCTTACGCATTAATGAAAGAATAATACTGTTGGGTTTCTATCTTTGCAGGATGTCTATTATATCTAAACCAGTTACTATTTTAACAGGATTTCTTGGAGCAGGGAAAACCACCTTTCTAAATCATATCATTAAGGAGAATCCAAAAAAGAAGTTTGCGATTATTGAAAACGAATTTGGAGAAATCAATATCGACAGTGCCCTGGTTATCAATACTGATGAAAATATTTTCGAACTTTCCAACGGTTGTATCTGCTGCTCGATAAATGGTGATTTGGCAGACCTTTTGAACAAGCTGGTTACCGGCCCTTATGAATTCGACCACTTAATTATTGAAACTACCGGAATTGCAGATCCTTCGGCCGTGGCAGCGGTTTTCATGACAGATTACAACATACAAACTGTTTTTAATCTAGACGGCGTGATATGCCTGGTAGATACATTAAATGTGCTGGATGTTTTGGGCGTTGAAGAAGAAGCATCCAAACAAATAGCCTTCGCGGATTATCTTATTCTTAATAAAAGTTCCGCAGCCGAAGAAGCCTTACAACAGGAAGTCCGCGAAAAGATTAAAAATTTAAATCCGTTTGCCGATTTTAGTTTTACGGATTACAGTAATGTTCCTACCACACCACTTTTAGCCCTTAAAGCTTATGATAAATCTGTAGTGAAGTTTAGGTTGGGATTTCCCTCTGCTCAGGAGAAGAGTGTCATAAACATCAACAGGGAATCTCGCCATCATGATATTGTATCACAGAGCTTTATTTTTGAAGAAAGTTTTGATTTACTTAAATTAAGACATTATTTAACCGTGATGCTTTTCGTACAAGGTGCTTTTTTCTACCGTATAAAGGGCATTCTTAACATAGAAGGATTTAACAGATCGCTTATCATTCAATCTGTAAAAGGCGCCCCTGTATTTACCGATGGCGACCTTTGGCCAAAAGATTCAAAAAAGGAAACACGAATAGTTTTCATTGGAAAGAATTTAAAAAGAGAAATTTTAGAAAAAGGATTAAGGCAATGTTTCTTTAAAGCATCTTAATTCTCACCTTTAAATACCCATTTGTATAGATCCTTAAATTTAAACAACTAACCATCTATTCTTTAACTTAGTGTACTTTGTACAATAAGAAAGATTTTATATCTTTAAAAACTAATTAAAAGCTATGATACTTATTGCAGACGGAGGCTCGACCAAAACAAATTGGTGTTTGATAAATAAAGAAGGAAAAAAGATCCTTTTTAATACGGAAGGATATAACCCCTATTTTTCTGACACGCCTTACATTATTAATTCCTTAAAGAAAAATATCCCTATAGACCTGCCTGCTGATGATATCACAGAAGTAAACTATTATGGCGCAGGTGTGCATAATGATGAAAAAGCCAGCATCATTGCAGAAGCGATGAAAGTAATTTTCAAAAATGCAACCATTAACATCGGCCATGATCTTTTGGCTGCAGCCAGAGCGCTACTGGGTGATGATGAGGGATTTGCTGCAATTTTAGGAACAGGCACAAACACTTGTATTTACGATGGAAAAGACATCGTTCATCATATAGACTCTTTAGCTTATATATTAGGTGATGAAGGTAGCGGTTGTTATATCGGTAAAAAACTATTGTCTGATTACCTGAGAGGTTATATGCCTGCTAATGTTAGAGAAGTTTTCTGGGAAACCTTTAAATTAACGGAAGACGAAATTCTTGACAATATTTACACAAAGCCATTACCCAATCGTTTCTGCGCCAGCTTTAGTAAATTTGTATATGATATAAATGTGAATATTGAATATTCAAGAAATCTGGTTAAAACTTCTTTCGAAGATTTTTTCAGGAACCTGGTAAGCCACTACCCTAATTATAAAAACTATAGCTTTAATTGTATAGGATCTGTTGCCTATAATTTCAGAAATGTTTTAGAAGAAGTTGCTAATGATTACGGGATGAAAGTAGGAAAAATTGTTCGTTCTCCTATTGACGATTTAGTGAACTATCATTTACAAAAGAGTAAGAAAATATAATAAAATAAAAAGTCCCTGCTAACAAACAGGGACTTTTTTATTGGTGCAAATAATGTCATTTATTTACTCCCGTTATAAGCTCTTAACATCCAGCTGGTTTTTTCCTGAAATTTCATAAATCCGGTGATCATATCTGCAGTACCTTCATCATTTGCAGTTTCAGAAGCGGTATCTATTATTTCTCTCTCCATATCAATTAATGTTTTATAATCAGATAAAACAGCTTCAACCATTTTTTTTGGTTCTAGACCTTCTGTATTTATTTCCTTGATCTGGGAAATAGAGATATAATCAGAATAAGTGCTGTAAGGTGATTTCCCTAAGGTAAGCACCCGCTCTGCTATCTCATCAATAGTAAGCTGGGCATTATTATATAACTCCTCAAATTTTATATGAAGGGTAAAAAAGTCGCTTCCTTTTACATTCCAATGGCAACCTCTTAATCTTTGATAATGTATTTGATAATTTGCTAACAAATCATTCAGCTGATCTACCAGCTCTACTACTTTTTTGTCGTTAAGTCCTATTTTATTCGTTGCCATAATTTTAAATTTTAATCATCAATTAATGTTACAACAAAGCATCAGGCATTTGGTTTCCTCACGATAAGATTATAATTCTCAATTTTAGTTACAATAATAGGGGTACCATGTTCTATAAAACCATCGTTCGAAACTGCTTCGTACCAGGCGCCGTCAACTTCAATTCTTCCTGAGGGACGCAAGTCTGTTTTGGCAAAACCAGTTTTCCCTAACAATTCTATCCCGGGCTTATTTACCTGGTAACCTTGGGCAGATTGTTGTTCGTCTTGCAATACCAAACGCTTAAATACTTTCGTCTTAAGAATATTACCACCAAATATCACACTTAAGGTTACTGCGCCTATTATAGATATCAAAACCAGGAGGAAAGAGTTAGTAAGCCGCTCTCCGGATGTTACATTAAAATCAAAAAAATCATTAAGCACTAAACTAAACGCTAATCCGCTAATCATAAATATAATCCCTAATATTCCTAAAACTCCAAAACCAGGGATCAAAAATATCTCTAAAACGAGAAATATAATGCCTACAATAAATAAAAGTATTTCCCAATTATCTGCAAGTCCCTCTAAATATAAAGGAGCAAAAAATAATACTCCGGCTACTATAGCTACTAATAAAGCGAATCCAATTCCCGGTGATTGCAGTTCAAAGTAGATCCCTCCTATGATTAATAAAATTAAAATTCCGCTTACAGCCGGATTCAATAAAAAACCTATTACTTTATCAATCGCTGAGGGCTGATAGGTTTGCATGGTATATTTGGTGATTCCTTCCTGTGCGAAAATTTCTTTAATAGATGCAGCCTCGCCATCACAATAACCATATTTAATAGCTTCTGCAGTTGTAAATGTAATTACCTTACCCTTTGCCTTAATATCTTTGATCTCGAGATCAGGATCAACAAACCCCTCGGCAATTTTAGGATCACGGTTCTTACTTTCTGCGGTGGTACGCATTAAACCACGCATATAAGACTGGTATTTCTCTGGCAGGATTTCACCGCTGCCATTTACCACACTGGCTGCACCAATGCTGGCGCCTTTGTGCATGTAGATTTTATCGCAGGCAATAGAAATTAAGGCTCCGGCAGAAGCCGCATTGTTATTAATATAAACAATGGTTTTAATTTTACTATTTAGAATTGTGGAGCGAATTGAGTCAGCATAATCCAGCATGCCACCAAAAGTGTTCATGTTTATCAATACAATATCTGCGTTATACTGTTGAGCATTTTGCATGGCAATTTTAGTGGTTCGCCATGATGCCGGATTGATTTCCTGCTTTAAATCGAACTGGTAAATCTTGGTTTGAGAAAATAAAGGCTGGGTAATTAGGGTTATTAATAGAAATAAATAAAATATCCTCTTCATAATTTATATTTTTGGCTAAGATGGCAACTAAAGATACGCTAAAGCATTTGTTCTCGCATACAGTTAAGGGAATAATCTGGAAAATTGTTTTAGACGATGTTCGGGAATTTATTGCAATAGAAAGCAGAACTAAAGAAAAAGAGGTATATTTTTATGCTTATGATTATGTTAACAGGCAATTTTTAATAAAAGATAAAGTTTTTGAGGAGAAATGGCACCTGGGCTTATTGGGCCTCACTGATGGGTTCCTCTACTTACATGGGTTCGAAAACGAACACTCTCCTTCCCAAAAGCAGATTATCGCCCTTGACCTTGCTAAAGACCAAATCCTTTGGGAAAATTATACTCATACCGCAGAAAGCATTTGTGCAGAGGGAATTGTTGCTTTTAATGCCAGGGTACTTCCAAAAAGATTAGAACTTATTCATAAACAAAGCGGACGATCTATCAAATCTATATCGAATGAGGAATTAATAAGTTTACATCCTTTAGCCAATGCCATACAGCTGCCAGAAGAACATTTCGAATTAGATCTATGGAGTTCTACCCAAACACTAGGCTATAGAGATTTACAACTCAAATCTTTTTACCAGCAGAACGAGCACAAAACAGATCATATGCTTACAGTTCATCAAAATGGTAACTTAATTTTTACCGATTATTTAAATCAGGATATACAAAAACTGATGCAGGACACGTTCTTTGTGTGGACCAATAAATTGGTTTATATAAGAAACAAGTCGGAAATTGTGAGTTATTTGCTATAATTGCATAGTTTTTCAGCGAAGAGATCCATACATGAAGTTAAAAAACATATTATTTATTACCTTTTCTATTCTATCATTTTCAGCTACAGCATCATCAGTAAGAGATTCTTTACGGATAGAAAACCTGGGAGGTAAAAAAATAATCATACATCAGGTAGAACCGAAGGAAACCTATTATTCTATAGGTAGAAAATACAATGTGCCACCCAAAACCATTATGGATTTTAATAACAGCGTGGCATTGGGAATAGGTGCTATCATAAAAATACCTACCAACGCAAGTTTTCAGGAAAAGCCGGTTGTTTTTAATAACGCTACTGCTCCTAAAGGCGACAAAAGAGAAAGTACCCACGTAGTACAAGTAAAAGAAACCTTGTATAGTATTGCTCCAAAATACGGCATGAGTGTAGAGGAGCTAAAGCAATTAAACAATATGGGCAACAACAACCTTAAAGTTGGGCAAACCTTAAAAGTCTTGGTAGCAGATGGCTCACCTGTTGTTCGCCAGGTGGTGGTGAATACTTCCCGGTCTGAAACTACTCCTGCAGAAAGATCTTCCACCAATGCTTCTTATCCAAGAATTAGAACTATAGATTCTACAGATTCGGGACACCAAATTGAAATTCCAAAGAACAGGTACGGCATTACAGAAAAAAACGAAAAAGGCGTTGCTGTTACGATTAATGATGAAAGCCTGGATAATTCTAAAAGTTATGCATTGCATAGTTTGGCACCGGTAGGTACGATCATTAAAATTACAAACCCAATGACCAATCGTAGTGTATTCGCAAAGGTTGTAGGTAAATACACAGAAAACGCTGCTACTAAAGATGTAATAATTGTAATAAACAAAGCTGTTTCTGAAGCTTTGGGTGCTTTAGATAAAAGATTCTTAGTAAATATTACCTACGGTTTGCCTAATGAACAATAAGCCTTATGTAATTGGTGTAGCAGGAGGAAGCGGCTCCGGCAAAACCTTTTTCCTAAATTGCTTTTTAAATCATTTCACTCCGGAAGAAGTTTGCCTGGTTTCCCAGGATGATTACTACTTCAGAGTAGAAAATTTAACAAAGGAGGAAAACAAGCTTTATAATTTTGATTTACCTTCCTGCATCGATATCAATCAATTCGAAAAAGATATTTTTAATTTGCTGGACTATAAAACTGTTTACAAAACAGAGTATACCTTTAATAACGATGCACACACACCTAAAACCTTAGAAATTAAACCTGCCCCGATTTTAATTATCGAAGGCTTGTTTATCTACCATTATCAAAACATCAATCCTCTATTTGATTACAGGATGTTTATAGATGCCCATACAGAAATTGCATTAGAGCGACGTTTAAACAGAGACCTGATAGAAAGAGGGTATTCTGCAGATGATGTAAAATATAAGTGGGACAACCACGTATTGCCTGCATACCAACAATACCTTCTGCCATACAGAAACGTTTGTGACAAAATTGTAGACAACTCTACCAACGAGTTGAGAAATATTTTAGACCTTACAGATGATATCTCCAAAAATTTAAGAAACCGCCTGGCGCTATAATTACTCTTTAGCTTTTTTTGGTTTAAACTTTTTCTTTTTCCAGTTTGGATTTGGGTGCGAAGATTTAATTCTCTTTTTCGGATTGTATTCTGGCGCTAGACCTAAATCTTCGGGTAAAGCAATCTTCGGAACTTCTTTTCCAATCATATCTTCTATCCGCCCGAATTTGCCCTGATCTTTTTCGTTCACAAAAGTGATTGCGGTGCCTGTTGTTTCTGCCCTGGCAGTTCTACCTATTCTGTGTATATAATCTTCCGGATCAGGCGGCACATCATAATTCACCACTAAACTAATTCCAACGACATCGATCCCTCTGGAAATCACATCGGTTCCTACCAGAACAGAGAGCTTACCACCTTTAAACCTGCTCATGATATCCTCACGCTGCTCCTGCTCCAAATCAGAATGGAAAGCTTCTGAACTAATTCCTTTACGGTTAAGTTCGGAGTTTAATTTCTTAACAATCTCTTTTCTTGAAGCGAAGATGATGACACTCGTATAGGTTTTATCGCTTAATATTTTCTTAATTAATCTTAGTTTCTGCTCATCATAAACAATATAAGCCTGTTGGTTAATTCCTTCAGAAGGTTTTGAAATAGCAATATTGACCTCTTCCGGGTGATGAAGAATTTTCTTTGCCAGCGCTCTCATTTTGGCCGGCATAGTTGCAGAGAACAAAATATTTTGCCTTTTAGCCGGCAGGTAACTTATTATTCGAATGATATCCTCATAGAAGCCCATATCTAACATACGGTCTGCTTCATCAAGAATAAGATGTTCTACATGTTTAAAATTCACACTGCCCGATACCAAATGAGCAATTAATCGCCCGGGAGTGGCTACCACAACATTTACCCCTTCTGCCAGAGATCTTCTTTGCTGCTCATAATCTTTACCGTCTCCGCCACCGTATACAGCTATGGAAGTCCCGCCTGTAAAATAGGCAAGCCCCATAATTTGCTGGTCTATTTGCAAAGCAAGCTCACGTGTTGGGGCCAGAATTAATGTATTAATCTGCTCTGTTTGCTTTAAATGAATTTTGTGCAAAATAGGCAAGAGATAAGATGCCGTTTTACCTGTTCCGGTTTGTGCGCAAGCTATAAGATCTTTATTATCTAAAATTATTGGGATAGCTTGTTCTTGTATAGGTGTTGCTTTTGTAAACCCCATGGTATCTAAACCTTCCTGAAGTGGTTCTACAAAGTTAAAATCTTCGAATTTCAAATGTATTATATTGTTAAAATGATGATGTAAATATAAATTAAAAATATCAATTTAATTTATATTCTTCCATGAACGTGAGAACTGTATAGATTTCGGTACAATATTTGAAACAAGACAATAATCAAGTAAAATTAGTTCAAAAGAAAGAAAATTTAATCTATCACATATTTATTTTATTTGGGTAAAAATACATTTTAAAGGATTTGTTTATTTGGTGAAATTTTAAAAAAACTATGATAGAACTTTTTGTAAGCTCTTTACCACTAAAGGATGTAATTGCCGATCTTGCTAAAGAAATGAACACACCATATTCTTTTGATTGTGATGAGTATACTGTAGAAGTTCCGGAAAGCTTAGGTGAAGGTGCTATAAAAGGAATAAACTTTAGCCATGGTTTTGGGCTGATAGAATATAACTGCAATTTTAATGATAATATTATTATAAACTTTACAGTAAACAAAGTTCACCCTTTAAAATTCATTTATTGCAGCGAAGGCTCTATAGAACATAGATTTCTCGAGACGGACGATATTCATTATATTAATCAATATGAACATGTAATAGTATCCAGCACCGAACAGAACGGGCATGTTCTTGTTTTTCCGAAAAACAAGAAAGTAAAAATGAACAGCTTAGAAATAGACCGAAAGGAGTTTACCTTTAAATTAGACTGTGATATTAAACGTCTTGATAAAAAACTCGAGCAGCTTTTTGGAGACTTCGAGGCAAAAAACCTTTTTTTTCATAAAGGGCATTACAGTCTCGAAATGTCTGATTGCATTAACCAGATAAATAATTCTAACAGTAAAGAGTTTGTAAGAAGATTATTCCTTGAAGGAAAAGCAATAGAAATTTTAAGTATCCAAATTCAGGATTTTATAGACGACCTTGCGGATGATTCCAGCAAACAAATATTAAGAAAAGCCGATCTCGATAAAATACACCTCGCAGCAAAGATCCTGAAACAACAACTGTCTTCCCCATTAACCGTAAAAAATCTAGCGAAAAAGGTAGGTACAAATACTACTAAGTTACAGGAAGGCTTTAATTTGTTATTTAAAACATCAGTAAACAATTATCTCAAAAAGATAAGACTGGAGTTTGCTAAAGAACAGTTAATTATTGGAGAATTGAATATCGGGGAAATTGCTTCTAAAATTGGCATTATTAATAAAAGCTACTTCTCAAGGTTGTTTAAGGAAGCTTACGGCGTAAATCCAAAAGAACTATCTAAACAGCTAAAGATAAAAAATCCTGATAGGAAAGAAACAGAAAGATCTAAAGAATAAATAATCAGAACATATTGTTTAACCTTAATAAATAACTTGTCCTGACTATTTATTTTACATATCAAAAATACACCTTATAATTCAAAAATTAACAAGACGTCGATTGTTTTACCTCGTTTGGACCATTTATATATCCATTTGAAACAAATTCAAAAACATAGCTTGTTCTTTACAGATTTAATTAATTTACAATGTGTTATCTATCTGCCTGCTTCATTTTATTTGTAAATTCACTTCTGTCTGAAGTTTTAGCATCGCAGTGCCTTAATTTAAAATAAAGATTGGAATTATTATTATTGATGAGGTTACAAATCTGTATAAAACACAGCATTTAAATAATGAGCAAATCTTTTAGATGATACAGCTCCCCACTTTTTTTAATTTCGCCCGCATCCATTAAAATTCTAATTGCCGCTAACTTATCTTCTTCTCTTCCTTTTTTTAATGAAGAGATTAAGTCGGGCAAAGCCATTCTTTTATCTTTTAAAATAACCTGTATATCATTCACCAAATCCCCCATAAAAGCAACCTTCTTTTTTTGTAAACACACATCGCAAACTCCGCATTCACTCACATCCTGCTCATCAAAATATTGCAGTAACTGCATACTTCTGCAAACCGCCTTTTCTGCATAAGCCAGCATGGCATTCATTTTCAATTTGTAAATTTCCTTCCGTTCCTGGTAATATTTTACATCGATATACAAATTCTCGGTAATATAACGAGGCTTTAGAAAGGTTAGTAGTGGCTGGTCGGTTTTACGAATATAGCTGATCACTTCATGCTTGTTCAGCTCTTCAAACATTCTGATCACATCAGAACGGCTAGAATTTATCCTGCTGGCAATATCGGCTTCTTTTACACTCACGAACTGATCAAAGGCACCGCCGTATGTCCTCAAAACTGTCTTAATAAACGCATCGTACCTAAAGTTTTCTACCTGGAACTTATATAAATCTTCCCCATTAATGAGGAACTGCACCCTGCTGGGCAATAAAGCATTTTCGCTCAAAACCAGATATTCATTATATTCTAAAGTCTTGATGATGCTAATGGTGCTGATTACATCAAGCTGGAACTTTGAGCAAAAATCGCCGATATTAAAATCATAAGCTACCCCTTCCCCGGAACCTAAAGGAATTTGCAGATAGTTGCATAAAAAATGATAAGTTTTTCTAATATCCTCAACGGGAGGAAAATTTTTCTCAAACTTCTTTTCGAAAAGCACCCTGTCTGCAGGCTGGTACAATAAAACTGCGTAAGACTTTTGTTCGTCTCGCCCCGCCCTGCCCGCTTCCTGGTAATAAGCTTCAAGGCTCTCGGGCATCTCGTAGTGCAACACAAACCTCACGTCCGGTTTATCAATACCCATCCCAAAAGCATTGGTAGCAACGATAATTCTTAGACTACCTTCCAGCCATGCTTTTTGTGTCTTACTCCTGGATTCTGCATCTAAACCCGCATGATAGTAAGAAGCAGAAAATTTATGCTGATTTAGATACTTGGCGATCTCTACAGTATCTTTCCTTGTGCGAACGTAAACAATCCCGCTTCCTTTCACACTTTGGCATACCCTAATCAACTTGTTTAATTTGTTCTCGAGGTTTAAAACTGCATAAGAAAGATTAGTCCGCTCGAAACTTTTTTTAAAGACATTTGCACTCTTCAGCTCCAGCTTGTCGAGAATATCATCCTGAACTTTCTCGGTTGCAGATGCTGTTAAAGCAATTATCGGAACTTTGGGATGAATCTCCCTCAATTCTTTAATATGCATATATGGCGGCCTAAAATCGTATCCCCACTGAGAAACACAATGTGCTTCATCAACCGCAATAAGATTTACCTTCATGTATTTTATACGCTCCCGCACTAAATCAGTCATTAAACGTTCGGGAGAGATGTATAAGAACTTTACAGGGCCATAAACGCAATTGTCAAGGGCAATATCAATCTCTCTTTTACCCATTCCCGAGATCACGGCCATGGCATTAATTCCTCTTTTCTGCAAATTCTCTACCTGATCTTTCATTAAGGCTATTAAGGGAGATACCACTATGCAAATCCCATCCATTGCCATAGCTGGCACCTGAAAGCAAACCGATTTTCCGCCACCTGTGGGCAACAAAGCAAGGGTATCTTTTTTGCTTAACACAGAAGTTACAATCTCTTCCTGCAGCGGACGAAAACTATTGTAACCCCAATATTGTTTTAAAATTTGCTGTACAGACATCGTATGAAACTGATCAAAGCTATAAAATTTCTTAAATTGCAGGTCGAATTAAAAATGCTCTCATGAATAAATTTTTTATCATCAATTTATTAGCCCTTTCTTTAAGTTCAAGCATTCATGCGCAAGAAAATTCTAAGTGGAACGTAGAAAAACCTTCCGGACCTTTAAAAACCATAAACTTTAGCACTACCGAAGGTACCTGGATGAACCTGGATGTGAGCCCGGATGGCAAAACTATTGTATTTGATCTTCTGGGAGATATTTATAAAATGCCGGTAAATGGTGGCACAGCCGAATTAATTGCCGGCGGTTTAGCCTGGGAGGTGCAACCCCGCTTCTCTCCGGATGGCAAATCTATCTCCTATACCAGCGATAAAGATGGCGGAGATAATATCTGGGTAATGAATACCGATGGATCTGGAAAAAAAGCGGTTACCAAAGAAGATTTTCGGTTATTAAACAATGCCGTGTGGACAGCCGATGGCAAATACCTGATTGCCCGTAAACATTTTACCGGACGCCGTTCTTTAGGTGCAGGCGAATTATGGATGTACCATGTATCGGGCGGGTTTGATGGTGTACAACTCACCAAAAGGAAGAATGACCAACAGGATTTGGGTGAACCTGCCATATCTCCCGATGGTAAATCTGTTTTTTTTAGTGAAGATGTAAGTCCCGGACCTTACTTCCAGTACAATAAAGACCCAAACGGCGAAATCTATAAAATCAAAAAGCTAAACTTTGACGATGGCAGCATAGAAAGTGTAGCCGGAGGTGCTGGTGGTGCAGTTCGCCCGCAAGTTTCCCCTGATGGCAAATTGCTTGCTTTTGTAAAAAGGGTGAAGCTTAAATCACAGCTTTTTGTGCAAAACCTTGAAACCGGAGAAGAATTTCCTGTATACGAAGACCTTTCGAGGGATCAGCAGGAAACCTGGGCTATCTTTGGTGTCTACCCTAACTTTAACTGGTTGCCAGATAACCAAACCATTGTATTTTATGCAAAAGGAAAGATCAGGAAGGTAGACATCATTACCCAAATGGACGAAGAAATTCCGTTTAATGTAAATGTGAAGCAAAGCATTGCCGAAGCACTGCATTTTGATCAGCAGGTTTTTAAAGATGAGTTTGAAGTGAAGATGATTCGCCAATTGGTAACTTCCCCGGACGGAAAGAAAATTGCTTTTAATGCTGCAGGCTACATCTATATTAAAGACCTGCCAAACGGTAAACCAGAAAGAATTACAGAGGGTACCGACTGGGAATTTGAGCCTAGCTTTAGTCCTGATGGGAACACCATTGTTTATACCACCTGGAACGACGAACTGCGGGGTTCAATTATGAAGATCAATCTCAAAACAAAAGAAACTGAAAAAATAAGCCCTGAGAACGGGTTCTATTATTCTCCAAAGTTTAGCAATAAAGGAGATTTAATAGTTTATCGGAAAGGAGCCGGCAATAATGTTTTGGGCTATACTTTTGGCAAGAACCCCGGGATTTATACCATGACGGTAAACGGAGGCAATGTAAAGCTTATATCGAAGGAAGGGATTAAACCACAGTTTAGCACCAACGACAGCAAAATCTATTTCCAAACCACAGAGAAAGGAAAGAAAGCATTTAAAAGTTGTGATATTAATGGCGGTAAAAGCCGCACACATTATGTTTCTCAGTACGCAAATGATTTTATTTTAAGCCCTGATAACAAATGGCTGGCTTTTAACGAGCTATACCAGGTTTACCTCACTCCTTTTATCAGCAATGCCAGCGAGATAGAACTTTCTTCTAAGAACAAGGCTTTCCCTCTAAGAAAGATCACCAAAGATGCCGGCAGCTATATTCACTGGAGCAAAGACAGCAAGGCTATCCACTGGACAATGGGTCCAAAATACTTCAAAAAAGAAATTAAAGATGCCTTTGATTTTGCCGATGGCTCTAAAGAAAAATCAACCAGCGACACCCTGGGCTTAGATATTAATTTAAAGCTTAAAGCTGATGCCCCTACCGGCAAAATAGCCTTAAAAGGGGCCCGAATTATTTCTATGAAAGGTGATGAGGTGATAGAAACCGGTACCATCATCATCGATAAAAATAAAATTACTGCAATAGGCAAAGAAAGCGACATTGATGTCCCTGCCGATGCCAAAGTTTACAATCTGTATGGCAAAACGATTATGCCGGGCATGGTGGATGTACATGCGCATTTAAACACCAGCCCTGATGGCATTTCGCCGCAGCAGGATTGGTCTTATTACGCTAACCTTGCATACGGCGTTACCACCTCTCACGATCCGTCTAGCAATACAGAAATGGCTTTTAGCCAATCTGAGATGTTAAAAGCCGGCAGACTAATTGGACCAAGGGTGTATTCTACAGGTACCATTTTGTATGGTGCTGATGGCGATTTTAAAGCTGTGATTAATGACCTCGACGATGCCCGCTCTCATTTAAAAAGAATGCAGGCCGTTGGCGCTTTTACAGTAAAGTCTTATAACCAACCCAGGAGATCTCAAAGACAGCAGATTATACAGGCTGCCCGCGAGCTAAAGATGGAGGTAATGCCTGAAGGCGGGTCTACATTCTTTACAAACATGAATATGATTGCCGACGGGCATACTGGTATAGAACACAATATCCCGGTAGTACCGGTTTATAAGGATGTCGCCGAGTTTTGGAATGCCAGCAAAACCGCCTATACTCCTACCCTTATTGTCTCCTATGGTTCGCAGTTTGGCGAGAATTACTGGTACGACAGGACAAAAGTTTGGGAAAACCAAAAACTGATAGAGTTTACACCCCGCCCGGTAATAGACAGCAGATCCAGAAGAAGAACAACTTCTGAATATGGGGATTATGGACACATAGAGGTTTCTAAAGCGGTGAACCAAATCGCTAAGGGTGGCACAAAAATAAACATGGGTTCTCACGGCCAACTGCAGGGCTTAGGTGCACATTGGGAATTATGGATGCTGGAACAAGGTGGTATGCAGCCTATGGAAGTATTGAAAGCTGCCACTATAAACGGTGCATCTTACCTGGGAATGGATAAAGAAATTGGTTCTTTAGAAAAAGGGAAGCTAGCGGATTTAATTGTATTAAACAGCAACCCGCTGGACGATATTCGCAATAGCGAGAAAATACAGTATGTAATGATAAACGGAAGGTTATTTGATGCCGAAAGCATGAGCGAGCTTGGCGAAACTGTTAAGCCACGTTCTAAATTCTGGTGGCAATATAATAAAGCCGGAAATTACATGGAACCGGATGGTGTTTCGGAAACCTGGACATTTACACACCCCGAATGTGATTAAATATTTTCTTGAGGAGGTATCAGCAAAGGATACCTCCTTTTTTATAGCTCATTTTTTAACAGGGCTGCTGCCTTGTCGTTTTCGAACACACCACCCGAAGAATCTGTAAAATACTGCAATTGCCATTGTTGTGTTTGCTTTGCCTGTTTATTTACCGCTTTATCCCATGGTGGGTAAACCCTAAAACCACGCTTACCATCCTTCTCCCCATCAGACAGAATTCCCTTTACCAGCAGTATGGATTTCGGAAATATAAACTGCCCGCTATGAGTTGAATGAGTAATTTTGCTGTTCAACATGTTCTGAAAGGCATGTTGAACTATTTAATAGTTTAGGATTTCAAATCCTCTTTATTTTTATGTTCGGGATGCGCAAAGCTAACATCTCGAACAGCTTGGCATCTCCTAATTTATAACGTATTGTCACAGTTAAATATATGACTAATTATTGTTATGCTATAGCGGTGTTCCTGCTATTTCGCAGACAAAGTCCCCGTTTTCATAAGGCATTTAAGTGATCCTGCGGAACAATAAATACCATTAGGTACTGGTTTGGTACCATTACTAGCGTTTTCTTTTATAATGTAGTTGAGTTAAGCCGGTATCAAAAGATTTGGAGCTAATCAACTCCAATTCCTGCTCGGGCCTGTTGTCTTTAAAAAGCCTGGTGCCGTTGCCCACCAATATGGGTATCACAGAAATAGTCATCTCGTCTACCAGGTCGTTATTTAATAATTCGTTTATTACTTCTGCACCACCGTCGCAATAGATGTCTTTTCCGTTTTCAGATTTTAGGCGTTGTATCAATGCTGTAAGGCTACCTGTATAAAACGTTGTTCTGCCCACACTGGGCCTTTCAGTTTTCGTGATCACATATACGTCCCGTTCTCCGTTGTCGTAATGGGAAGATCCAATTTCTTTAAGCACATAATCATAGGTTTTTCTCCCAAGAATTATAGTATCTATGTTGGCAGTAAATTCTTCGTATCCGTAATCTTCCCCTTCTTTCTCTACTATTTTCAGGAAGCTTAAATCGTCATTTGGTTTTGCGATATACCCGTCTAAACTTGTTGCAATAAAAAGTGATAGTTTTCGCATGGATGTTTATTTCTGTTTTCTGTTTTGTTTTCTTTGAAGTGGTTTCGGCTATTGCAGAAGAAAAACTAAATACCTTGGGTCGTTATATGAAGGAAGTAAAGCGTAGTATTTTATTTGATCCTTAGACTCTTCGGCTAAAATATATTTAACTCCGTTAATAGTTAATTCCTTTTTTACCCTGTCTATAGTATAAGATTGTACTTCGTCACTTTGCTCCATCGGATCGCATTTCTCTATGTTTCTTTTAAAAATGAGACGCCCATCGGTATCAAATTTAAAAGTGTCGTCTTTTTCGCAATCCTGCACCGCATAATAAACAATACTACTATTAATGGTGCCAGACGGGCTGGCCGGGTTAGTTGATGGATTTTTATCAGCCAAGGCCCTTTTCCATGTTTTGCTTAACAGCGTGTTAAATGAAGATTTACTATCTTTCTTACAGCTGCTAAGCGTTAGACCAATTAAAACTACCAGGGCTAAATACTTGTTTTTCATATATTGTTTAAAGCTTTCGATTCAAGGCAACGCGTTTTTTTAATATCCACCATCTAGGTGTCTCCATACTTAGATTAAAGATAGTTATTTCTCTTTTTTCATATAATCTGCAATCAGCTTATCATTGGAGGCACTACTTTTAGACAAGGCATCAATAATTTTAGCTTTCTCACGTTCGGTTCTGTTTTGGCTTAGCTTCTTTTTTGCCTGCAGATCATGTATAGGTAACTCAAAAGCCACAATTCCATTTGTCATTCTTTCTTTGTAATCTTCAGGAAAGCCGTTCCATTTTTGGAGAAAGGGCCGTTCATAAGTCTCGATAGTTTCTTGCAGTATTTTTTGAACCGCTTCATATGCGGTAATTAACTCCGCTTTCCCGTAAGCATGAACCGATAGATAATTCCATGTGGGTACGTTAAGTTCTTTGTCGTAGTTTAATGTGGATATATAAGCATGAGGTTCTGTAAAAATCACCAGGACTGTTTGCCCTTCGATATTTTCCCACTGCTTATTGGCCTTTGCAAAGTGCGATGTTAAAAAAAGCTCTCCATCTTTCTCTTTCACAATAAATGGAAGATGAGTGGCCAACGGAACACCCTCCTTTAACGATACAATTGTTGCAAAACTAAACCGTTTCATGAATGCTATAATTTCATTCCTATCGGTCATGGAGTTAGTGGCGGAAACGTACATCGTTTTTATTGTTGCTATTTAATACTGCAGGTTAATTTATTAATATGGTTTCCATTGCCCTTTCCAATATCTCGTCTTTTCCTTTCCGCACACCTTCAATGGTTGGTTCAATTTTTACATCAGGGATGATTCCAACTCTCTGCGTTTCCTCTCCATTCGGGTAGTATACGCCTATTCCGGAAATCATCGTCTTTAGTCCGCCAGGAAGTGAAATAGCAGAAACATTTCCATCAGCCCCGGCAGTTGTGCTTCCAATTATAGTGGTATTAGCTCCTGCTCTAAAAGCCATTGCTGTATATTCGGCCTGACTTTGTGATAATTCATTAACCAGCACAACCACTTTACCTTTATAGGTTTCGCCTTTACCTGGTATCTCTATACTATTTATGAAAGAAAATTCACCAGGATTGTTCATGTTTCCATTTGTAAACTTTACGAATGGGGTCGAAGATGAAACAAAATAAGAACCTAAGCTAAACGGAACGAAAGTAGATGGATAGTTACGAATATCAATGATGATGCCTTTGGCATTCTTAAACTCATTTTTAATGTTAGGAATATCTTCTTCTTTTATAGTTTGGAGGGTAATATAACCAATGTTATTTTCTAACATCTTATAGGATTTGGCCTTGCTCTCCCTGTACCAATGATAAATGTTGAGGCTGTCTTTAGGATATAATTTAAGTAATCTGGCCCGGGCTACAGCATCCTCAGATTTAATTTCTATTTCAATTTCTTTAGCATTCGAACGTAAAAGGTCTGCCGACAGATTTCTTAGCCTGGTTGGGATATTGGAAGCAGGGTAATATTTCGCTTTTTCTTTAACAAGCTGGGCTATTGAGATGCCATTTATCTTCGAAATAACATCTCCTATTTTTAAGCCAACATCATTTTTTAACTCCTCGTTATAATAATCTGTTACCACCAACTGGTTCTCTATAAAACGAACGTGTACAGGTGGGTAATAAATACCTTTCCATTGATCAATTTTATCAGCTCCGCCCCAAAGATTAGCGTGGGTATCCTGAATATCTCCAATAAGCTGCAGAGCAGCCATTTCATATTCCAATTCGGTTTGTGCATTTAGAAATAAAGGAATGTATTCACCCAATGTTGTATTCCAATTCTTATCCATCAGGTGCTTATATGGAAAAAAATAATTAATCATATTCCAATACCTGAAAAGAGACAAAAGCCTAAACCCATCATCAGGGTAAGACATTTTTGAATAGGAGTTTTCGTTTTTAAATTCAGGGTTACCAATTCCCTTAACCATTCCTATATAATAATGGTTGCCTTGCGACCGGTTTTGGTAAACCTCAAATAATTTATTTTTCAAACCTTCTCCCAGGCTCTCTATCCATTCTAAATCTGGCTTCAGGAAAGCGTTTTTATCTGTTGGCTTACAGCCTATACATTTGTTTATTATTCCCAAAGCATCAATCCAGTTAATGATGAGATTGTCTCTTTCCTTTTCACTTTTAACACCTACATATTTTGGTAAGAACCTAAACAACTCATAATCCCAATTAAGATTCCCTTTTGCAATTGCTGGATGATGGTATTTTAAAAAACCCCACGCTCTGCCTAATAGTTCGAGTTGAGTAATGTCTTCTGATGTTAAATTAGAAAGTCTAATTAAAGAGCCCTTATCAAACTCTTTATCAAGCTCTGCTTTTGGTAATACTTTTTCTACTTCTTGTAGAGTTTGGAGATCCTTTCCGTCAATCGAAACTGTAAAATCGTCAAACCATGCTTCGCCTTTACCGGCAAGTATTCCTGCGACAAGTATTTTTTCTGCTCCGCTGGGATAATTAAGTGTTATACTATATTTCTGCCAGTCTCTTGTCCCGGTAATCTGCTGATTTTCCATATTATCAAATTCCAGGATAGTTTCATTACCATCAATACGCATTAATAAACCGACAAAACCACCTTCTACGTTTTTGATTTTCATGTAACCTTCGAGCTTTATTTGTTGGCCAGCATAATTAGCAGGAATTTCATAGGCAATGCTTCCAAAAGACTTCCCTTCCTGGTCTGACTTAATCTTTCCAGATTTTTTCCCCGAATGAGCAATGGTGTCTATAGTTAGTTCATAATTACCCCATTTAAACCATCCATTAGAAAGAGATTTTTCCTCAGCTTTATTTTCAAAGCCCAGATTATATTTTTCGACCTTTTGTGCCAGGCAACTTAAAGAGAAGATTGCTGTTAATAATACCAGTATTGTTTTTTTCATTTATTCTCTTTTTTAAAGCAATTATGGCAACAATAAAGAAGCAATTAATTGATGATTAGGCTTGTTCTTAAAATAAATATAGTACTTTATTTTTATGACCCAGCTTCGCATTCAAGGCCTACTTCAATTCTATCACTCTTTCCCCCCTCGTTTAAGTGTTCCGAAAGGACCACTTAAATGCTCATTGGAAACCAGGACTCCGTCCGGCCAATCTACATACGCTCTATTAGCATAAGCCCCATCTCTTATATATAATAATCCATTAGCGCTATAATTTGTGAATCCAGAGAGACGCTTCGCTTAACTCTACGGATTATCCCAGTAGCCTATCACCTGAACGGTAGAATCTGCCATGTTGATTTACCCAAAAGCTGTAGTGGAGCATAACATGGTAATCCAATAAGTACAAGTTTATT
>JAZQRF010000121.1:0-1915 GCA_045629485.1 Pelobium sp. | reverse complement strand
ATGAAGGATAATTTTAGTGTTTCATTTATCAGGCCTAAGCAGAATCAGTCGTTCTCCTTTAGTTCGGCCTTGGCCTTTGCGGCAGTTACAGGCTAAGCCATAGTACTGCTCTTTGTAGCAAAGGGCGCAGCCGAGAGTTTTTGGTTACTTTTTGCGGAAAAAAGTAACTAGGGCTGGCCGCCTATGAGGCCGGGAGAGGTATGAGGGCAAGACAGATTACCTCGTTTAAAATAAATTAAATAAAATTAGATTACCCAGCATAAGAAAATGTTAAACAATAAAAAAATATTAAAAGGAATCACCTGGAACCATAGTAGAGGATTCACTTCAGTTGTTGCTACTGCACAACGTTTTACAGAATTAAACCCGGATCTGGAGATTATTTGGGAAAAACGCTCTTTACAGCAATTTGCAGATATGTCTATCCAGCAGTTGGCAGAGAAATACGATCTGTTGGTGATCGATCATCCCTGGGCAGGCTTTGCTGCAGGTACAAAATCTATCCTTCCCCTAGATGAATACCTTTCAGCAGATTTTATCAAAGACCAGGAAACCAATTCGGTGGGACGCTCTCACGAAAGTTATCATTTCAATAATAACCAGTGGGCGCTGGCAATAGATGCAGCAACACCCGTGGCATCCAGCCGCCCTGATTTACTAAAACAACATCACTTCGAAACACCGAGGACTTTCGAAGAGGTATTAAATTTAGCCGACAAAGGCTTAGTTGCCTGCGCTCTAATTCCTATTGATGTATTGATGGCATTTTACGGATTCTGTGCTACTTTAGGAGAAGATCCTTGTTTACAGGAAGATGTGGTGATCACTGAAGCGGTTGGTGTAAAAGCACTAAAATTGTTTAAAAGTCTTAGCGATAGAATAGATAAAACGTTCTTCGATAAAAATCCTATCCAGGTTTACGAGACAATGGTAAATACCAATGAAGTGGCTTATTGCCCATTCGCTTATGGTTACAGCAACTATTCCCGCGATGGGTACGCTGACCATTTGTTACATTTTCATGATACCGTAACGCTGGAAGATAAAGGTCCTTTGATTACTTCTTTGGGAGGTACAGGATTGGCAATTTCATCTTCATCAAAATACGTAAAAGAAGCCGTTAAATATGTAGAATTTACTGGTCGACCGCACACACAGGAGTATTTGTTTTTTGATAACGGAGGGCAACCCGGCCATTTGCAGGCATGGGAAAGCGAACATACCAATGCGGCCTCACACAACTATTTCAGAAATACATTACCTACTTTGCAAAGAGCTTATCTGCGTCCGCGTTACCAGGGGCATATGTATTTTCAGGATCATACCGGTGATATCGTAAGAGACTACCTGTTAAATGGTGGCAGTGAAATTGCAGTGTTGGAGCAACTGAATGAACTGTACGAGAAATCAAAGAATTTAGTCAGTTAGGATTAATTAAGATTTAACCACAAAGCACACGAAGACAACACAAAGTTCTCAAAGATAAAGCCTTTGCGGTAAAAACGATACCTTATAACATATTAAATAAATGAAGCCATTAGAAGGCCTGTTAGTTTTAGAATTTGCCCAGTTTATGGCTGCGCCTTCAGCAGGTTTAAAGCTTGCTGATTTAGGTGCGAGAGTCATTAAGATAGAGCGTCCGGGAAAAGGAGAGGCAGGTCGGCAGATTGCCATTAAAAATCTTTTTGTAGATGGCGATAGCCTTGTTTTTCATACCATCAACAGGAATAAGGAATCTTATGCCGCCGATCTCAAGAATCCCGAAGATTTAGAAAGAGTAAAAAAGCTCATGGCTATAGCGGATGTGATGACACATAACTTTCGGCCGGGGGTAATGGAGAAGATCGGACTCGATTATGAAAAAGCCAAACAAATCAATCCGCGTATAGTGTACGGGATAGTAACCGGCTACGGA
>JAZQRF010000120.1:0-4494 GCA_045629485.1 Pelobium sp. | reverse complement strand
GGCTGCTGCCTTAACTGTGTTAATTTTGTTCGGGAGCTGCTGATAATATCTGGTGCAACATTGTAATTCCCTTCCGGGAGCTGGATATCAAAACTGATTTCAGGTTTCAGTAGTTCTCCTTTCATAATGAGCCATACCTGGAAAGGAAGTTCCTGTTTATAGGTATTTCTTACCGTTTGTGAGACGCCCCCCAACTGTCCGTCCAGTAAATCTATTGGTGCTGTTTCGGTTTCGTAAATAGCTGTTAAGTTAACATCTGCTGTAGTAGGTTCGCCTGTCCAGTTGATATAACTTCCCTCTTTGATCAGGAATTTTCTCTTCAAGAAGTTAAAAGACATTTCATAAGAACCTTCTTTTAATTCATATCTTCCTGTTAAACTTATTTTTCCTGATGGATCGATTCCTCCGGTTAGCTCTGCTTCACCTTTTAATCGCACAAAATCACCATTGCCCTTATCGATAATCATCGTTAACGCAGCTTTCTCATCTACTTCAATATTTACGGAAACATCCATTCCAACCAAAGCACTTTGAGATAAAGAATCGGCAATACTAAATGTTTCTGCCAATTGAGGATTATCCTGATCTATAAATTCTACAATACCTTCCCTGTCGGCAATCCCAGGGTCAGACTGTGGCAATACGATGGTAAAATCAGTATCTTCATTTATTTTAAGACTGCCATCTACTACGGGTTTATTCATATCTCCGCGAATGCGTAATCTGGTATTAAAAAACAACTTTCCGTAATAGAGTTCATTATCTTTTGCGGTAGAATTGATCGCCATAAAATCAGTAGCCCTTACTTCTAAATTGAATTTAAAGTCTGTATAAGTTTGGGTTAATATGGCCCCGTTTATTGATAGTTTGTTGTTTGCCGAATCCGAAATGCTGAAATTATTAAACAGAATCCCATCATTATTTAAAGAAATTCGCTCGTTAGCAACTTTATAATACGAACCTAAAGGGGTAATCCTAAAACCTGCATCGTTAAATTGTAAATCGCCTGTTACTTTTGGCTGATTGGCACTACCGGTGATTTTAAAATTACCCGATAAATAGCCTGTACTTTCTTTCAAATTGCCAAAAGTGAATCCCTGTATACTTTTTAGATTAAGCTTCTGCATGTTGAGGTTCATGTCGAAAGTGCTGTTTCCTGTACGATAAATCCCGTCTAAATCAACCTGGTTACCCTGGCCTGTTATAGAAACATCTGCAGCAAAAGTATTGGCCTGCTGGTTATTTACTTTAATACTGATATCCCCCAACGTATCTGTTTTAAAATTAAAATCTTTGACATTTAAATCAGAAGTAAAAACCGGAGTCGTATTTAGATTATTCAGTAATACGTTTCCATTAATAGTTCCGCCTACCAATAATGAGTCTCTCTCTACCATACTGGTGATGGTCTCTATTTTAAACTGGCTAAAATCTATAGCCAAAGGCGAATTTGCCGCTGTACTTTGAGATTGAATTTTTATCGATTGCGAGTTATTACTCAGTAAAAAGTTATTAGCGTAAACTCCATTTTTACCAAACACCAAAAGGTTATCCTCTGCAATAGTCCATCTATCATAGTTTAATTTAAGTCCCTCCAACTCCAGCCTAAACTCTGTATTACTTTCCACCGCCTTCATATTTCCGGCAATCAAGTATCGCTCTTTATCCTGAATGTCTTTTATCTGAAGCCTGTAGTCTAAAATATTGTTTTGCATCTTACCGGTTAATTCGGTTTGAGGCAGCAATATCTGAGGATTTTTTATTTCGTCTATGATGAAACTATAACGCAGGGCGCTGTCTCTGGCCTCCAAATTCAACAGGGCATTGGTAATGGTATTTGTTCCAAAAACCAGTCGCGGAATACTTCCTTTCATTTGAATAGTATCTCCCACACTATTATACCTTCCTGATAAATTTATGGGTTCTAACCTGGTAATCTGAGGAACTAATTTTAACAATGCCGGATGATTGAAAACATCTACATTAAATGCAAACTGCTGTGGTTGTACCGGTTTCTTTTCGATTCCCTGACTCGTATCATAATACTTTGCAATACTGTTGGTTAACGCGGTACCTAGCTGTGTTAGCTGATATTTCCCCCTCATATTTGCATTTAAGAAGGGAGATTTAACCGATAAGGTGTTACGTTCTGTTGTTGCTGTTGATACAATATTAATAGAATCCAGTAAAAATTTATCACCAGAATTTGCTATCAGTATATTATTAAGAGATACATTTCCATTTAAAAAATCTGGATCGGCTGTCTTTATATCTGCATTTATTTTTCCCCTGATTCTTAAATCTCCCGCATAAAAATTTAATCTTCCCAGATCAGCACTATCAATATTTGCATTTAATTTTATAGAGGGATACTTATTTTTAAAATTGCCATTAGCTTTAATATCAAAATCAAGATTAGGATCATTCATATTTGCAAAAGCATTAAATAATCCATTTTTTATATTTCCTTTAAGATTAAGATTTTTATAGGTATAGCTATTATAAACTGCTTTAATTACTGTTCCGGTAAAATTGGCATTAGCTGATTTAGGATCCAGACCAGTGCCGTTCACTTTGGCTTTTACACTAATTCGTCCAATCGAATCATTTTTTAGTAAAGCCCCAACATCAAAATTCATAATTTCAGCATCTGCCTGATACCTTTCCTGATTTTTTCTTCGCTGGTCGAAAGCAGCTTTAATCTTAGCATTGCCAAAACTACTTGCAAGGTTAAGATTGGTACTGAAATTATTGATTTTGCCTTTAAAAGTTCCTTTGGCAGAAAATCTGGAGGGCAGCTGAATATTGGAAGGAATTGTTCCGGGCGGAACAATTTGGTTGAGGTCTTTTGCTGTAGACCGAAAATCCTTAATATTTAAATCGAAATAGGCATTTTCCATATCAGGTAAGCCTATTACTTTACCACTCGCAGCTATACGGGTACTTCCAATTCCGCTGATCTCTAACTTCGGAATATTAAGATTATTTACTTTTCCTGTAATCTTGCTGTTTATCAGCATAACAGCATTTGGGTTGCTTTTAAAAGGATTCGTATTTGCGAGATCTGGAACGAATAGCAATATATCTTTAAAGCCAATTTTACTTCCGTTGATAGAGGCATTGATATAAAGTTTTCCTAAATCTTTTGATAAAGAAGCTATTGAAGGATAACTTGCTGTCAGTTCATCTTTTATTAAAGTTTGAGGCGTTTTTAGGTAAAGGTTTTTAAGGTAAGCTGATTTACTTCCGTAAAAGAAGTCAGTTCTAAAAGCCTGAATATTTAATCCGCTCTTATCCTGCGCAGTCAGATTGTTGATTTTTCCGGATATGGTATCTAAACTATAATATATATTTTCTGCATTCAGGTTCAGATTTTTCATATCCAGATGCATATAATCTATTCCTCTTTTTAACCTGGCTGCATTTTCATCATCAAACCGGAAAGAGATATTTTCGAAACCTGCATTGCCTAATCTCAACCTCCAATTATTTTCCGGAAGTGCAACATTGGTATCTGCTGAAATTTCAGGCATTTTCTTATCAAATCTGCCAAAAGTTAAATTACCCCTGGTGTTTTTTAATTCTATTTCCTCAATATCAATCAGTTGTTTGGCTAAATCAACATTATTAAATTTAACCAGAAGTTTACCAAGGGATAAACCGGTGTTTAGTTTCGTCCCGGCATTATCATAAGCAACTTTTATTTGTGAAAGATCAATTTCGCCTAATTTCAGTTTTAGATCAGGGCTTTTGGCAACCGAATCCACAACATCATCTGTGGCTTTGGCTAATTGCTCAACAATTCCCTGCTTCAGCTTAACATCTAATCCGTTTAAAACGACTTTAGGAATATCGAAAGCCATGCTATCCAAATCAAAAGTCTTAATTCTGGTATCAAAATGATTTACATAAAAACTAACATCATTTTTAGAAATGGCATCATCAAACCTTACCCTCACCTTATCCAAATTAATTTTCTCGATGGAAAATTTCATAGTAGAAGTAGTGTCCTCAGGGGTTGGTTCTTTAGCTTGCTCTGATACGAAAGCATTTATAATATAATCAAAATTAAAAACAGAGTCCTGGGTTCTCCTAATATTTGCAGTGATTCCCTGCAGGTCTATAGAATTAATTTCTAGCTGATTGTCCAGTAATTTGAACAGGCTGATATCCACTGCCAGTTTATCTCCGGCAAGTAAAGTGTCTTTTTGCTGGCTTTCGAAATAAAACCCTTCCAGAACAATTTTCTTTGGCAGGCCAATTTGTATTTTATCTATCCTAACTGGTGTCTTAATTTTACCTTCAAGATAGCTTACAACCTTATTTTTTAATAGATTCTGGATTGCCGGAACTTGGATTAATATAACAATCAATAAAAATAGACCAAGGATAACTCCAATTATCCAGGCAAATATTTTAAGAGCTGTTTTTAAATATGTGTTCAAATGGAAAGATTAAAATTTAACTGCTGACTTAAAACAAAAGATGCGCCAT
>JAZQRF010000119.1:0-1957 GCA_045629485.1 Pelobium sp. | reverse complement strand
CAAAGTTTTATTTGTATGGTAATCATATCTGTAATTTGGGTGGTATTTGGCTTCAGTTTGGCATTCGGAGAATCTGTGGGTGGTATTTTCGGCAATCCTTTAACCTATTTTATGATGGATGGTGTGATTGATGGAGATCCGTGGAAACTGGCTCCTACCATACCTTTTGTTCTTTTTGCTTTCTATCAGTTAAAGTTCGCTATCATCACACCTGCTTTAATAACCGGTGCTTTTTCAGAGAGAATAAGGTTTATTTCCTATGTTTTATTCATTTGCTTGTTTTTTATATTTATTTATGCTCCATTAGCTCATGCAACATGGCATCCTGATGGTATCTTATTTCAAATGGGAGTGCTTGATTTTGCAGGAGGAACAGTAGTACATATGTCAGCTGGTTGGGCAGCTTTAGCATCGGCACTATTTTTAAAGAAAAGAAATGAGGTAAACCATAATCCGGCCCGTGTAACTTATGTGTTAATTGGCACAGGTTTATTATGGTTTGGCTGGATTGGCTTTAACGGAGGCTCTGCCTATGGTGCGACAACATTGGCTGCCATTGCGCTTGCTAATACTACAGCAGCTTCTGCCTCAGCAGCTTTGGCCTGGATATTTTTTGATTCTTTTAAAGGTAAGAAACCTTCAGCCATGGGTACTTGTATCGGAGCAGTAGTTGGTTTGGTAGCAATTACTCCGGCAGCGGGTTTTGTAACCATCCCTCATGCTTTGCTGATAGGTGTAATAGCTTCTATAGTGAGCAATTTATTAGTAGAATGGAGAACTCGTACTTCCATTGATGATACTTTGGACGTCTTCCCGTGTCATGGTGTGGGAGGAATGGTGGGGATGTTACTTACCGGTGTATTTGCTCATACTTCTATAAACTCAGGAATAGAGAACGGAAACGGGTTGTTTTTTGGCGAAACTAAATTGTTTGTTGCTCACTTAATTGCATTGGTTGGCTGTTCTATATTTGCTTTTTTTGGATCTTATATTTTATTAAAAGTAACCAATATGATTACTCCGCTGAGGGTAGATAAAGAAGACGAGGCGCTTGGGCTAGACATCTCTCAACATGGCGAGAAGCTTTAAATTCTCCCGTTAATAGTGCTTTGTAAAGTGCCAGAATATCCCTCCAGCGGAAGTGGGATATTCTGGTTTTTTAGCTTTTATCCTGGGAATAGTCTTTTAAGTATCAGAATAATAATTACATAAGTATTGCCTTAAATAAATGTCAACTTTATGACGTTTTTAATTTCCTGATTCCCCAAGAATTCCTAATTTTGTTGACTTATCAAATAGCTTAGATGAGCGATTCTATAAAACACGAATGCGGAATAGCATTCATCCGCCTACTCAAACCCTTATCATTTTATCAGGAAAAATACGGAACATCACTTTACGGCTTAAACAAGCTTTATTTGTTGATGGAGAAACAGCATAACCGTGGTCAGGACGGTGCTGGTATTGCTACAATAAAATTAGATATTAAGCCTGGTAACAGATACATCAGTCGTTACCGTTCTATGGAAAAAAATGCTGTACAAGACATTTTTTCTTACGTGATGAAAAAATTCGCAGCTGTAGAAAAAGCCGATCCCGCTTTGTTAAACGATCCGGTTTGGCTTAAAGAAAACGTAAGTTTTACCGGCGAAGTTCTTCTTGGGCATTTACGTTATGGTACCCACGGAAATAACAGTGTAGAAGCTTGCCATCCTTTTCTTCGTCAGAACAACTGGATGTCTCGTAACCTGGTAATTGCTGGTAATTTTAACATGACTAATGTTGATGAATTATTGCAGCAGCTATACGATCTAGGTCAGCATCCGAAGGAGCAGGCAGATACGGTAACGGTGTTAGAGAAAATCGGTCACTTTTTAGACGACGAGAACCAGGAGTTATTTGATCATTTCAAAAAACAGGGTCATGATAATATTGAGATCTCTAAGCTTATAGCAGA
>JAZQRF010000118.1:0-2469 GCA_045629485.1 Pelobium sp. | reverse complement strand
GGGTTGTGCGGAAAATGGCCATTTGGCTCGCAATACAATTCGTAAATGGTTTCTACGCCTAATGCTCTAAGTAATGCTGGAATATAAATTCCGCCACTAGAGTTTACGCAGTCTATCGCGACTTTAAAGTTTGCTGCTTTTATGGCTTCCACATCCACCAATGGCAGGGCCAATACTTTATCTATATGTTTTTGAAGGTAAGTATCATCAAGGGTTACTTTTCCAAGGCTATCTACATCAGCGAAAGCTATTTCATTACCCTCTGCAATTTCTAAAACCAGTTTCCCCTGGGCATCGTTAATAAACTCGCCTTTATGGTTTAATAGTTTTAGGGCGTTCCACTCTTTTGGGTTATGGCTGGCGGTAAGGATTATTCCACCTCCTGCGTTTTCATCTGGTACGGCAAGCTCTACTGTTGGTGTGGTAGATAATCCTAAATCTATCACATCTATTCCTAAACCCTGCAGGGTTCCAACAACTAAATTTCTTACCATCTCGCCGGAAATCCTCGCGACTCTGCCCACTACTATTTTCTTATTTCCTGTTTGTGCTACTACCCAGCTACCAAAGGCTGCTGTAAATTTTACGATATCTGAGGGCGTTAAACCATCGCCTGCATTTCCCCCGATGGTGCCGCGGATACCTGATATGGATTTTATTAAGGTCATATTTCTTTTTTAAATTTTAGAGTTACGATTATAGATTTAGAATTTCCATCTCACAAAAGCCTCAATAGCTTCGTATTCTGCCAAACCTAACTGATTGTAGGCTCTCGCAGTTTCGCTTGTACGATCTTCTGCTCTAACCCAAAACTCACGGGCATCATCTCCAGGAAAAACAGGAATATCTTTTTGCGATTGGTGCTTAAAAATAGCATGTCTTTTTCTTAAAACTTCCTGCGGAGAAAGAGGCACTGCCATTTCTATTTCATCAATTTCAAACTCATGCCATGCCCCTCTATACAACCACAACCAACAATCTTTTGTCCATTCTTCGGTAGCTCTTAAACGGGTTAAAGCTTCCAAGATAATATTAAAACAAACTTTATGCGTACCATGCGGATCGGCAAAATCTCCCGCAGCAAATACCTGGTGAGGCTTAACTTCCTGCAACAAAGCCATAGTTTGTAAAATATCATCCTCAAAATCTATCGTTTTAGAAACTTTACCTCTATCGTAAAAAGGTAAATCCATAAAATGAATATTTTGATCTGGCAAACCAGCAAAACGAGCACCTGCAATAGCTTCTCCTTTTCTAATTAAACCTTTAATTGCTCTCAACTCAAGTGTATCTGGCTGATTTGGCTTTTTACCTTCCAGGAATTTTCTGGTAGTATCATAAAGATCCTGAGTTTCTTTTACAGAATGATTCTGAAATTTGGCCAAATCCACATTAAATTCTAAAAACCTTAAAGCGTCTTCGTCCCAAACTGCGGTATTACCAGATGTTTGGTAAGCCACATGTACATCATGACCCTGATCTGCCAAACGAATAAAAGTACCTCCCATAGAAATCACATCATCATCCGGGTGTGGAGAGAAAAGTATAACCCTTTTCTTAGCTGGATTAGAGCGCTCTGGCCTTTGCGAGTCATCAGCATTTGGTTTACCGCCTGGCCATCCTGTTATCGTATGCTGAACTTTATTAAAAACATCGATATTAATATTATAAACCGGACCTTTCTCTGTGGCCAGTTGCGCCATTCCGTTACTGTTATAATCTTCCTCGGTAAGTTTTAAAATTGGCTTATTTAAATTTTTGGCTAACCATATTACCGCCTTTTTTATTAAAGCTGTAGTCCAAACACAATCTTTAACTAACCATGGTGTCGAAAAACGAGTAAGCTCCGTAGCTGCATCTTTATCTAAAATAAATTCTACAGAATCTGAAAGCTGAAGGAATGTTGCCGGCACTTCTGAAGAGATCTCTCCTTCTACTGCTTTTTTCACAATAGAAGCTTTTTTCTCGTTCCAAGCCATCAAAATAACTTTTTTGGCTTTAAAGATGGTCCCAACTCCCATGGTAATGGCTTTTGTAGGCACATTCTCTTTACCCCCAAAATCTTTAGCCGCATCTCTTCTGGTTAAATCATCCAAAGTAACTAAACGAGTTCCGGAATTCACTGCAGACCCAGGTTCGTTAAAACCTATGTGCCCAGTTCTTCCGATACCTAAAAGCTGTAAATCTAAACCACCAAAATTGCTGATCTTTTGTTCGTAATTTTTGCAATAGGCAACTATTTCCTCTTCAGCTAAAGTTCCATCAGGAATATGAACATTATCCATATTGATGTTGATATGATTGAAAAGATTTTCTTTCATAAATGCCACATAACTTTGTGCCGCATCTGGCTTCATCGGATAATATTCATCCAAATTAAAAGTCACAACGTTCTCAAAGCTCAATCCTTCTTCTTTGTGAAGACGAATCAATTCTGCATAAACTTTTAGCGGAGTTGCTCCGGTAGCT
>JAZQRF010000117.1:0-2372 GCA_045629485.1 Pelobium sp. | reverse complement strand
AATACTACATTTGCAGACCAATTCAGGGAAAGAATAAATTTTTAAACTGATTTGGAATAACCAGCATCCCGAATAGCTCAGCTGGTTAGAGCATCTGACTGTTAATCAGAGGGTCGCTGGTTCGAGCCCAGCTTCGGGAGCTTTAGATCAAGGAGTTACATGTTTTGTAACTCCTTTTTTATTGCCCTACATACAAGATAAATACAATATCGGATCAAGCGTAAAACAAATGAACCGCCCTTGTGAAAGCGGTTCATATACATCTACAAAACATATCAGGTTAAAATTACTACTCCAAGTAGTTTTGGGTTGATGTAATAAAACCAATTTTTAACATTATACTACCTGTTGTTGCGTTTCGGTTCGTTTTTCACCTATTTGTTGTCTCCACATTGCATAATAAAGACCTTTCTTATCTACTAAGTCTTTATGTACTCCAACCTCAACAATATTCCCTCTTTCTAAAACAAAAATTCTGTCTGCATGCATAATGGTTGATAGTCTGTGAGCTATTAAAATAGTAATCCGCTCGCTACTGCCTGATACATCTTTTATAGTTTCGGTAATTTCTTCTTCAGTAATAGAGTCTAGCGCAGAAGTTGCCTCATCAAAAACTAAAATATCCGGATCTCTTAATAATGCTCTGGCAATAGAAAGTCTTTGTTTTTCTCCGCCAGAAACTTTAACTCCACCTTCTCCAATTACAGAGTCTAAGCCAGCATCAGCCCTGGCAAGTAACGACATACAGGCAGCTCTTTTTAAAACTTCCATACATTCTTCGTCGCTGGCACCAGGTTTTACAAATAGGAGGTTTTCTCTGATAGTTCCCGAAAAGAGTTGGGTGTCTTGTGTTACAAAACCAATTTTTTCTCTTAATTCATCTAAATCAATATCATGGCTGTTAATGCCATTATACTTTATAGAGCCACTATTCGGAAGATAAAGCCCTACCAGCAATTTAACCATAGTAGTTTTACCTGAGCCAGATGGGCCTACAAAAGCGATAGTTTCGCCCTTTTTAACTTTAAAGTTGATATCAGTTAAAGCTGCAACTTTTGCGGTTAAATGCCGGAAGCTAACATGCTCCAATTCCAACTCGTTGATACTACTGATTTTTTTAGGATTAACTGGCTTTTGATCTTTCGGTATGCTGAGTATACTATCGAAGTTGTTTAAAGAAGCTTCTGCCTCCCGGTAAGTTAAAATAATATTACCAAATTCTTGAAGAGGGCCAAACAGGAAGAATGAGTAAAATAGGAAAGTAAAATATTGACCGGCAGAAATATCGTTGCTAAATATGAGGAGCAAAAGTATCACCACCATGATGCTTCTTACCAGGTTCACTGTAGTTCCTTGTAAAAAGCTCATACTTCTAATATATTTCACTTTTTTGAGCTCTAAACTCAAAATGCTATAAGTTGTGTTATTTAGCCTGGCGATCTCTTGTTTTGCTAATCCAAGGCTTTTTACCAGTTCTATATTTCTTAAAGATTCTGTGGTAGCGCCAGCCAAAGAAGTGGTTTCCTTTACTATTCTTTTTTGGATGATCTTAATTTTCTTACTTAAGGTCCAACTAACTAAAAAAATGAGGGGAATTGCTGCGAAATACACCAGGGTTACTTTGTAGCTTACCGTAAGTGAATAGATAATTACAAATACCATTCCTACTAAACTTGTAAAAACAATATTTATAAAGGCAATGATAAATTTTTCAGAATCTGTTCTTACTTTTTGTAAAATCCCAAGTGTTTCCCCGCTGCGCTGGTCTTCAAATGTTTGATAGGGCAACTGCAAAGAATGTGATAGCCCATCGGCATACATCTTTGCCCCCAATTTTTGGGTAATAATGGTAGCAAAGTAATCCTGAAAGTTTTTCGCTATCCTGGAGACCATAGCTGCGGCAATCGCTAAACCAACTAATTTGATCACTCCCCACGTAAACTCACTTTCGGTAAGAACATCCTTTTTTTCTATAAAGTTGTCTACAATTTTTCCCGTGATGTGTGGGTCTAATAAAGAAAAGCACTGATTGATAGCGGCAAAAAGCAGCGTAAGGCTTATTAAGCCTTTGTAGTTTTTTAGATAACTGATAAGAATCTTCATTTATAGATAGCTGCTAACAAAAAGTTATAGTAATAGACAAATATAATTCAGGGAATTAATTGTTCTTTCACATGTGCGTAATATTTACTCAAGTTCACATTTATAACATAAGCTCATAGAGTGAGCACTATTAGCGGGAATATAAATTTTTAGATTACAGATCAATACCGAATATTGGTTGAGATTTATAGGTCTTATTAGGCTAATAATGGTTATAAAAGTATTGATGTTGTAAAAAATGCTTTCATATTTTTGATACACCTTGTGTA
>JAZQRF010000116.1:0-3465 GCA_045629485.1 Pelobium sp. | reverse complement strand
ATTTCCAAACTTACATGATCATCGATGAAGGACGGATAGTAGAAGAAAAATGCTGCATATTGGTAGAGAATGGTGATTTTTATGGAATGGGTTTCCTACCTGAAAATAAAATTCCTTCAGATTTTAAAGATCTCAAAGAGCTGGTTACTCCTTATCCGTCTTATACTTTTATTCAGAATATGATCAATGATTTTGTATTGAATAATCCTTCAAAAAGAATTGTTTTTAACTAGTTTTGGATAATCAATAATTATTGATTATCTTTCTGATATAAACAGCATGCTGTTTTGTTCCTCGCCAGCTAGTAAATTTAACTCCGTAAAACTCCATAAAACTCCGCTAAAGTCCGTAAAAGTCCGTGTTTTACTACCTTTGGTTCGGATTTGTTCCACTCTCGGTATACTATCGTTCCTACTCAGGTTCCCTCATCCTTTTACCATTGTTCCGGTCTCCTGGCTGTAGTTACGAAGCAGTCTGGAAGAAGTCCCAAAGTAATTGCGTCTATCTCTTCCTCTATGCGATACTGAAAAATACCAGATTTGATAGGAAATCAATGTGAGATTGCATTTGAAGACTTTTTTTGAAAAATTGAAACAGGCTGCCTAAAAAGCGACAACGGCTGGAGATTCATTCAAGTCAAAAATGTAATCTTATCAATAACTCATGATAAAAATTAGATAAACTGTTGATTTAATATTTGTTTACTCTGACTTTACAATTTGTTAATGATAAAAGTCTTTTTAAAAGGATTTTTAAATGAAAATAATATTTATAATTGGAAAAAATCTTATTGACTCTTCTGGAGCTAAATAAAATGTTAGATTATAGTAAAAATAAAGACGAAGAATTGGTTGGGTTATTAAAATCGGGAGATCGTAAAGCATATACTGAAATCTACGAACGCTATAAAACTCTCAAGGTAGTTTTTATTCTATTCTTGTTATTAAGAGTAACAGCCTTTGCCCAAAACCACGTAACAGAAACTCGTCAAAAACTTTACGATAAAAATGGTAAAGAAGTGTTGATTGTTGCCCATAGAGGTGATTGGCGCTATGCCCCAGAAAACTCCATAGCAGCAATAGAAAATGCTATAAACTTAGGAGTAGATGTGGTAGAACTGGACATCCAAAAAACAAAAGACGACCAATTAATTCTAATGCATGATAAAACATTAGATAGAACAACTACGGGAAAAGGAAAAGTAAGTGAATGGACTTTAGATTCCATCAAAACATTAAAGTTGAAAAATGGAATAGCTATCAAAACCATTCACAACGTTCCAACATTAGAAGAAGCATTATTGACGGCAAAGGGTAAGATCATGATCAACCTGGATAAAGCTTATGATGTTTTTGATGAAGTTTATGCCCTATTGGAAAAAACAGGTACCACAGACCATATCATTATGAAGGGGTCTGCACCTGTACAAAAAGTAAAAGAGCAATTTGGAAAATATTTGGATAAAGTAATTTACATGCCCATTGTAAATTTAGATAAACCAAATGCCCAACAAATTATAGAAGACTTTCTAAAAGATATGAAACCGGTAGCATTTGAACTGCTGTTCGTAAAAGATAGTAACCCTTTACCTAAACAGCTTGTAAAAACCTTACAAGGAAAATCGTTGATATGGTACAATACTCTTTGGGATACTATGGCAGGTGGGCATGATGATGATATGTCCTTAAAAGATCCAGATAAAGGTTATGGCTATCTTATAAAAGATTTGAATGCAAGGATTATTCAAACAGATCGTCCACAATTTCTTATAGAATATCTAAAGAAAATTCAACGAAAATAAAAAACGTCATACACAAATTATTAGCTATCCGGAGTGCAAGGATATAGAGCGTTGAAATTAAAACAATATATGCTAACAGAAGAAGAACAAAAACGATATTATAAAAAACTCAAATGGCAGGTCTTCCTATCTACGGGTTATATTATGTATGCCGTTTGTGCTTAAATGTGATAAAAACTCCATTGGTAAAAGCCAGTATATTAACAGAAACAGAGCTGGGTATCATCGGTTCGGCATTATTCTTCAGTTATGCAGTAGGGAAATTTGTCAACGGTTTTTTAGCTGACAGAGTAAACATTCGGAAATTTATGGCTCTGGGCTTATTAATATCTGCAATAATATACCTGAGTTTGGGCTTTAATACTTCTTTCATTCTCTTTACAATACTTTGGGGATTTAATGGTTGGTTCCAGAGTATGGGAGCGCCACCAAGCGTAATCGCTATAACACGATGGTTTAGCGATAAAGAACGCGGCAGTTTCTACGGATTTTGGAGTGCCAGTCATAATATAGGAGAGAGCATCACATTTATTGTAATCGCATTTATTGTGACCACGGCAGGCTGGCAATGGGGCTTTTGGGGAGCTGGTCTGTTTGGAATAGTTGGCGCCATTATTATTATTATTTCATTTCTTCATGCAAGTCCCGAAGGTAAAGGGATTTACATCCTGGAAAAAACAGATTCTGTAGCAAAAAGCAAAACATCGGTAACCGGCCAGCAATTGGAAGTATTGAAAAATCCGTACATCTGGATATTGGCTCTGTCCAGCTCGCTGATGTATATTAGCCGTTACGCTATCAGCAGTTGGGGCATTTTTATCTGGAAAATGCCAAAGGATTTTCTATTGTAGAAGCCAGTTCCATAGTATCTATCAGTTCGGTATGCGGTATTATAGGAACAGTATTATCGGGAGTTATTTCAGACAAATTCTTTCGGGGAAGCAGAAATATACCGGCATTGATATTTGGAATACTGAACACTGTTGGAATATCGCTTTTTCTGTACGCACCAAAAGAGAGTATCTGGCTGTTTATTGTTGCAATGGTAATTTTTGGTATTTCTATTGGCGTACTGATATGTTTTGTTGGTGGTTTAATGGCAGTAGACCTGGCTCCTAAACAAGCAGCAGGAGCTGCTTTGGGTGTTGTGGGTATAGCCAGTTATATAGGTGCAGGTTTGCAGGATATCTTCAGCGGAACAATGATAGAAAAAGGTAAAACAACGGTGAATAACATTGTGTATTACGATTTTAGTATGGTATCGGTATTCTGGATAGCATCTGCAATGCTTTCTTTTATATTGGCCACATTAATCTGGAGAGCGAAAGTTCATAAGGGTTTAACGGAAAGCTAAAAGCAGGGCGATAGTGGTGTATTTAGAATCGGTATGAGACAGATGTTTTAAAAGTTACATGTATATTTTCATTCTATTTATAAAAAATATCCAATAAACCATTCTTTGGTCAAGTTTTTGATTAGTAGAAAATAATTATTTTAATTAAACTATTGTATCATGAAAAAACTACTTTACATCGCCTTCTCTTTGCTTATGGTATTTAGTTCCGTAAGCGTTATGGCTAAAACAGACAAAGCTGTTTCTTTAACTGAAAAACAACAAATGAGGTTAACAGAAATAACCAACAGAGTTGAAGAAATTAAAGAAA
>JAZQRF010000115.1:0-5551 GCA_045629485.1 Pelobium sp. | reverse complement strand
CTATACAGGCACACTATTTATCTATTTTGAACTTCTTCATCAACAGAAGTACTAATGCATCTGCAGAATCATTCAATGCAAAAATAAAAGCATTCCGGGCAACATCCAGAGGCGTTCGAGACGTGAAATTCTTTTTGTTCAGACTCTCAAAAATCTATGCTTAAAAATTCTACCCGCCCCCAACAATTCCGCTTGATCCCTTAAAACTGCCTTAGAACAGGTATTTAAGACAAAAGGCGCCTTTTGAGCGCCTTTTGTGATCCCGCTGGGATTCGAACCCAGGACCACTACATTAAAAGTGTAATGCTCTACCAGCTGAGCTACGGAATCATTCCTTTCTTTTGAAGTAAATACCCTTTTGGAAAGTTGTGCAAAGATAGCTTTCTGAGGCATATGTTGCAAATGATTTTATGTTTTTTTAAGTTATTCCTGCTAATGTTCTATAAATCCAATACTTAAATTTTTAAAAGGGAGAAAAAAATAGTCATTAAGGTTGTTAATACCTTGCTTAGTTAAAAAGTGAGAGTTGGGCAGAGCCGCTTAATTTGAAATTTTCCAGAATTTGCCATTTTTTACGATCATGTTTAAAAAGCACAAAATCTTCGCATAAATACTCGGCATAGAATGGAGTGTGTTGGCATTCTTCAAAAGCCGGCTCAAAGTTTTGCTCAGGAATATCTCTATAGGCTACTGTAACATGAGGATTAAAAGTTCCCTGGGTTGTATGAATATAAGAAAAGTGATTCTTTATATTTTTTGTTAATTGCTTTTTTAAGTTTGACAGTTCTGGTGGTTTGTTCGCCTTGATGTAAATAGTATGCTGGCTAAATTTGTCAAAATTGTTTAGAACCTGCATAAATGGAAGATTTATACTAGCTGCGCTTTTTAATGTGCGTATAAGTTTTATCTCGTCATGAGAGGCTAATTTAAAACTCTCTTTTACGGTAAGATGTACAGGAGGTTTTAATGCAGCGTAGCAATTATATTTAACAGATAGTTCTTTTCTAATCCGGTCAATCTTTTCAGAAAGATCTAAAGGCGGAGTAAGTGCGATGAAATATAAGTCCTTCATTTTACTAAATAATTTAGTAAATATAGTAAAATCTAATTTAATTAGTTTTAATTTTGAGCAGATTTTATGAAAGACCGGCAAATCATCCATATAGATTTAGATTCGTTTTTTGTATCTGTAGAATGCAGAAATAATGGTAAATTATTAGGAAAACCTGTTGCTATTGGTGGATCTAGTGAACGTGGAGTAGTGGCATCCTGTAGTTATGAAGCTAGAAAGTATGGAGTGCACTCTGCCATGCCCAGTCGGTTAGCTAAGCAGCTATGTCCCGAATTGATTTTTTTGCGGGGAGATTATGAGCACTATAGCAAGGCTTCTACAGAAGTGACGCAGATAATTAACGAGGAAGTGCCCTTTTTTGAAAAGACTTCTATAGACGAGTTTTATATTGATATGACAGGAATGGATCGCTTTTTTGGGACGTTACAGCATGCAGTAGAACTAAGAAAAAAAGTGATAAAAGAGACCGGTTTACCTATTTCCTTTGGCTTATCAAAAAATAAGACAGTTTCAAAGGTTGCTACAGGTTTAGCTAAACCTAATGGCTACCGCCATGTTTTGTATGGGAATGAGAAACCGTTTTTAGCCCCGCTTTCGGTAAAAAAAATACCAATGATAGGCGATAAAACGGCAGAAAGTTTAAGGAAGATGGGGGTGCAAAAAGTGGGCACTTTACAACAAATGCCTCCCCAATTATTAGAAGCAGCTTTTGGTAAACCGGGTGTGGTTATGCTTGAAAAAGCAAATGGAGTAGATCTTTCACCAATTGTACCTTATACAGAAAGAAAGTCGCTTTCCAGTGAAAATACTTTTGAGCAGGATACGATGGATATAGCAATGATGGAAAGAGTATTGGTAAGCATGACAGAAGAGCTTTGTTCTAAAATGCGAAAAGAGAATTTTCTTAGCGGCTGCGTAAGTGTGAAGATTCGATATTCGGATTTTAATACCCATACCCAGCAACTTAAAATCCCTTACAGTTCCGCCGACCATTTGCTTATTCCTAAAGTAAAGAGCTTATTTCGTAAACTCTATTACAGGCGTATGCTTATTCGGTTAATAGGGGTGAGATTTAGTAATCTGGTACACGGGCATTACCAAATTCGGTTATTTGACGACAGCGAAGAACAGATTCATTTATACCAGGCTTTAGATAAATTAAACCTGAGATATGGTAGCAAAACAGTTTGCCGGGCAGTAGGCTTGGATATAGAGTCGAGGAGTTTTAATCCTTTTAACGGAAATCCAGCTTAAGATTATCTTGTAAAAACCTAATTTAATTTAAAATGTACCTCAATTGTCATACTTATTATAGTTTTTTATACGGCACTTTATCCCCGGAAGAATTACTAAATAGAGTAAGAGGCCTGGGGCTGGAAAAATTTGTAATTACTGATATCAATAATACTTCTGCCTGTATTGAAATAGCGAGATTAGTAAAAAAAATCCATCAAAAACTAAATGTAGATGAAGATATAGAACCGATTTTTGGAGTTGACTTCAGAAGCGGAATTAAACAACAATTTATTGGAATCGCAAAAAATGCAAATGGTTTTGAGCAATTAAACCGCTTATTGTCTTGTTATTTGCAAGACCGTGAAAAAATGCAGATTCCATCCAAATGTCCGGAATTAAATGATGCATTTGTAATATATCCGTTTGATGGAGCTCATGAACCGGAGAATTTAAAATCATATGAATTTATTGGTATGAGACCTCATGAGCTTCATTTTTTGAAATTGCGAAAATGGGAGAAGTGGTTTCATAAAATGCTTATTCTGCACCCGGTAACATTAGCACAAAAAAGCGATGTTAAACTACACCAATTGTTGCGATGTATAGCAGAGAATGTTATTTTAAGTAAAATTCCACAAGGTATAGCTTGTGAGAATGAGTATCTTTTCGATGAATCTGATTTTTGGGATACATACCGGGATTATGAATTTTTAATACATAATACTCAGTTTGTTTTAAATAACTGTGAAGCTATTGACTTTGACCTTGGAAAAAATAAAAACAAATCTGTAGTAAGTAAAAATCCTAATCATGAAAAGGCGCTTGGGGAAGATTATAAATTGCTGAGGAAGCTTACATACGAAGGAGCAGCAATACGTTATAGGCACTATAGCGATTTTACGGATGTAGAGAAGCGAATAGAAAAAGAACTTAAATTAATTAAAAGCCAGCAATATGTCTCTTATTTTTTAATTAATCATGACATTATATCTTTTGCTATAGATAGGGGCTTTTATTATATTGGGCGTGGAAGCGGAGCCAACAGTATTGTGGCTTATTGTTTGAAAATAACCGATGTAGACCCTTTAGAACTCGATTTATATTTCGAGCGTTTTATTAATGAGTTTCGCAGTACACCTCCAGACTTTGATATCGATTTTTCATGGCAAGACAGGGATGAAGTAATTCAGTATATTTTTAATAAATATACCACAGAACATACCTGCCTGCAAGCTACTTATACCACCTTCCAGGCTAATTCTATTATTCGTGAGCTGGGAAAAGTATATGGTTTGCCTGTTGAAGAAATTGAAAAGCTAACAATTGCTTTTCGCGAGAATATAGAATGTAGTGAAGAATTGTACAAAGAAATTAAAAAGTACGCAAAAAAACTTAAAGGATTCCCTAAAAATTTAAGTATCCATGCAGGTGGAATTTTAATTTCATCGAAACCGATTTATACTTATACAGCCACTTCGCATCCACCGAAAGGCCTGCCCATTTGCCAGTTCGATATGCATAATTCAGAAGATTTAGGTTTGTATAAGTTCGATATCCTTAGTCAGCGAGGGTTGGGACATATTAAAGATACGATTGCAATAGTAAAACAAAATCATGGAGTGGATATAGATATTCATGATATACCAGCATTTATGGCCGATAAAAAAATCATTAAACATTTAGAGAAAGGTAATCTGGTAGGCTGTTTTTATGTAGAATCTCCGGCAATGCGGATGCTTTTGGCTAAGCTAGAATGTAAAGATTACCTCACCTTGGTAGCGGCAAGCTCAATCATTAGGCCTGGTGTAGCACAATCCGGAATGATGAGAGAATATGTGCGTCGTCATCATTTGCCTGATAAGGGGAAATCAGAAGCTAATACCACTATTTGGGATTTAATGGAAGATACTTATGGCGTAATGGTATACCAGGAAGATGTTATCAAAGTAGCCCATCGGTTTGCCAGACTCAATCCCGGAGAGTCTGATGTTTTAAGAAGAGGAATGTCTGGTAAATACAGATCAAGAGAAGAGTTTCAACAGGTAAAAGAAAAATTTTTTTCTAATTGCACAAAAATAGGCCATTCTGTAGCGCTTTCTGCCGAAATATGGAGACAAATAGAATCTTTTGCAGGTTATTCTTTTGCTAAAGGGCATTCGGCTTCGTTTGCAGTAGAAAGCTATCAAAGTATGTTTTTAAAGGCACATTACCCTTTAGAATTCATGGTTGGTGTAATTAACAACTTTGGGGGATTTTATCAAACCGAATTCTATGTCCAGGAAGCAAGGAAAAGTGGTGCAATTATAGAAGCTCCGTGTGTAAATAGGAGTAGTGCTTTAACTGTTATTATTAATAAATCTATTTTTTTAGGCTTGGGCCTGCTAAAAAGTCTCGAGATAAAAATAATCGAAGTAATTCTAAAAGAAAGACAACGGAATGGACAATTCATTAGCCTGGCTGATTTCACAGAAAGAATTAATATCAGCCTGGAGCAAACCATCATTCTTATAAGAATTGGGGCTTTTAGGTTTACTGGGAAAAGTAAACAGGCTTTATTGTGGGATGCACATTTTCTTTTAAATAAGCAGCCTTTAAAAATAAAAACAGAAGTGTTGTTCAAACAGATAGTCAATATCGATTACAAAGTGCCAAAATTCGATCATGATTTAAGGAACGATATGTTAGATGAATTAGAACTGCTGGGTTTTACTACTTCTTCCCCGTTTGCCCTTATAGACGATGATGAGGAGGAGTTAGGCGAAGTTGTAAAAGCTGTTCAAATTCCCCTGCATTGTAATAAGCAAATAATAATTATAGGGCATTTGGTTACTACAAAATACGCGAAGACGAGGCATGGCATTCCTATGTATTTCGGCACCTTCTTAGACTCAGAAGGGAACTGGATAGATACAGTTCTTTTTCCGGAGGTTGCTGCCCGTTATCCTTTCAAAGGCAAAGGATGTTATTTATTAAAAGGTAAGGTTACGGAAGAATTTAATTTTTTTACAGTTGAGGTTAATTATATGAAGAAATTAGGTTGGTGGAATGCTGGGGAAGAGAAAAAATAAGATAATGTTTTGTTTTTAATGGCTGAATTTGATCTTGTTTTGTAAGTTTGGGTAATTATGCAAACCATTCATATTCCTAAAGATAACACCCTACCTAAATTTTTGCAGATTGCTAATTCTATTATTTTGGAGATTGAAAAAGGAAGTCTACAAAAGAATGATCAGTTGCCTTCCA
>JAZQRF010000114.1:0-1662 GCA_045629485.1 Pelobium sp. | reverse complement strand
AAGGGTAACAGAAGAAAAATGCCCTCTTAAAATTTACCGTAAGGCCACTCCACAGGATGTGGATAAATGGAAAAGTGCTAAAGAACGTGAGTCTGAAACCATGCATAAAGCAAGAACTATTGCTTTAGAATTGGGTTTAGCCATGAAATTGAGCGATGTAGAATACCAGGGAGACAAGACCAAAGCTACTTTCTTTTATACCGCTGATGGTCGTGTAGATTTTAGAGAACTGATCAAAAAACTGGCAGAATCTTTTAGGGTACGAATTGAAATGCGCCAAATTGGAATGCGCCAGGAGGCAAGCCGCCTAGGCGGAATAGGCTCTTGTGGCAGAGAATTGTGCTGCTCTACCTGGCTTACCGATTTTAAAACCGTTTCTACTTCTGCGGCAAGGTATCAGAACCTTTCTTTAAATACTTTAAAACTTGCAGGGCAATGCGGTAAACTAAAATGCTGTTTAAACTACGAGCTGGATACTTATATGGATGCTTTAAAAGCCATCCCAGATAATGTAGACAGGCTAAAAACTAACAAAGGAGAGGCTCGCTGGCAAAAAACCGATATCTTTAAAAAACTGATGTGGTTTAGCTATTTTGAAGATAACACCTGGATTCCGCTACACATAGATCGTGTAAAAGAAATCCAGGAAATGAATAAAAACGGTTTAAAACCTGATGATTTAAAAGACCATGCAGCAATATTAGAAGAATTAGTAAAAGTTGAAAAATCTTTTGATTACGAAAATGTGGTTGGTCAGGATAGCTTAACCCGTTTAGACGAAAAAGCGAGATCAAAAAACAAAAACAATCGCAACAAGCAAAAGAACAGGAATACTAACGGCACTCCGGAATCTAAAAAACCGAATGCTCCGCAGCAGAAAAACGCAAATACTGCTTCTCTGCAAGTTGCCAAACCTCAACAAAATCAACAGCAAAGGCCAAAACCAGCTGTTGCCGGGGGTACAGCTCCAAATACTGAAGCAAAACCCAACAGGAATAACCGTAATAAAAAAAGAAGGAATAATAATAACGGAAATGCTAATAAAGGTCCGGCAGAAGCATGAAAAGGTTAATTAAAAGTATCTTCCTATCTTTTACAGTACTATTATTCGTTTCCTGCGATGAGGGCACTATAAAAGATGTTTTTGTGAATATTCCCAATAGCAATTGGTCTTATGACAGGCCCATTAAAACCGTGGTGGATATTACCGATCCTTCTAAACCTTATACCATCTCTATTAATTTTAGGCATACAGAAGATTATAGGTATGCCAACATTTGGGTTCGGGTTTCTATTATCGGTCCTTCTAAAAAGAAGATCACAGAAAGAAAGGAATTTCAGCTGGCTCTGCAAGATGGAGAATGGCTGGGCAAAGGCTCTGGTAATTTATATAGTTATCAGCTTGTATTTAAAGAAGCTTTTAAGTTTGATTCTGAAGGAAAATACACCTTTATTATTGAACAAAACATGAGAGACAACCCTTTAAAATACGTTTCTGATGTAGGTTTAAGAGTAGAGCCGGCTTTATAATCCCTTTTTAGAATACCAACAATTAATCAAGATCATGAAATCCAAAATTTTATTTTTAGGCTTAATGCTTCCGTTCCTGATGAGCCATGCGCAATCAGTAAAGAAAACAGTAACGCTGGACTATTTTTTCAA
>JAZQRF010000113.1:0-13946 GCA_045629485.1 Pelobium sp. | reverse complement strand
ACAAATGAGTTGGTATCCCGGAAATTATGTGGAATATTATCCGACTTAGCCAAGCTGTCACCAAAAGCAAACTGCAATACCTTCATTCCCGGCATGTTAAAGTTGTTCCTTAAGGTATGCACATCCTCATCAATATCACCTAAATCTTCTGCCAGTAAAGGCAGTAATCCAAACTCCTGCTGAAGCGCTTCAAAGAAGTCATTTCCAGGTGTTGCCACCCATTTACCATTTACAGCGGTAGTTTCTGTCGCCGGGACTTCCCAATATGCGGAGAACGCCCTAAAATGATCTAGACGCAACACATCAAACAGCTCCAGATTTTTCCTGATGCGGTTGATCCACCATTGGTAGCCTTGTGCCTTTAGCGATTCCCAGTAAAATACCGGCATTCCCCAGAGCTGGCCATCAGCATTAAAATAATCTGGTGGGACACCTGCTACTGCTTTCATGTTGAGCTGCTCATCTAAAGCGAATATTTCGGGATTCACCCAGACGTCTACGGAGTCGTAACTTACGTAAAATGGGAGATCGCCTATCAGCTTTACTCCTGATTGTTTAGCTTGGGCCTTTAATGCATGCCACTGGTTAAAGAAAATATATTGCTGCCATTTGATTTCCTGTAAGCCATGTTGGTGAGCTTCTTCCAATTCACGCAAAGCATCCTCTTCCCGGTACTTATAAACATCTTCCCACTCATACCACGGTTTACCCTGCTGGTCGGCTTTAATGAAAACGTAGAGTGCAAAATTATGTAGCCAGTCCTTTTCCTCCTCACAGAAACGTTTAAAAGCTTCGCCATCATGATTCTCGTATTTGATAAAATTACGCCATGCTTTGGCCAGGAGATCCGCTTTATTGGCTAAGGCTTCGGCATAAGCCACCTTAGTGGTTTGTGGTAAATGGTATTCAACTACTTCTTCGGCTGTTAATAAATCCTGAGCGACCAGGGCATCCGGACTAATCAAAGCGGTATTACCTGCCATACTTGAAAAAGAACTATAGGGCGAATGTCCGTTAACTTCTTCTGTAGGATTTAGAGGTAAAACCTGCCAGTAGCTTTGCAAGCTCCTGCCTAAGTAATTAACAAACTCAAAGGCAGCCGGACCTAAATCTCCAATACCATAAGCAGTAGCTAAAGAGGTGACCGGCAGCAGTATTCCTGCTCCACGATGATCATCCGGATACTGCAGTTCCAGCACTGCGAAAGGAAGATTTTTAAAAATATCATTTAATGATAAATCATTATTATCTAATAAAATAAAGCCATCTTTCTCTACCAATACATTTATACATTTTATAGCATTTGCAGGAATTACTACCTGTGTATCTTTCCAATCAAGTAAGGTAAAATCCTCAATAGTCCCGGTTTGAAATCCCGGTAATGCTAAAGGCACTATGGTAATATAGGATCTGTCCTTATATTTTCTTTCAAAGGCAATTACCTGGTCTCTATAGGTGCCTTTTATCTCTATAGGTAGATACTCTCCCGAACTAAAGCATAGCGGATCTTGCTTCCTCAATTGCAGCAGCCTGTTGGGAAGCCAAAGCTTTATCTTTCCTGTATAGCGTTCTTGCCATAGGTTTTGCTCATCCACTTTTTCGGAAAGGATAGCTTCCAGCCAATCCTCCTGTGTGGTGTAATCTACAGGCCTGCGATTATCGGGATCTACAAAGCTAAAATCCCATTGCTCGCAACCCTGATAAACATCAGGCACACCCGGACAGGTAAATTTAAGCAGAACTTGCCCTAAGGAATTTATGATTCCTGCGTCCACAATTTGCTGATGAAAAGCTATAAATGATTTATAAAAACCGCTTTCTTTATATAGAACATTGCTGACAAAACTTTTAGCAGCTTCCTCGTACTCTTCATTAGGTTTTGCCCAGTTAGAATGCTTTTTAGCTTCCCGAAAGGCTTTTTCTAAATAAGCATGCAGCCTCTCTTCGTAATTACTGGTATCCTGGCCGGGCATCGGATAGCTACCAGCAATCGTTTGATAAATAAAATATTCATCTTCCGCATCCGGAAAATTATTTTGTTTATGTTGCTGATTAAACTTCTGCCATTTAGCTACTTGCGCTATCCAATCTTCACCAATAGTACTGATTACATTTAGCCTAGCCCGGGCATCTTCCCCTCTCTTGGTATCATGGGTTGCCGTTGCATTAAGAGACAAAGGCCATTTTTGCTGCCTTTCCTTCATGTATGTGTGAAAGGTGTCTATGCTCATTCCGAATGCTTCGGGAGCATCGCCCACCTCGTTATGTCCGATAAAACGGGAATAGGTATACATCAGGGTATCTTCCACTCCTTTCGCCATCAATGGTCCGGTAAACTGCATGCACCTCTGGTAAAACTGCATGGCAGTCTTTTGGTGTTCTTCATCTTTTGGATGGAGCAACACTGTTTCCAGTAGCTCTATCGCGAAAGCATTTACAAGGTTAGGTTGACTGCGTAATTCCGAAAATACACCATTAAGGGTATTAATATCTTCCTCCTGCAAAGGATAGTTTTCGCTATAACACCTGTAGACGGGGAAATGGACCAATAATTCGGCAATTGCCTGCTTTAAATCTTTAGGTTCCACTTTAGCCAGCTCCTCTGCTGATGCTAAATTTAAGGCTAAAAAGAGCTTATGCAGGTTCTGAAGTTCACCCTTCATATAATTAGAAAGAATAAAACGCTTCTTTTCCCATATCTGCTCATGCACACTTTTATGTTCTCCACTAAAGCTCTGGTAAAAGTCAGTAAATACCTTTTCCTTCTCTTTCCTGGTAAAAAGGTTATTTACCCAAGCCAGGAAATCGTAACCGGTATTCCCTTGTATTGGCCATTGGGCGGGAAAATGCTCTCCCGTCTCAAGGATTTTTTCTGCAACTATATATGTTTCTTCTCCTGCCAGCTTTCTTAGCTGCTCCAGATATTGTGTTGGCTTAAATAATCCATCAATATGATCAACTCTAATACCTTGTATCAAAGCATCATGTAATAATTTTTTAATTACTTGATGATAGCTATTAAACACTTCCTGGTGATGGATATTCAGACAGATTAAGCCATTCACGGTGAAGAACCTTCTGAAGTTAATTTTCGAATCGGTCTCCTTCCAATGGCACAACCTGTAATACTGTAGGCCGGCAATTTCGGTCAGCAGGTTTTGATCTTCATTGATCTGGCTGATGCCTTGCTCAACAGCCAGTTTTAAGTTTTGGCTGCTTCCAAGTAACTGCTCCAGCTCGGTTAAAAACACAATAAACGCTTCATAATAAACAGTAGCATTATTTGCAGCCTGAGCAGCTTCCAGCTCCCCGACCTTCTTCTGTAATGGCTTTAATTCCTCTTGCCGGATCCTATAGAGTATAAATTTATAGGTTGCAAGGTTCACTGGATAGGAGGAATCAAAATAACCCAGGTTTAACCGACCATTGGCATATTCCAGTTTAAGGTCGCCATTGGCAATTACCTCTTCTAAAGCATTTCCTAAGAAGGGCACCATCAATGGGTCTTCGTCTGGTTGATCCAAAGGTTGTACAAAATCGAAATAACTGTAATAAGGAGATAACTTTCCTTTTTCCAGTACATCCATTAGCCATTGATTATCCGGATGGTAAGCCATGTGATTAGGGACAATATCCTGCAACCATGAAATCCCTTCTGACTTTAAATGCCGGGTAATCCTTTCTAACTGCTCATAGGTACCAATCTCCGGATTAATCAACTGTGCATCTACGGTATCATACCCATGTGTACTGCCCGGCGTAGCGGCTAATAATGGTGAGGCGTAGATGGTACCTACGCCAAGCTTTTTAAAATAAGGGATGAGCTTCTCGAAATCACTTAATGTGAAATCTTTATGAAGCTGTATTCTATAGGTAGATATAGGGTTAAACATGATCGCAGGTATAAATAACAATAGACTCTGGTTCAATAAGTACAAAAGAAGCAACAGAAACTGTATCAGGAGCAGTAGATTGACCACCCCATTCAGAAGATGCAGAATCTGCTATTTTTTTATAAGTACAATTCTCATCCGGTAATTGCATTAATTGACTTACCTTATTGAAATTCATTAAGCAGTAAACTTCCTGTTGCTGATGTTTTCTAATTAATAATATGGTTTGGGTTGATGGGTCGCAAACTGCAAAAGAATCTTTCCGGTTAGTGGATTTCAAAGCAGGGTATTGCTTTCTGAGCTGAATGAGGTACTTGTAGTAATTGAGCATGAGTTGGTGTTCTTTCTTTCCTAAAAGATCCCATTGTAGTTGTGATCTTTTAAAAGTTGCCTCATCCATTGGGTCGGGCGCTTCTCCTTCGTTATGAAAAGCTTCGAACTCGGCTTTCCGGCCCTTTCTCACGGCTTCTGCCAGTTCAGGATCAGTATGGCTCACAAAATACTGGAAAGGATTGGCCTCCGCATACTCTTCTCCCATAAACAACATAGGGAGAAAGGGACTTACCAATACCGCAGCAGCCCTCAGCTTCTGCATGTCGAAACTAAATAATTCGGAGGCCCTTTCTCCAAGCATTCGGTTGCCCACCTGGTCGTGATTTTGTGAAAAAGCAATAAACTGATGTCCGGGAAGACCGGTAGTTTTCTCTCCAAAGGTCTTTAAACGATGTGGAGAATATAGGCCATCGTACACATAAGCATCATTATAGGCTTTTGCCAAATGAGCTACACCTTCAAAATCGGAGTAATAACCTTCTTTCTTTCCTCCGGAGGCAACATATAATGCATGGTGAAATTCATCTATCCACTGACTGTCTAATCCGTACCCACCCTTATCTATTGGTTTGATGAAACGGGTATCGTTGAGATCCAGCTCGGCAATCAGGTAATGTCGGCGGCCGGTTTCCTGCATCAGCAGGTCGGTATATTGTTTAATTTCTTTGAGGATGTGAACCGGGCTAAAATCTTTAATAGCATGGATGGCGTCAAGACGCAGGGCATCAATATGGAAATCCCTGAACCACATCAGCGCATTTTCTATAAAATAATGGCGAACGGCATCACACCAGGCATCATCAAAATTAATAGCTTTACCCCAGGGGGTATTGTATTTATCGGTAAAGTAGGGACCAAACTCCCCGAAATAATTTCCCTCCGGTCCGAAATGGTTATAAACTACGTCCAGTACCACTGCTAAACCTTTTTGATGACAGGCATCTACCAATTCTCTCAATCCCTCGGCGCCACCGTAAGAATATTGTACAGCAAAAGGATAAACCCCGTCGTAACCCCAGTTACGGTTGCCCGGAAATTGTGCTACAGGCATAATTTCTATAGCGGTGATTCCAAGTTCTACCAGGTGACCCAGTTTATCAATAATTCCCTTAAAGTTGTTAGACGGGGTGAAAGTACCGGTATGCAGTTCATACATGAGGTAATCTTCCAGGTCAGGATTTTTCCATTCTGCATCTTTCCAGCTGTAGCTGTTTAGGTCTACCGCTTCAGATACTCCATGTACACCTTCAGGCTGTGCTAAAGATGCTGGATCTGGCAATTCTTTTTCCCCGTCTAAACTAAAAAGGTAATGGTCGCCCGGCTTTAGCTCTTTTGTTTTTAAGCTCCAGTAACCATATTCTTCCGGGTTTAAGCCTATTTTTTTATTCGATTTGGGCAAGATGAGGCTCACCTCCTTAGAAAGCGGAGCCCATAATAAAACTTCAGCTTCCTTCTCCCTGTTAAAATTCACCCCCAGCCTTCTTTGTTTTACATCAATTGCTCTCATGTTATTCTTCAAAAGCTGGATTCTTAAATAAAACAACAGAACGGGCTGCAATATCAACCATTTGTGAAGCCTCATAAGCCTCTTCCTGTTCAATTTCTCCATCAGTATCTAAGATCTTTATCCATTTCTTACCATACTCTTCTGGAGGTAATTTATATTGGAGGCCTTCATGATGGGCATTAAACACTAAATAGAAATCATCATCTATCACCTGAGCGCCTTTTTCACCCGCATTGCGTATTCCACGGCCGTTAAGATACAAAGCCAGCGATTTAGCAAAATCGCAATCGAAGTTTTCGCCGGTCATTTGATCTCCCTCAGGTAAGAACCAGACTACATCTCCGAGCTCTAATCCTTTTGCAGCCTCTCCTTTAAGCCAGTTATACCTGCGAAAAACAGGATGTTTATGCCTAAGATTAATCACTTTTTGGCTAAAGCTCAACAAGTCTTTATCTATACCTTCCCAGTCTAACCAGGAGATTTCGTTATCCTGGCAATAGGCATTGTTATTCCCCTGTTGCGTTCTTCCAAACTCATCACCAGCAACCAGCATAGGTACGCCCTGAGACAGGAAAAGTGTAGAGAGGAAGTTTTTTTTCTGCTTCAACCTTAAGGCATTAATTTCCTCATTATCAGTTGGACCTTCTTCTCCGCAATTCCAGGAACGATTATGACTATCTCCATCATTATTATCCTCCAGGTTGGCTTCATTATGCTTTTCGTTGTAAGAAACCAGATCGTTTAATGTAAAACCATCATGAGCAGTAATAAAATTTATACTTGCTGTAGGTTTTCTAAAGTTATCGTTGTATAAATCAGGGCTACCGGTAATGCGTTGGGTAAACTCTGCCAGCATGCTATCAGCACCACGCCAGTAGTCGCGAATGCTATCGCGGTACTTGCCGTTCCACTCTGTCCATCCCGGCGGGAAGTTTCCTACCTGGTAACCGCCTTCGCCAATATCCCATGGCTCGGCAATCAGCTTCACCTGCGAAATCACCGGATCCTGGTAAATGATATTAAAGAATGTCCCCAGCATGTTCACTTCATGCAGTTCGCGGGCAAGCGTTGCCGCAAGATCAAAACGGAAACCATCCACATGCATTTCGGTAATCCAGTAACGCAAACTATCCATTACCAACCTTAGAACACTAGAGAAAGAGGTGTTAAAAGTATTTCCTGTCCCGGTGTAATCCATGTAATATCTTCGGTCTTCTGTTAAACGGTAATACGAAGCGTTATCAATTCCTTTAAAAGAAATTGTTGGACCTAAATGATTTCCTTCGGCAGTATGGTTATATACTACATCCAGTATTACTTCGATACCTGCTTCATGCAGCGACCTTACCATTTCTTTAAACTCTTTTACTTGTCCACCTAAAGCATCTTTATGAGAGTACCTCCAGTCAGGTGCGAAAAAACCGATGGTATTGTAGCCCCAGTAATTGTTAAGGCCTTTTTCTGTTAAAGTACCATCATTAACAAAATGATGGATGGGTAGCAGTTCCACCGCAGTTATCCCAAGATTTTTAAGGTATTTAATAGTTGCCGGATGTCCTATTGCAGCATAAGTTCCGCGTATATCTTCCGGGATTTCGGGATGCAATTGGGTAAAACCTTTTACATGCAACTCGTAAATTACTGATTTATGATAAGGTATTTTTGGTGCTTTATCCTTCTTCCAGTCGAAAGCAGCATCTACTACTACAGACTTAGGGATTGCATGTGCACTGTCTGTTTCGCTAAAGCTCAGGTCTTCATCCTTATGTCCAATCTGGTAGCTAAAAAGATCTTCATTTACTTCTATGATCCCTGAGATAGCTTTTGCATAAGGATCTAACAATAACTTATTTGGATTAAAACGATGTCCGTTATGTGGTTCGTAAGGACCATGTACTCTATAACCATATAACTGGCCTGGCTTAACTTCCGGAACGTACACATGCCATACCTGGTGTGTACGTTCGCGTATTTTTATTCGGGTCTCTTCTCCATCCGGCTCGAAGAGACAAAGTTCCACACCGGTAGCATTTTCAGAATATAAGGCAAAGTTGGTTCCATTACCATCCCAGGTAGCTCCTAAAGGGTAAGGACTACCATTGTATACAATTTTAGTCATATATATTTAATAAGTAGATGATGATAACCGGATCTATGACTCCAGTTATTGCTGTAATTATTATGGCATTCCATAATTAAAACCTGAAAACCAATTTTGATGCCATACTTATATTAAACATTGTTTTTAGTCTTAGGGAACATTTATTTCACTAAAAGAACTATTTATGGAGAGGGATCAAGTTTAATGTATCTTTTGCCGCTAATCTCATGCTGCAACTTTATTCATCATGAAATTGATTTTGGCAAGAGTTTTATAGTTTATAGGATGTTTTACAATCTATCTACTATGAAAAATGAAATCACAAATGATTTAAACAGCACCATGGGTCGGGATGGAGCTAACTTAAGCCCATGGCAGGAAATCAAACAAAGCATTCTAACAAGCAGCGGCCATCCCGATGAAACCATTTATGATGCGATTATTATAGGGGGTGGGATAACTGGCGTTACTACTGCTCTACTTTTACAATTACAAAGTAAAAAAAGTATCATTATAGATGCTCAAAATATTGGCTACGGAACCACCGGAGGCACAACCGCTCATATCAATACTTTTTTTGACACTACCTATCCTGAAATAGAAAATGATTTTGGTAAAGATGGGGCAAAGCTAGCCGCCCAGTCGGCAAAAGAGGCTGTAGCCCTGATTTCGGAACTGGTAGAACGTTTTCAAATAGATTGTGATTTTGAATATAAAGACGGCCTCCTCTATTCTGAGACAGAGAAAGAAAGCAAACTTTTAGAAAAGATCTTCGAAGCTTCGCAAAGAGCAGATGTGGAGGTGAACTATGCAGAAAGCAACCACATCCCAGTCGAATTCGATAAGGTGATTAAATTTGCCGGGCAGGCACAGTTTCATCCTCTTAAATATATTAACGCACTGGCCGAAGAATTTAAAAGAGCAGGCGGAACTATCCTGGAGGATCATTTTGTGAGCAGTACGGGACATGAAGATGACTTTCATTTTGCCAAAGGCGATGGTTTCACCATCAGGGGACGAAATCTTATCCATGCCACGCACCTACCACATGGCATTAACCTTTTTAACTTCACCTGTGCCCCCTACCGCAGCTATGTTATTGGCGTTAGCCTTGCAGATGATGCTTATCCTAATGAACTCATTTATGATATGCAGGAACCTTACCATTATTTTAGGACGCATATTGTAGAAGGGAAGAAAATTCTGATCATCGGCGGAGAGGATCATAAAACCGGCCATGATGAACCACAAAAAGCTTTTGACAATCTGCTTAGCTATACGCGAAAATATTTCAATGTGGCTTCGGTAGATTATCAATGGTCTTCTCAATATTACCTGTCTGCCGATGGCTTACCTTATATAGGTCACCACCCCGGATCAAAAGAGGGATGTTATGTAGCTACCGGCTTTAACGGTAACGGAATGATTTTAGGAACCATTTCTGCTAAAATCATCAGCGATCTGATTATCAAACAGGAGAGCCCTTATACAAGTTTGTACAAACCATCACGTATTAAACCTATTGCTGGCTTTACCGAGTTTGTAAAAGAAAATGCTGATGTAGCCTGGCGCTTTGTTGCCGACAGGTTTGCTGCAGAAGATATCTCCTCTTTAAATGAAATAGAAAAAGACAGCGGCTGCCTGGTGGATTATGACGGGAAAAGGATTGCCATTTATAAAGATGATACCGGTAAGGTACATGCCCTCAACCCTACTTGTACGCATGCAGGTTGTATTGTAAAATGGAACCAGACCGAAAAGAGCTGGGACTGCCCCTGCCATGGCGGAAGGTATGATGTTAACGGGAAGGTAATTACCGGCCCGCCAACAAAAGATCTTCAAAAATTAGACATCAATTAATACTTTATAATACATTAGCTATGAAAAGAACAAATTTTATGATGATAGCACTTGCCGGAGCATTTGCTATACAAGCTTGCCAAAGCAACACCAGTAACAGCAATGCAGGTCTCGATAAATCTAACGACTCTACGCTTGACAATATCAACAATTCTACCGCTTTGCATAATGAAAGTGATGAGGATGATGACTCTAACCTGTTTCTAAAACAAGCGGCTATTGGAGGCATGATGGAAGTGCAGGCCGGAAATATTGCTATAAAAAACGCTGCTAGCGCAGACGTGAAAGCTTTGGCTCAAATGATAGTAAAAGATCATGAAGCGGCCAACAAAGAACTTCAAACTTTCGCGAACGAAAGAAATGTGGTATTACCCAGCGAACTTCCGGCTGATAAGCAGGAACACCTAAACAGCCTCAAAAAATTAAATGGTAAAGCATTCGACGATCATTATATTAAAATGATGCGTGAAGACCATAAAAAAGACATTGATTTGTTTAGAGAAACCAGCAATAGCTCCAGATCTAAACAGGTAAGGGATTTTGCTGCTAAAATTTTACCGGTTTTAGAAAAACATGCCCAGGAAGTAGAAAGGGTAGCATCCAAGTAAATTTTACCTTGGTATGAAGTAATGCCTCAAAACTGCGATGGTTTGAGGCATTAATTTTTCAGGATTTTTTTAAAATATTATATATACTGCTTGTTTCCGTCTTTAGTTTCCATAGAATTTTAGGCTTTATTTTTTTCTAAAATTTCTAAGTAATGCTTGTTGGTCATAATACCCAAAATATTCCCGAAGGGATCAATAACAGAGGCTGTTACAAATGCCATTCTGCCATTGCTCCGGTCTGTTATTGGATCATAAAGTGTTGCGCCTTTTGAAATAAGTAATTCCAGTGTGCCATCTAAGTCATCAACATGCCAATAGGCAATTTCACCACCAATCTTATCCGTTGCTCCTTTTGGCGAATACTTGCTGTCAATTACTCCCAATTCGTGTTTATAATCTCCAATTCGGAATTCTGAATAACCGGGCACATTAAAATAAGGCTCAATGCCTAATAATTCGCTGTACCATTTTGTTGCTTTTTCAAGTTCAGCAGCATAAAAACTGACTGTGGAAAGTCCACGTAATACTTTTAATTTTGCCATTTTTTTAATTTTTAATTGTTTAATCAAAATTAAAATGGCACAATGACAGCCTTATGTCAAGGGTATAAAATCATTTTAATCCCATTGAAAAATAATCTTGAAGGGTTAATTTATGAGGTTCAAATTGTCTGTTAGCACATTTAATTCAGTTATCCGATCGAGACGAAACGTTCTAAAACATTTTCGCAACCTGCACCATGCCACAAGCAACCAATTTTCTTGTGTACTCAATAAAGCAAAAGGTTCTACGGTCCTTATGGTAGTTTCCATGTTGTCTGGCGAATAATATTTCATTTTTATTAGGTTGTAATTTGTTAATGTTAACTGCAGATGGGATAAATAATTACTGGTCTTATCGTTTGTGGTATTATGCGCAAAAGCAATCCTGTTAGAAAGTAAGTTTGCTTTGTCTTTGGTAGTTTGTCGTAAAACGGATTTAACTTAGTTAATTGCTTCGGAATAATCTTTTATAAAAGAAGCATCTTTATTCTTTAGAACAAGTTGTTCAGCTGTAATTAAAGCGTTAGCTTCATTCTCGGTAAACATTACTGGAGGAATTTTATAACCTTCCATTAAAGTATAGCCCTTCCCGTCTTCTGTCAAAATGGGGACACCTGCTTGTTCTAATGCCTTAATATCTCTATAAATTGTCCTCATACTTACGGTAAACTTTTTGGCAAATTCCGAAGCTGTTGAAAGACGTTTGGTTTGCAATTGAAGTAAAATTGCTGTCAGTCGTGAAAGTCGTTTGGTATCGTTCATTTTTGTCTGACTATTGCTATTTAGGCCATCGCTGGCAGCGTTACACCGAATATTAAAGTACTATAAAAATTTGCAGGCCACACTAAATTAAGAAAATAACTATTCAATTAACTTAAACAGCGTCGGCCATTTTTAGGACGATATTCTGTTAGCGGTTGGTTTGTTAATGTTCGTGTCCCTGATAAATCCACATTGCCTTCGTTTCCCCAGCTCTTTCAAATCCGCTTTTTTCGTAAAAATCTATTGCTTTACCGTCAGCCACTAAAATTTGTTGATGGAAGGCTGCATATTTTTCCTGAAATTTTTTCAAAATAAGTTTTCCAACTCCTTTTCCCTGAAAGTCTGGATGAATGATGAGATGAGGGTAATAAACCACCAAGTGCCCGTCTGAAATTGCGTTTCCCAGTCCAACAAGTTTTTCATTATGCCAGGCCGTAATAAAAGAATGAGAGTTTAATAAAGCTTTATAAAGTTGTTCAGGTTTTTTAGCAGAAGACCATTTGTTTGCTTTATAGATTTCAATTATATCTTCTTTATTAACGTTTTTCGTTTCTTTTATGAGGATTACCATTCAGAGCTGGTTCTTTAAAGGTTACTGCTTAGGATTTCGTCAGACTGCTACATTACCGAAACTCGCGTATCGAAGATACGAAAGTGTAGTTATTTCACAAATCTATTGCAGCCAACCACTTAAGCCACAGAACTTCTTCCTGAGAACTGGAATTTAAATTTAGTATCCCTCCGTCATAAGGAGCAAAGGATCTCTGATAGCATACAGGAGGTGCTATTGGATTTGATTGAGCATTTATTTATTTTTTATTCTTTCCGCCTTTTGAAAATATAGTTTTGAAAGAGTTAGAAATAGCCTGGTGCATGATTGTCGCGTGATTTTCTTGAGGCAAATAATCTAGAAGAACGCTTACACCTGCATTTTTTGCACTGCTAATTTTTTCTGAAAGTAAATTTACATCCACTTCCATTACACGTGGAATTGCCGTGGGGGTTAAACCTTCTTTCCCAACTGCAAGATAAATTTCTTTATTGTTGAAACTGAGTAAGGGCAAATTTAATAATGAACCATTATCCCACCATAGACTAGGACTTACGATAATATATTTATTGAATAAAGTTGGCTTCTTAAATAATATTTCCGTTGCCAAAAGCCCACCCAGCGATTGTCCAATAATGGTCTTGCCAGACGTTGTTCTGTAATTTTTTTCGATGAAAGGTTGTAATTCCTTTTCGATGAAGCCAATAAACTTTTCCGAATGTCCTGTTGTTGGATAACGTTTTTTGTCTTCTAAAATAGTTGTCGGAAATGTAAAATCCCTTCTTCGGTCTACAGAAGCAATTCCTACTACAATTGATTTAGGAATCTGATTGACCCATTCGAAGCTGTTATATTGTACCAGACCGACGACATGAATGAAATCTTCATCAGCAGATCCGTCAAGTAAATAAATAACCGGGTATGATGTGTTCTCTGAGCTATAACCTTCGGGCAGATAAATATTTAATATTCTTTTCTCATCCAGCACTTTCGATTGTATTTCTTCTACTAAACCAAGTTCAAAGGGTTTTGGAGAACTAGTTCGCTTTGGCATTTCGGTTTGCCCGAAACCATCTAACGTAAAGGCTAAGATTAGAATTATAAATATTCTTTTCATCTTTTTTTCGGTTTTTTACAAATATTGTTCCGTTTAAATAACCGCTAACTTCTGGCGACGTTGTGCAAAATCGGGTTTCACTAATGTAATTAAAAAGCTCTCAAGTGATCTGTTCTTACATTTCCGTTATAAAATATCTTTAATAGGGCAACTTCATTTTTCTGTCCTTCTAAATCCAAAACATTTAACCAGTTCAGCTTGTCCTGTTCAACTGCATTAGTGCATTCGTCTGGCCACCTTCTAAAATAGTGGTTTTTTAAACTGCAAACTAATTTATCATCAATTTTTGGTGGTGGTGTAGAGGCGGCTTTTATGTTTTAATCGGAGTTGCAACTCCTTTTTAATATCAAATTCGGAGTGATGCTATCGCTGAACACACCAGACAGGAAAGTCCTCTTGAATCTCTATGATTTTTAAAAAGCACAAACCCCGTTTTACCAAAAACAGCCTCGCTGGGAATTTCCCAGGAGGCTGTTGTTTTATGATCAATACTTAAAGCTATTTCTTCACGAAAGTTTTGGTAATACTTTTGGCGGCCCCGCTTAGCTTAACCACATAAGTTGCCGGTTTTAATTGCGCTACATCAAAACTTACTAAAGTAGCTCCTGCAGCAATATTTTGGCTTTGCAATACCCGCCCGTTTAAACTAATTAACTCTGCATGATTAAAGTTG
>JAZQRF010000112.1:0-25773 GCA_045629485.1 Pelobium sp. | reverse complement strand
AAGCTGAAATAGACGAACCTGGCGTATAGGGGCCGGGTGCTACATTAGTGATGGCCAGTTCCTGTGAAAAAACTGAAGGCATCCCGATAGACAGCATAAAAAACAGAAGGAGTAAAATTCTACTCATAAGCAATCAATTTCTAGGACAGCTCAATTATGGAAATATTGCAAAGTAAAACATACATAAACACTTTACTTTTTCGTATTTCTACTCTGTAAGCAAATTCATTTAACAAATAATAGCGGGATAACCGCGGCGTTTTTGTTTTTATACGGAAATATCCCTTAACTGTTGCATCATTCCAAATTCGATAAACCAATATTGTACCAAAATGATCCTTTTTTAACACATCCTGATATATCAACTATTTTATATTAAGTGGCATATATTATCAGGGACATGAAAATCAACTCATTAGAGTGAATTCGCTAACTTGAAACGGAATATAAAAAACTTATAGTGGACCTATAAGCGGAGAGGAAGACAAAAGGGGCAGAATTAAATTCTGCCCCCTGATAGTTTTAATGAGTGACAGGCTTAATGATTACAGATCTAAGATTAAAAATTTCTTTACCATTTTGGTAAGGATGAATCACTAATGAATAATTCCCTTTCTCTTTTACATGTACCGTAGCTACTTCATGCTCAATAAACACCATTGGAGCTCTTCTATCAAAATTTGCTGTTTTTAATGTTCTAAAGAAATAATCTTCTCCATTAAACTTAAGTACACCCTCTTGTCTTGCGCTCTCATCTCCACAATTATAATCTAATACCAATTCATAATCTCCAGGCTCATCTATGTAAATATCATAACTAATCTGGTCGGTAGTATTTGCTAAACCAAAAGCACAGGTAGTATGTTTCCAATCTCCATAATAATGACTGTAGGTAAAACTCTTTACTTTCGTATTCCCTTTTAATTGGGCATTACTTACTTCTAATTTGTTATTATTGAATTGCTGAGACACTGTTAGAGGCAAAGGTTTCTCTTCTAAACTTCCCTTATAATCTACAACAATAACAAAGTTAGATTTCTCATTATTTGGAACCGGAATCTGAATACGCAAACCATTTCCATCTTTTCTATAATTCAAAATCTGATTACCATCTAAAGCATATACTTTTAAGACATTTGCTGTAAATAGCGGAATAAAAACTTCACCATTTTCAGGCTGATTTAATACATGTAAATATTGTTTACCCGGTTTAGAAGTACTAAATCCCCAAGGTTGTTGTGCTATTAAGCCTGTTGCAGTTCCATAGATACTCTCCCCATTCTTTTTCAACCATGCTCCTGTTTCTTTTAAGAACTTAATGGTAAACGGAGGTATGTTACCATCACCATCCGGACCAACATTTAACATTAAATTTCCGCCTTTAGCAGCCGCTTCTGTTAAAAGTCTGATAATTTCTGTTGATGTCTTGAAATTCATATCATGTTTGATATAACCCCACGAATCGTTATGCGTATAGATGGATTCCCATGCTCCCTTAATAGGCTTTGTTGGCATTTCTGAGTCACCAAAATCACGATAATCTCCTAAACCATGTCCTACCCTGCTGCTAAACAAACAATCTTTTTGATATTGACGAAGATCGTTAACGAAGTCTCTGGTTTGCTCTTTTGTCATTCCTCCGGGAGTGTCAAACCAAAGAATTCCTAGTTTACCATAATTACTCATCAGCTCTTTAAGCTGTGGAATTGCTTTTTCTTTATAGTATTTTTGATAATCTTTTTCACTTTCTTTAAAATCCCAGGTATTTCTTCCTCCATTTGGTTCATACCAATCCTGAAACTGAGAATAATAAAATCCAAACTGAATGTTACGCTTTTTAGTTTCTTTCGCCAAGCTCTTCATGGGATCTTTCTTATATGGGGTTGCATCCACAATATCGAACTTCGTTACTTTCGAATCGAACATAGAGAAACCTTCATGATGTTTAGCGGTAATTACCATGTATTTAATACCTGCATCTTCTGCTAACTGGGCCCATTCTGCACCATTAAACTTTACCGGATTAAAATTTGAGGCAACTTTAGCGTAATCTGCTACCGGGATTCTACCTTGATTCATAATCCACTCACCACTACCATAATAACGTTTCCCATTCCATTCGCCCCCTAGTTTAGAATACAAACCCCAGTGAATAAACATGCCAAATTTGGCGTCTTTAAACCACTGTATGTTATGGTGCTCATCGCCAGATGAACGGCTGTCCCACATTTCATCCATGGTTTGGGCTGATACAAAAAATGGAAGGAATAATAATAAAAGGGGTTTAAAAATCTTCTGCATTAAGATGTTATATTATATATGTTATTAAATTTATTTTTTTCTTTGTCTTTAATCTAGTTCGCCTGTTTTCATTTTATCTCCGTCAAATTTAACAGGCTTTATATTACCCCTAACTTTAACCTTTACAACAGTGACATTTGAATCCTTTAAGTAATTTACTTTAAAATTGTAACCTTTATTCACTTTCTTAAAACTTACTTTTTCACCATCAGCCAAATAACTGGCTTCTATAACTTTATTATTTAGCTCTGGTAAGTCAAGATTTAAATTAGGAGTAGAACTATTCACAAAAAGATACAAAATAGTATGTTTACCATCTTGCTTAGCTGTTACATTGCCCCAAGCAACTTCGTTAAAAGGATTAGCCTTAGTTTCATAAATTGCTTCTTTATTTATACGCATCCAATCTCCAACTTCTTTTAAACGAGTTACGCTTTCTTCCGGAAAACTGCCATCAGGTTTTGGACCTATATTTAATAAGTAATTCCCTCCTTTTGAGGTTGTTTCTATTAAATTTTTTATAAGTATTGCCGAGCTTTTCCAGTTAGTATCCCAAGAGTTATAGCCCCAACTTTTATTCATCGTCATGCAGCTTTCCCAATCTTTGCCATCTAATTCTTCTCTTGTCGGGATTTTCTGTTCTGGCGTTTTGGTATCACCAGGAAAGTTTGGTCTCTTTAACCTATCATTGGTTATAATATTTGGTTGGAGTTTTAAAACATCTTGTAATTTTGTAGCTTGTTCATCTGTGATTCCCATCGGTGTATCCCACCATAACACAGCTATTTCACCATAATTTGTAAGTAGTTCTTTTACTTGCGGAACCGCTATATCATTAATATAGTCATCAAAAGATTTAGTTCTTTGTAATGGATCCCAAGACCCTTTATTGGCAGCTGTGTAAGCATTTACTTTTGCAGAATCTGGATTTGGCCAACCCTCATGCATTTCTTTTCTGGAAGTAGCTCCACCCGGATTAACCCAATCCTGAGATTGAGAGTAATAAAAACCTAATTTTAAACCATACTTTTTACAAGCTTCTGCCAATGGCTTAATTATATCTTCACCATATTTGGTTGCTTCTATAGTATTCCATTTACTTGCATTAGTTTTAAACAGGGCTAAGCCATCATGATGTTTAGTTGTAACGATTAAATACTTCATGCCTGCATCTTTAGCCATTTTTGCCCATGCATCAGCATTATATTTTGTTGGATTAAAGTTTTTTGCTGTATCTATATATTCCTGCACCGGAATTTTAGCCCTATTCATGATCCACTCTGCACCGCCCCGAGCTTGCTTATGACCATGGTATATGCCACCCCATTGTGCATAAGTCCCAAAATGGATAAACATTCCAAATTTGGCTTCTCTCCACCACTTCATCCTTTCATCTTTAGTTAGTACACCCTGACCTGAAACTGATACGGAGAACAATAAATAAATTACAGAGCATAATAAAAAACTCCTTATTATAAAATTTCTATAATGAGACATGGTTGTTTTATCTATTTAGGTTAGATAGCGAAATAGCACAAATTAACATTCATATTATTTCTGACAATTGGCTTAGTGTTAAACTTTGTTGGCTTTACGATTTAAAGTTTAATAGAGACAGTTAAAAAACAATACAAATTAGCCAATAACTAATAATGTATATAAAAATGATTGGTCTAATTTCATCTCTATTATTATTTCATTAATTTATAAATCATTAAGTCTAAAAGAAACATGCAATATTTAAAAAAATTCCTTGTTCTATCTTTTATTTGCTATTCCAGTATTGCAAGTGCACAGAATAAAGGCTCGAAGTATTTTAAGAATTGGCCTAAAGGAACATCCCCAAAAGAAGTGGGTAATAAACTAGCGTGGCGTTTTAACGAAAGTCCACATACAAATTTCGGTAAAACTGCTCCTCCTCGTTTCATTACTTATTCTGAAAATTGCACCTATTATGGTTCTCTTACCTTTGCTAAAGAGACTAAAGATAAAGCTTTACAAAAAGCGTTAGTAAACAGATTTGAGCCATTTTTTTCTACTAAATCAAAAATGATTCCGAGGCCAGATCATGTTGATTATGCGGTATTTGCAGCAGTTCCTTTAGAGCTTTATATCATAACTAAAGACAAACGCTATTATGATATGGGAATAGCTACTGCAGACAAACAATGGGGACCACCAGAAGGACCACGTGTAGTACCAGAATCTCATAAATTTTATGCGATGGGTTATACCTGGCAAACTCGTTTATGGATTGACGATATGTATATGATTACTGCTTTGCAAGCACAGGCTTACAGAGCATCAGGAGATATCAAATATATAGAAAGAGCGGCTAAAGAAATGGTATTTTATTTAGATGAATTGCAAAGGCCAAATGGTTTATTTTATCATGCTCCGGATGTACCTTATTTCTGGGGAAGAGGAAACGGTTGGATGGCAGCAGGAATGGCAGAATTATTAAGCTCTTTACCTAAAAGCAATACCCATTACCCAAGAATATTAGAAGGTTATAAAAAAATGATGGCTTCACTACTAAAATATCAGGCTGAAGATGGGATGTGGAGACAATTAGTGGATGATGCAGAATCATGGAAAGAAACTTCTGGAACGGGCATGTTTACTTTTGCAATGGTTACTGGTGTTAAAAACGGATGGTTAGATGCTAAAGTTTATGGACCAGCAGCAAGAAAAGCATGGATCACCTTAGTTTCTTACATCAATAAAGATGGAGATGTTACAGAAGTTTGCCAGGGTACCAATAAAAAGGACGATCGCCAATATTATTTAGACAGAGAAAAAATAATCGGAGATTTTCATGGACAGGCACCTGTACTATGGACAGCTACTGCTTTAATTAAATAATATAATACGAATGAACAAAAAAGGGAAGCTTATACGGCTTCCCTTTTTTTGGTTAAATAAAATCTATCATTATTCCATACTCCGTCTTGAATTAATAAATACTCCAACAGCAGGAATAGTATTTGCTAAATTCTCTGTTCCGGCACCATGCTTCATGGAAGAAATAGTAGTACTGCTTCCTGTCCCTATAAAAGGATTAACTACTTTATAAAACTTTGCGCCTGCGCAGTAAAGGAAAACATGCAAAAAGTAATAAAGACGCTAAACCTGTACATAAATTAATATTTAGGATAAAAGAATTATCAGTATTTTATTAATTGGTCATCTTCAGAAAATTCACTTTTGCGATAGTATTGGGTTTACCCTTTACATCAGCACCAAAAGAAGTTTTAAGTTTACCATTTCTCTTTTCAACTTTAATAGCTCTAAAAGAGAATGCTCCCTTTTCATAATTAAAAGTTTCGCCATCATCATCATATAGTTGATAACTCCCTGGCTTATTACCATAATACCTGATTTCGAGATTTATTTTTTCGCCTAATTTAGGAGCTTGCAATAAGGCTGGTCCCATTGGGATAATCCCTCCATCTTTTACAAATACAGGAATTTTTGATAAACCTGGCTTTACGGTAATTACTTCTCCGTTGCCCACTAATTTGCCTGTGTAAAAATCAAACCAATCGCCTTTAGGTAAGATAACTTTCCTGGTTTCCTGGCCTGCAAACATCGGCGCAACTAATAAATATTCCCCAGCCATGTACTGGTCTTTCACTTCTTTATTTACAGCCTCTACGTAAGGGTTGTCTTCTAAATTGGTGGTCTTTACCTCTTTTTGCAGATCTGAAGCAAAACCATCTTCTAAATTCATTGCTCTAAAAGGTGGAATGCCTTTAAAATGATATTTAGCAAATTCGCTATAAAAATAAGGCATTAAGCGCATTCTTAGTAAAGCCATTTCCTTTACATCCTGCTCTACTTCCGGATAAGTCCATGGTTTTGTACCCGAAGACCACGCGTTAATCATGGCCATAGGGGAAAATACTACAGACTGAAATCTACGTAACCACTCTTCCCCGGTTTTAGAGGCCCTAACCTCTGGGGTCCAAAGCAAACCAGAGAAACTGCTGTTGATTAATGCAGTAATAAAATCTTCATGATTATAATAATCATTATATAAAACATACGGAAAAGAAACACCACCTCCGTTAGATGCTCTAACCAAACCATAGGTACGCTGGTTACGTTTATAAAACATTTCTGCGCTATATTTTTGAACCAACAAACCATAAGTTTGTCTCATTTGTTCGGCACTTTTTTTAGAAGGAAATGTTGCTACATCGGGCCATAAATAATAATCATAGCCGTCTACTTCATCAAATTTGTAACCACTCACCCCTATCTCTACCTGGCTTTTATTTAACTGGTTAAAAAATATGTCTCTTGCCTGTGGCAGTGTAAAATCTGGAATAATACCAGTCCATACAGTATGAGAACCTGTAAAAGGCTTTATAGCATTATACATGGATGCATGAGGAGAAACATACGGATTTGTCCATAAGTTAAGCCTGATCCCTTGCTTTTTCATATTATCTGTAAAAGTCTGCGGATTAGGAAACCTGGTTTTATCCCATTCGAAGCTGCAAGGATAGGCTTTGCTTTGCCAACCCGGCTCAAGACCTATATAATCTAAAGGAAAACCTTTGTCTTTAAATTCCGCAACTTCATTTTCTACTTCTTTATCAGTATAAAGTGTTTTAACCCTTTGTGTAAAACCTAAACCCCATCTCGGAGGCAAAACACCACCGCCACAAAATAAATTATAGCGGCTTACAGCGTCAACAGGTTTTGGACCTGCAAACACATAAAATTCTACACCACCTGCCGGCACTAAAATTTCAACAGCATCAGAATATGGTCTTGATGACCAAGTTTTATCTGTGTTTCTATCTTTTACCTCTGGAAAATTTGGACTGTCTTTATTTACAGCAGTACCTGCATATACAGTTAAGTATCTAGCGGAGTTTATAAAAACACCATAACCAGATGATGAGACATAAAATGGTGTTGGGGCATGATTTCTGCCGTTGTCTCTACCAATGTAATGATCTACATGTAATTGTAAGACCTTTCCTCTTTGATATACGGTTTGAAAATTCAATCCAAAACCGTAAATCTGCTCTTTTTTTATTAATGGAAAACTAAGGTATGTTTTACCATCTTCTAGCCTTGCTTTAATATATTTCTGCTCAAAAGGAAAATCCGAGTCACTCATACTTTTAATAGCATCTAATTTTGGCGTGGCACCGGATGCTGATAAAAGATTATATGCTTCTGCTATTCCAACGGAACCTTTCCAAATGCCTGGAGCTACCTTTTCCCAGGTTATTTCTTGTGCGTTTGCGATGGATATAAGGCAAACCAACACAAGAGAAAGCTTTAATTTAAATCTCATTTATAAATAAATTTTGTTTTATAATAACAGGTAAGAAACGGTTTTTACATTAAATAATATTCTTAGTCATTAGCAATTCTATATGCTTTATTAACTTAATTATTATTGAAAATTTGATGATTTTGTTGCTTCATACCTTCTGTTTTTTTGCCAAAGTAAACGAGCTGTACCCGGTAAGAAATCAGCAATTTTATTGGCTTTTGTATTAATTTCTATCATTCTTTGGAACTGATCTGGTCTAAACTCAGCGAGATAAAAATATTCGTCTCTCACAAAATTATATCCTCCGGAGTTCCCTGTCCGCGATGTTCCGTCTACCATGCCTGCGTATTTACCATTGGGTTGTACAATTGCTAAAATAACATCAATATAAGTATTCGCAAAAGGGATGAGATCCTGAAAATCAATTCCATATCTGCCTGAATTATATGCTATCCATAAACCCTCTGCATCATAAGCAAAATGGTTAGCATCTTCTTTTCTTTGGTTTAAAGCATAATCCCATTCATAAATTAAAGTTCCTGCACCAGAAATTTTCGGTGTTAAATTAGATAAAAACCAATCTAAATTAGGTTTTACTAGGGCATCATATTTCTTTATTCTTGACTTACTATTTCCTAGTAATAAATGACATTCTGTTAAACGGATTAAGCCATTGGTAACCATGAAAAGTTGATTCCATGGAACTGGTTCGTTAGGTTTATAAGTATTAGGTGCACCCGGAAAATAAAGTCTATTTTCTTCTGTCTTTTTAACGAAACGAGGAATGATCCAATTATCTATTACATAATCTGATTCGTTTATAAACTTTATAGCCCTCTCTTTGTAAGTTAGCCCTAATTTGTAAGGGTCTCCTACACTCACTGTCTCATCCCATAAATACTTATTTTGAAGAATAAGTTTAGCACAATATGCCAAATGTGCCAATACAGAACCTTGTTCTACGCCTGCTCCTACGGGTTCATTTAAAGATGATGGCCATATTGGATCTATTTGGTCAGTCCAGCTTTTTTTTTGGCCACCAACAGAAACAGGAGCTAAATCATTACGCCATGAAAGTGCTCTATCGCCATAAAAAATCATGCGATTTAATATTGCGGTATCTTTCGTAGCTTCGAACATTAAACCACAGGCTTCTATGGCTTTTCCAGCTTCACCAAAGACCCACATATTTCCCACAATTTGATCTGGGTTTGGATTGTAATTTTTGATAAAATCTTTAAATGCTTTTATTTCATTTAAAGTAATAGGACCGTCTGAAGTTTCTACCAGTAATGACTGTGCATTGGTATAAAATGGTATTATTAAAATAGTAAAAATAATTTTTTTCATAATTAAGATAGAAGTATTAATAAACCAAGCTGTTCCTTAATATCCAGATGATATAATTTCATAAAAAAAGCCGCCTTAATAAATAAAGCGGCTTTTCTTTTAAAATATAAGACCTATAATGGTAACATAGGAATTAAATATCCTCCAAAAACATGAATAGTACCATTCGTAGCCAATATACTACTGGTTCTCATATTATAAGTATTATTCACCTGTAAAGGATAATCTGATGTATTGCTTGGAGAAGAATTAATAACTCTTAATAGCATTACTGATTCCGGATTATTATCAGGAATAAAATTAAGCATAGTATAACCTGCCGGTAATGTATTAAAATATCCTGTTGGCGCTAAAGTATTAGCTGTGATTACTTGATTTGCAGGAATGGTATAATGATCATGTACTCCTTCTACAATTAAGTACTTTAAGTAATTCCTTACGAATTCTTTAGAATAACTTGACCATGCAGTTGCTCTTGCATTATTTATTTTAACATTGTTCCAAAATACTGCCGTGTTGGAAGCGCTGCTATTATAGATTGCAGCATTGGTTAATAAAATAAAGGTTCTTCCTGGTTTCATATATTCCATAGTATCAATCTCAGAATATATAATTGCATCCAGCATTCTGGAAAGTCCATTATTATTCGCCGGATTAGCTGCCTTTTCTTTTATAAACTCCCAGGTGGTTTTATAAATTTTCGGATCCAGCGTTTTTGGTGTTCGGTCATAATCTTTTTGAACATCCAGACCAAATAAAGAACAACCAGACATTAGAACTGCGATTGAAGCAGCACCAATAAAATTTTTAATATAATGATTTAGTATTTTCATTTTCTTATCTATAAGATGGGTTTTGAACTAAATTTTTATTATCCTCTAATAAGGTTCTATAAATTGGCCAAACCAGCCTTCCCATATCTGTCCCGAATCCTTCTGTAAAAGGAATGCCCCCTTGAAGTACAGTCATACGGCGATTAATAACATCATCCATTACCCTATTCACATTATTTGTTCTCACTAAATCGAACCATCTTTTACCTTCTCCAAATAATTCTAAACGTCTTTCCTGGATAATTTCAAAAGCCAAAGATTCTTCATCAGCTACTCTAAAATCAAAGTCATCTAAAGCAACTTTACCAGCTCTTACCCTAATAAAATTTAGATATTTTAAAGCATTAACCCTATCACCCGTTCTGTTTAAAGCTTCGGCATAAGAAAGAAAAACATCTCCTAATCTGTACATTACTAAATAAACTGGTCTGTCTATTGGTGCTGGAGTTGCAGAAATTGCTCTTCCTGGTGCGGTTGTAACATAATATTTAGTTAATTTATCTATTGCTCCAGTGTTACTTGAAGATGTATCCAGAGTTAACTCCATTCTCTTATCGGTTCTATCCAATCTCCATTCTCTATGTAAAACAGAGTCTATTCTAACAGGATTATTTGATGTCCCTACAGATACAGGAATACATGCACAACCGTTAACTGCTGTGTCCCAATTAATACTCCAAATAGATTCTTTAGATGTAGAAGGAGCTAAGAACAGTTTAGATTTCCACTCCGCTATTGTTTCTAAATCGGTAATAGCTGTACCTCCTAAAACTTTACCTGTAGGAGCCTTTGCTCTAAAAACATTTTCAAACCAATCCAAGGCATCAAAATAATTTTGAGAATTATTTTCAGTTCCTGCTTTCCACATGTAAACATCAGCCATAATTGCGGCAATAGCAGCTTCATTAATTTGCCAAACATTAGCAGTTTGATTTTTCTGAATTAAACTATAAGCTTTTTGTAAATCTGGAATGATAATCTCATCCATAATTTTTTCTTTAGACTCTCTAGGTCTTTTGCTTTCTTTAGTATAATCATCATATACATCTGTCCATATAGGCGCATCACCCCATAACCTAATAATATAAAAATAACTCAAAGCTCTCATCGCATAACTTTGTGCTAAGTAATTATCTCGTAATACAGGGGTAATTCTAACATCTAATGCTGCTGCTTGTGGAATTTTCTCTATAGCAAGATTGGTTCTACCAATAGTTCTATAAAGACCATCCCAGTTACCCGCAGTATTACCTGATGTTAAGGTATTTACTTCTAACTCTCTTATAATATTATTAGCATACTGACCTGCTTCAAAATTATCAGATCTGCCTTCCCCCCAATAATGATATTTACCTGAAGGCGATACTGAAGCACCTGTTCCTCCTCTACCTGTCATTTCTGCCTGAAATGAACCATATATTCCAGCAATAGCGGCCTCGACATCCCCTAAAGTTTTGAAAAAATTCTCTGTAGGAACTTGCATTAAAGGCTCTTCTGTTAAAAATTTCTTACAGCTTGTTACACTTAAACTAAAAACAAGTGCGCCTGATATAAATAATATTTTTTTCATCTCTTTAGTTAAAAATTAACGTTTATCCCTAAACCAAACTCTCTTACTTTAGGGTATCTACCATTGTCGGTACCTGGCTCTAATTGATTAGATGTACTAAACTCCGGATCATACCATGTATAATTTGTCCACGTAGCCAGGTTTTGACCAAAAGCATAAACTGAGAGATTTTTAGCTTTTATCTTTTCTGCATATTTTTGGCTCACAACATAAGTAAATCTTGCACTTGATAACCTAATAAAACTGCCATTCTCTAGATAAAGACTGTTGTAACCATATCTCATACTTCCTCTATCATCTTTTCTGGCGGGAGCAGGATATTTAGAAATATCTCCCTGTTTTTTCCAAGAGTATAGTGCTGCGTCCCAAACCGGAGGAGTATATGTTGAATTGCCTCTATTTTGTCCATCAGCTACATAATTATAAATTTTATTCCCAAACTGTCCGTTAAACAACATGCTTAAAGAGAACCTTTTGTATCTAAAAGTATTACCTAATCCAAAATAACTTGTTGGTAATCCATTTCCAGCAATCACTTTATCGTTATCATCTATCACACCATCATTATTTGTGTCTTGCCAGATAGTATCACCACCTTGAAGTTTAGTTGTTCCGTTGTATTTACTAGTATACGGGCCGGTATAAGGTTGACCATTTAAGGTATAACCGCCAAAGCTTACTACAGTGCTCCCGTCCGGACTAACAACTACATCATAAGGCGTTAATCTTTGATTATCCGGAGTATAAGCATTTGAAACATCATATTGATAAACACCTTCATTTATCCATAATAAGAAGTTTCCGATTTTACCTCCTTCTTCAATTAAATACCTGTTACCAGAAAGAAAAGAAGTACCATTAGCTAACTTCTTAACTTTAGCTTGCGGAAAAGAAACGTTTGCATTGATATCCCAGGAAAAATCTTTCTTAGCTATTGCAGTACCCATTAAACTCAACTCTAACCCTCGATTTTCTATATTACCTAAATTTACAGTTACCTGAGATTTACCACTCTCTTTTCCTAATTCAGAATTATATAATAGATCTTTTGTTGTTTTTATATAATAATCTGCTACGAAAGTTATTCTTCCTTTTAGAAAGGATAAATCAAGTCCGTAATTAGTTGCAGTGGTAGTTTCCCATTTAATTAATGAGTTGCCAAGAATAGAACTTTCAGAAGCTCCGTACTTACCATTATAGTAATTGCCACCAAAATCCATAACAGTGTATGATCTATAATCACCTATTGCATCATTACCAGCAGAACCTACACTAAATCTTAATTTACCATCATCTATAAAACCTTTACTCCAGCTCATGAAATTTTCTGCAGTAAATCTCCAGGCTGCACTTGTAGATAAGAAAGTACCAAACTTGTTATTCTCTCCAAATCTTGATGATCCATCTCTTCTAAATGTACCTTGTACTATATATTTACCTTTATAGCTATAATTAGCTCTTGATAAAAGTGACATATTAGAATTTGCTGTAGCGCTAGTACCAGTACCTGATGCTACATCAATAGTACCTATATTGGAAGTAAAAATATCCTCATTCAATAAATTTCTTATGGATATTTCATACCTGTCTCTTCTTCTTCTATCCATAGTAAAACCCGCAACAGCAGAAAAGTTGTGGTCTACATTAAAAGTTTTGTTATAGTTAAAGAATGACTGGCTTTCCCAATAAAATCTCCGCTGAAACATTCCTGAACCTGAATTTTGATTATTAGTTGTGATAGCTAATGGGGTTATACTACGATTACTCAGGTTTTCAAGGTTACCATTGAACATGGTTGTGAAACTTAATGCAGGAGTAAACTGATATTTAACTTGCTTGTTAAACTGAGCTACATAATCATTATCTATATTCTTTTCGTACAATGCGTAAGCCAGAGGATTTCTTTTAGATTCTACTGCTCCGGTTAATGTTCCATCTGGCCTGTACAAACTGGTCCATGGATTACGCTCGAAAATTTGTTTTGCTGTGTTACCTATATTAATAACATTACCTGTTTGATAAGAAAATGCTAAATTATTAGAAATGGTTAATTTGGGAGATAATTGATAGCTGACATTCACTTTAGATTGAATTCGTTTCATCCAGCTGTTAACCACTAAAGCCTGATTATCTGTGTAGTTAACACTACTGTAATAATTAATACCTTTTGTACCTCCACTTAAGTTTAGATTCACAATTTGCTTTTTACTTGTTCTAAACATAAAGTCCTGATAGTCATTATCAGCATTTAAATAAGGTTGAACCGAGTCATTTTGTACACCTACTCCTCTAACATTTCTATATAACCTTAATTCTTCTGCACTGGTAGTTCTTAATTTATGAGATAACTCTCCTAAAGTGTAAGTGTACTGTCCTGCAACAAGCGGCTTTCCTTCTTTACCTTTTTTGGTAGTAATTAAAATAACTCCATTGGCACCTCTTGCCCCATAGATAGATGCTGAAGCAATATCTTTTAGAATCTCAAAAGTCTCGATATCCTGAGGGTTTACAAAGTTTCCATTTTCACTAATGATACCATCAATTACATATAACGGACCCACCCCATCAGCATTAATAGAAGATGCACCACGAATTTGAATAGTACCCTGCCCCATAGGGTCACCGTTATCATTTGTAACTAAAACCCCGGCAGCTTGTCCCTGTATAGCATCAAATAAAGTAACTGGTTGTCTTTCTGCAATATCTTTAGAGGATACTGTTGATTGTGAACCTGTTAAATCTCTTTTGTTAGCGGTTTGGCCGTAACCAATTACTACCACTTCATCCAAATCATTTGAATTTTCTACTAAAGTCACGTTCAAAGACGTTTGGGTACCTACTTTAACTTCTTTAGTTACAAAGCCTAAATAAGTGATAACAATTACTGCATCTGGCCCTGGAACAGTTAACGAAAACTTACCGTCCAAGTCAGTTTGTGTTCCGCCGGTACCGCCCTTAATCTTGATACCTACTCCTGGTAACGGGGATCCGTTTGTTTCTTTAATAACACCTGTAACAGTTTTTTGCGCAAACGTTTGCAACGTTAAACACAATAATAACGTGAATGCACTTAAAATTTTAGAAAAACTTTTAAGTTTATTCAACGATTTAACTGACGATTTTATTCGCATACAATTATTTTTCATTTGAAATTTTGGGTTTATAATTATTTTATTGAGGAATTATTTAATTCCAAATAATTTCCGGGCATCAATAATGTTAGGCCTGAAATTCTAAACTTTTGATGGTTCTTTCTTTCCTTTTCGTTCATTTAATACTGTTTTAATATGATCCACTTAACCCTTTATAAAAGGCCTGTATTAATGGATGAATCAGGTTTTAGGTTTGGTTAATTTTAAACTTAATTGTAAAAATAAAACTAGAGAAAAGCCAGGATCAATCACTCTATATAATTAGCTTTCCATTAAGCGATTTTAGCATAAAAATTTCAATAGTGATTACCTCTCCTTTTGCTTATACCTGTACAATTATTAACAATTTCTTTTTACCAGCTATGCTTTAAGCTTTATATAAGATTGTACTTCGCTTTTAAACAAAAAAGATAAAATGTATTGCTGTTCTTTATTTCCTTTATAAAATAAATCTACAGGTAACAGATTTGTTATTAATACTAAGATTCATAATGTAAACACCGGCAGGTAAAGCATCATTAAAGATTAGGCTTTGCTGGCCATTGCTATTTAAAGGTGTTTTTATTTCAGTTATTTTATTACCATCTATGGCATAGATGCCGGCGCTAGCTAATCCTTTATCGGCGATGAAAGTGGCATTTATTTTACCATCGTTATCTTTAAATACAATTATATCATCTTTATCAAGCTTATTTAATTTTAGAACTACTGGAGGAAATTCTGTTGATGTCCCATCATTATCTACTTGCTTTAATTTATAATAAACTATATGAGTAGAATTAGTCTTATCTAAAAATGTATATTCTATTTTCTCTGAGCTATTTTGACTCCCGTTTACAGTTCCGATAGTATTAAAATTAATCCCATCTGTAGATTTTAAAATTTCGAAACGATCATTGTTCTTTTCTGAAGCTGTTGACCAATTTACTCTTACTGATGAGTTTTCTTGTACTGCTTTAAAAGCTATTAAATTGATTGGTAAAACACTCTTTGTAATGGTCATACCTGTAGGCCATGATGTACTGGCTATAATACCACCCACAAGCATATTCTGACTAGTTGAGGTGTGTCTTATTACAAAACCACGACCATTGATGGGATTTTCTGTACTTGTTGCAGATAGAGTTGATGATTGTGGTTCAGTAGCTGGTAAATTGCCGTTAAACACAAATAATTGAGCATTTTTATTACTTCCTAAAAATTTCAAAACAAGAATATAAGTTCTATTAAAATCATAAATGGCATCAGTAAATTTTAAATTAGTAGCTGGTGAACTTGAACTGGAGCCCCATGACACACCAAAAGCAAGATTACCTTCAACATTTCTAACATACATTCTACCTCTAGCATTAACAACATCTCCATTTTGATTTAATCCTCCAGAGACATTAGCAAAATATTCACTCCCAGTTGGCGCACTATTAACATTTACAGCCAATGCAACATACAGTATTTCCCCTTCAGTGTCTCTAAATACTCTACCTCCATTTAAATCAGTAGTTGAAAATTCAGACTGTTCAGAACTACTTGATCCACTTAATCTAACAGATTTAGCAGGTACACTACCAACATTTACGAAGCTCTCGTTTATTATAGTTAATGAATTACCAGAACCGAGAGGACTACTCCATTTAGAATTACTGTTTATAAGATTTGCTCCAGCGGTATAATTAAATGCCTCGGTTATGGTTTGTGAAAATGAAATTTGCGCAATAAACATTGCACCTAATAGACTTAGTATTTTTTCTTCATAATAATTGGTTTTGGTGGATTATAATTTAACATGAAGTAACTACTCTTTACAAGAAGAACATTAAAAGAACTCCGCATATTAATAAGCGCAATTGGCAAATGCATACGACATAAAAAAAGAGCCATGAAAAATCATGGCTCTTAAACTACCCAAACTTTTATATTTTATTCTTGAGGAATTAATTCAAACTCTAAAATCTTCATTAACTCTATTCCTGTTATATCCTCTGGCTTGATGATTAGTTCATTTTCGCCCAAGCTAATATCTACTACACCAATTTCTTTGGTAACCAACCTATTATTGGCACCCGAAGGTTGTATCTCATTTAAGAATTCTTGTTTATTTATTGTGATTTTATAAGTTCCAGAATTATCCTTCTCATCTATATATTTTAGATGGAGTTTAAACTTACCTGGTTGAATGGTTTTAAATTTCCAACTCAAATACTGATCTTGTCTTTTCCAGTTAGCTACATAATATTTATTGGTCTTACCATCTCCAAATATTAAACCTGAACCATGCAGCTGTGCATCAAACGCAAGTAATCTGTTTGATAAATTATTATCAATACATCTTACATCCGAAACTTTTAGAGGTTCCACCACATCTAATACTAAAACTGTATTTGTAGAATTAGTGTATGATTTTGGAAGGTGAATGATTAATTCTCCCGCTTTAAGTCTTTTTGTTTTCAGCGCTTTTTTAGATTTATCATTCATTAAATAAACCCTGTCAAATTCCGATTCGAAACCACCTAAGAGTATAGTGTTAGATTTTGTTTTTCTATTAACATGAAGAAATAATTGATTATCCTTTCTAGTTACAGATCCCCAACTTTGTATTGGCAGAGGTGATTGGTTTGCTTTATAAATGGAACTTTCATACTTGGCCATCCATACTGCCATACTATCTAAAATTCGCTGATCTTTACTATCAAAACTACCATCGCCTTTAGGGCCAATGTTCATTAATAAATTTCCACCTCTGGATACGCCTTTACTTAACAATTCTATAAAATGGCTTGCAGGCTTGTGGCTATTGTCGTATTTACTGTAGCCGTAAGATTCATTTGTTGTGGGTATAGCTTCCCAATCACCTGTAACCGGGAAAAATTCTGCCGGTCTATCTGCTGTATTTAGATAGTCTCCAAAATTTTCTTTAGTAGTTCTTACCAATCGGCCATTTATTACTACATCCGGAGCTACTTTTCTAATGGCCTTTAATATTCTTAAATTTTCTGATAAGGGTAATTTATGTGGCGTATCAAACCATAAAATATCTGGCTGGTAATTAGTTAAAAGCTCTACAATCTGTGGAATTGCCTTTTGATCTACATAACGTTGTGCCTTTGGTATCAACTCCGGGTGCGGAATAAACCAATCTCTTCCTCCAAACAAGAGTTTATCTCCACCAGGATTATTATATTCCCAATCATTACCTGGTGCATCGGGATGCTCCCAATCGAAAGCATGCGAATAGTAAAAACCAAACTTTAAACCATGTCTTTTACAAGCTTCTGCCAGTTCTGCCATGGGGTCTCTTTTAAAAGGTGTTTTTTCGAAAATGTTAAAATCAGAAACAGCCGAAGGATACATAGCAAAACCATCATGATGTTTAGCTGTAACTATAAAATAATGCATCCCGGCAGCTTTCGCTGATTTTACCCATTGCTCTGCATCAAATTTAACCGGGTTAAACTGTGAAGCTAATTCTAAATACTCCTTCCGGGTGATTTGCTCTTTTCGCATCAGATGCTCGGCATAACCCCCTACTTCTTTCCCTTTCCACTCCCCGCCAGGTAAAGAATATAAGCCCCAATGTATAAACATCCCGAAGCGGACTTCTCTCCACCATTTTAATCGTTCTTCTTTGCCAATCATAGATTGGTTCCACCAACCTTTCTTAGCTTCTTCGATAGCAGCCTTATCTCTGTTCTCAGAAACTAAGTTTTTCATATCCTTATCTTCATCACCCAAATCCTGAGCAAATGAAAAAAAATTAAGCATGACTAATGTAGCCATGCTCAATAGAAAAATGTTAAAAAATCTCACTATTTATTACTGTTATTCGCTTGGCAATTTTCCATTACCTGCCCAAGTTTTAATTAATGTCTCTATACTACCTGCTCTTTGTGCATTTGTAGTAATATTTTCTACTGCAGTATTACCTAGTCTATCTTTAAGTTGCGCTATATACAAGCTTCTCGGACTCACATTCGTATTCCAACTTTCGAAAAATCCTGCACCCTGCTTTGCATTTACACCTTTGCTGCCAATACTCCAATTTATTGCCCCTTTAGGGCTGTCTACCCTAATAAATGAAGTTTCTGATTTACAGTTGTAAAACATAGTTTGCACACCAGACCATCCATGACCTGTGCCACTCATTCCTCTATCCCAAACTCTAATTTGTCCACCTACAATATTATCAAACAACAACCCGGTTGACCAACGATGATGAGGACCAATATCATTCTTTGTGCTTACTGCCACACAATCTAAGAAAACATTAGGCCCAGGAACCTTAGAACCTGTTACAAAATCATGTCTTCCTCCTCTGGCAAAACATCTTTGAAATAAATTAAAACTAGCTCCACCTTCTAAATTAAAAGAATACAATCTACTTCCTGTATTTTGAGCTTTACCATCTATCATAGCACATTCTTCTATAGTATTATAATGAGAATTGGTACTCACACTTATTGCAGCATAACCAACATATTTAACTGTAACGCCTCTTACCCAACAATTTTCAGCATTCTTCAATTCAATCCCAATCCAGGCATGGTTCTCATCGGTATTAGAACTATAAACACATTCTAAAACCATATTTTCTACTGCAGAATTGTTAACTCTTTGATTAGGGATTAGTTTATAAACAGAACCACCACCATATTTAGTTTGCATTGGGTCTACTACCGGAGCGTCTAACAAGATGCTATCTCCAACAACTTCTTTAACGGTTCTTTCATAATCCATAGTAAAGCCAGAAGGTGTCCAGTTATATTGCCCTACATTAAGATCTGTTATCCAATAAGTATTAGGAGTTTTATAAATGGCAATTTTATCTCCTGCTACCAAACCAGATCCGCTCTCTACTGTAAATCCTAATTTACCTGTACCTACATAAGGTGTTGTAATTTTTTTAAGATTAGATCTTGAATAAGAAGTCGCTACTCCATGAATATTTATCATATTATGCTGTGATGTTCTATTTGATTTTATGATTGTTCCATTTGCTCCTTGCCCCTCTCCTCTTAAAATAATACCACTTTTATTTATTGTTAGTGTATTACTAACATTATATAAACCCGCCTTTAGCAGAATTACACCTCTAACTCCTTCACGATTAAGAGTCAGATTCCCAACATTATTAATAGCTGCTTGGATTTGTGAAAGATTGTCTCCTTCAACAGCTGTCAATTCAATTTTTATATCATCAATATTTGGTATAGCTACTCCTCCTTTTTTGTAACCTGCTGTAGAAAAGTCCGGAACCACATTTACTTTAATTCTCTCCCCTTGATTTGCATAGAGATTATAACCTAAACTACCATCTCCATTTAAAAATATCATATTCGTAGTAGGCTCGTATGGCCCTGTTGGTTCTGGTTCTGGCTGAGGAGTAGGAACTTCTGTATCATCTCCTTTTGGAGGCTCTGCATCTTTAGATTTCTTACACGAAAAACTAAAAAAAATCAGTATTGCCAAAAATAAATTAAATGTGATCTTCATAATTATTGGTTGGTTTATAATTAATAAAGCCAAGTAAACAATTATTTACCTGGCTTTATTAATTGATTTTGGCATCTTAATACATATATCTTGGCATTAAAGTGTAAAATTTCCTTTTAGCCTGATATCTTCGGATGAACTTCCGATGTATATCTCGTAATCACCAGCTTCTACCACCCATTTCATATCCTTATCTAAAAATTCTAAATCTTGCTTGCTAAATTTAAGTGTTACAGCCTTAGTTTCGCCGGCTTTAAGGTGTATTCGCTCAAATGCTCTTAGTTGGGTATCGTAAGTAATTACACTGCTAATCAGATCTTTGAAATATAGCTGAACAACTTCGTCTCCGGCTACTTTACCTGTATTGGTTAGATTAAACGTGACAGCAATACTATCTTTTGGAGACTGGTCAATTTTTAAATTTTTGTAATCAAACGTTGTATAACTTAAACCATAACCAAAGGGGTACAGGGCACCTTGTACTCTAGTTCTGCCAAATCCGTTATCTCCGGAATGAGGCTGATTGGCATGAGAACCCGGTTTAAAAGGAAAATTAGATTCTATTTGCCCAATTGATTTTGGAAAAGTAACCGGCAGTTTACCTCCGGGATTATAGTCTCCGAACAACGTTTCTGCAACAACTTTGCCGGCGGATGGGCCTAAAAACCAAGTTTCTAATATAGATGTTAGGTATTGATTTTCCCAATTGATGGTAAGCGGCCTGCCATTTACCAATACCATCACTACTGGCTTGCCGGTTTTATGTAAAGCTTTTAAAAGTTCTAATTGCCTGCCGGGCAAATTCAAGCTTGTTCTTGATAAACTTTCGCCAACAGTTTTTTCGTCTTCGCCTACTACAGCAATAATTACATCAGATAGTTTTGCTTTTGCAACAGCTTCATCAATCATTAACTGTTCAGCAGTAGTTAAGCCGTTATCGATAATTTCTGTTAAAGGCCATCCTTCATTTACGATATCACAACCTTTTGCATAATCAATATTTAATTTTTGATTATTATACTGTTTTAATCCATCTAATATAGATATGGATGGATTGTTTGATGGGCCGTACCTGCTAATTGTATAACCAATTTCTGTAGCTAAGGGGCCTGTAACCAAAATCTTCTGGTTTTTATTTTTATCAAGTGGCAAAAAGTTATTCTGGTTTTTTAATAACACGATGGATTCTTTGTTTAGCTGTTCTGCAAACTTTTTATCATCTGCAGTTTGAACCCGGGCATCAGAAGCTTTTGGATTTTTCGTAAATGGATCATCAAACAGCCCCAACCTAAACTTTACGCTTAGCACTTCGCTTACCCTCTGATCCAGAACTTCCATTTTTAAAGAACCATCTTTAACAGATTCTCTTAAATTATTAATGTAATTTTCGGGTTGCCTAAAGTTAGTCCAAACGTTTAAACCTGCATTTAATGCCAGAACCGAGGCTTCCTTAAAATCTTTAGCTACTCTATGTTTAGAGGCTATAAATTCTACAGCTTCGCTATCAGAAACTACATAACCATCAAAGCCGTATTCTTTTCTTAATAAATCATTTAAAAAATAAGAGCTGGCGCTAACAGGTACTCCATCCCAATCGTTATAACTGCTCATTACGCCCATTGGTTTAGCCTCTTTTATCACTTTTTTGAACGGGTAAAGATGAATTTGATGTAATTCTCTAGGCCCCACATGCGGGTCGGTACGGGCATGCCCATCTCTGCCGCCTTTGGGTACACTATACACAGCGTAATGTTTTAAGGTTGAGGCAACTCCTTTACTCTGGATACCAGAAACAGCGTTCTTTCCTAATTCTGCAACCAGAAAGGGGTCTTCGCCATAGCATTCTACCACTCTGCCCCATCTGGGGTCTCTGGCTAAATCTAAAATTGGCGAATACACGTTGGTATAGCCCAGGGCTTTGGCTTCTCTGCCAACAATTTCGCCTCCTTTTCTAACTAAATTTTTATTCCAGGTACTGCCAATGCCTATAGGTGCACAAAAAGGTGTTGCCCTATCATGGCAAAGCCCATGAATTCCTTCGTTTGTAAAATCTACCGGGATGCCTAACCTCGTTTCTTCTATAAACCATTTCTGCAGGGTGTTAATGGCTTTGGCATGTTTGCTATAGGGAAAAGAATATTGGGTAACCGCTTTTTTATTGTTTGGCAAGCTGTTTAAAGCTTCATCCATATTAGCTATACCATCTTTCCAGATGGAATTTTTCCAGTCGGGTGTTGGCATCTCGTCTTTTAATACCCTGCCGTAGCCATATAAAGTTGCCGTTTGGTTGGTTTTTTCTTCTACACTCATTAACGACAGTAAATTTGCCACACGCTTTTCTACCGGTTGTTTACTGTCTTCGTAAATATCTTTTTTCCCGTTCTTGTTAAAGTCTATCCAATCTTTGTGATAAATCGATGAATTGTTTTTTTGAGCATAACTGGTATCAACACCTAAAAAGGCTAAGGAAAGGACTAAAATACTGGGATAAACTTTTTTCTTCATGAACATTATAATCTAAATCGGATCTGCTGGTTTGCTATGCAGTACTTACGCTGCCATAAATTCTTTTTGGTAAATAAGCGGACTTTTACCAGTTATACATTTAAAGCTTTTATGGAAACTTGCGAAATTATTAAATCCGCTTTCGTAACACACTTGCTTAATATTTAATTTATTATCTATCAGCAATTTACAAGCTTGTCCCACTTTTATTTCTGTTAAGAATTGAGAATAAGTTTTTTTTGTTCTTGATTTAAAATAACGACAGAAAGAATTCGGGCTAATTTTAGCTACTTCTGCAATCTCTTCCAGATTGATCTTATTCCTGAAATTCGCATAAGAATAATCGTAAATATCTTTGATCCTGTCTCGCTCAAACTCTTCCTGGTTTAACTCGAAACCTATAGAAGAAAGAATTTCTATTTTCTCGCATTTTGCAATCTCCAGCAATGCCTGGATAAGGTAAATAATTCTTTCTGTGCCCTCGGCCTGCAACATATTGTGCAGCATTAAGGCAATCAATTCTTTGTTTCCTTTAATAATTTTTATTCCTCTTTTTGATTTATCAAGGATAGTTTTTAAAGCTTTATTTTCCGGGAGATTAAGAAAATCTCCTAAAAAGTTCTCTGGAAAATGGGCAACATTTACATCTGCCTTGTGTTTTTTTGTATCTTCAAAATAACATTTATCAAAACGCCAGTAATGCGGCAGGTTGGCTCCAACAAGAATAATATCGCCTTCTTGAAATGGCATAATGCTATCACCTATAAACTGAGTTCCTTTACCTTCTTTAAAATGTATAAGTTCAACCTCAGGATGGTAGTGCCATTTATTGTTAATAAATGGTTGGGAATCCTGACGTATACTAAATGATTGAGCAGGTTCCATAGATACTTTAAGTAATTGCGGCTTCATTTTTAGTTTTAATTTTGGTTAAAAATTCAATTAATTAGGGCAATAACAATCCCATTAGCCATTTTTTTGGCTTTTTTCGGTCACTTTAAATCACCGACTGTCTTTTTTAAATTCTTATTTTATTTAGTTTATTATTGCTTCTGTAAAATACTTAAACTTATTTTGCTATATGTATATATGGTTTATCCAAATATATGTACAAAACAAACATCAGAGTATGAGAGAAAAAGTAACTGAAAGGAAAAAATTAGATCCGTCTGAAACCCGGCAAGCTTTTAATGATGTAAGTATCAAGTTATTGTGCTGCCGTTACTGGGTGCTGGAAGAATGGGAGTGTTTCGACCTTTCTGTACCATTTTGGCGTATTTACCATAACAATATACCTGGTGCCAGAATCATGTTTAACAATACGATAACAGAGCTTTCTCAGGATATCCTTGTTATTATCCCACCTAACACAGCTTTTTCTACAGAGTTAAAAACGAAAGGGAACCACCGTGATTACGAAAGCATCTCCGGAAGGAAATTTCTTAAAAAAGATAATTTAGCCACTATTGCACAAAAGAAAAAGGTAGATCACCTGTTTATCCACTTTTCTTTAGGCTTCCCTTTAGATTTTGTGAAGACAGGAATTAACGTTTTGCCATGCGATAGCCACACACTGGGCATTATTAATGAGATACAGGATTCCTGCTCTGAAGACACTACCTTTAATTTTAGCGAATGCCTTAGAATTAACCAACTGATTAATTATACGCTCTTACAGCTCCAGGATAATATCTGGAAATTTGGAACCATAGACCAAAGAATTTTTAGTGCCATGAAGTTTATCGAAAAGCATTTTAACGATAAAATCACCAACGAAGAATTAGCCGAAAAAGCAAATATGGCGGTTAATTCTTTCGCAAGGTTGTTTAAAACAAGTACAGGTATATCTGTACAGCAATATATTATTAAAACTAAAATAGAGACGGCCTGCAACTTAATGCACCATAGCAATAAAACAATAGACGAGATCGCTTATAATTGCGGCTTTTCAGACCGCCATCATTTCGCCAAGATATTTAAGAAGGTAATGAATGTTAATCCGGCTTATTACAAAAAGCGTTTAACCATGACTTAGCCGTTCTAAATTATTTGCATCAACCTGTTCGCACATCGAAAATATCCGGGTCATCAGCATCCATTTTTCGCCCTTTTTTGCACCCGGAATTTGCTGCTGGTATTTCCACATGTTGTCTTCCCATTCTTTTACTTTATTGTTGGCGGCATCTATTAAGGCTTTTTGCTCGAAAGAGAAAGAGGTTTCGGTTTCCATAATCATAAATAAACGGTTGTTGAAACGGTAAATCTCCATGTCTATTACCCCAGATTGTTTGATGCTTTTTAACACCTCGGGCCACACGTGTTTATGCCAATCTGTATATTCTTCTATTAATCCCGGTTCGTCTTTCAAATCAAGCGTTAAACAATATCTATTCATTCTAATCTGCACAGTAATAATTAGTTTTAATCCTATTAAAAATTTAATAGCCATGCCCAAATAACAAATTATTTTCAGCCAAGAATTTTACCTTATCATCTAACTATTAAGTTTTATTGGCATTCGATATTGATGTACAAAATGAGATGGTTTTTCAGCAAAAGCCATGTTAATAAAAGGGATGACTTAAGTATAAGCTGATGGTGCAGAACTCCTTAGCCCCTACCGCAAGTAAATCAGATAAAAGAAGGAACAAATTCCCGGAAATTGACAGGATTACTAAAAATCTTCGAAAGAATCTCTATTTTTTTTGAAAGAAATCGATATTCCTTTCAAAGAAATTGAAAAAACTTGTGAATTTTTCTAAAAACATAACAAAGAAATCAGAAAAGTTCATAAAGTAATCCAAAAACATGGTAAATAAATTAGAAAATCTTACAAGTTTTTTCTAAAACAGGCTAAAGAAACCAGGAAAACATTATAAGTTTTTGGCAAAGAGTGTAAGGAAAATGGAAAACTTTACCATGTTTTTCAAAAAAAATGTTAAAAAAATTCAAAAAATTCACAAAAAACGCAGTTTTTTTAGAAAAAAAAATGCAGAAACTTTAGCTAACTCCTAAACGCCAATTAGTGGCTTATTATTGCTTAATAAGCGTTTTTTCTGGGGTAAACTACCCAATTTTCTTTTTCCCGGTACCGCATCTACAGACCGATATTTCATGGCAAAAAGTATCAAAAACTATCAAAAAGTATCAAAATCTATCAAAAACAGAATATAACCTACTCATTTACAAATAAATACAATCATTATTGTTAAATTAGTTTAGATAAAACAATTTATTTTTTCATTTAAAAAACATGGTATGAAAACAGAACGACTT
>JAZQRF010000111.1:0-5805 GCA_045629485.1 Pelobium sp. | reverse complement strand
ACGATTAAAATGGATTTCTTACGGCTATATTACCCACTTTTGAATGTCCCTAGTGACAAAAATAAGGTATTCCAAAGCACTGACATTGTCACTAAAGATGGTATGCCTAAAGAACCTGATAATCTGCAACTTAAAATAGCCTTATTAGAGCAGGAATTAAGGCATAAAGACGATTTGACTGCTGAAAAAGATAAACGTATCGAAGTTTTAGAACGTAGTTTACTCATGTTAGACGCAGCTCGGCCAGTGATCACTCCCCAGGCTCCGGCAGATCCTGAACCTGAGCCACCAAAAAGGAAAAAATTTTTAGGACTGTTTTAAGATGAGAGAGGAAGTATTGCACCAGGTAGGATGGATGAAGGAATTTAGATTTACCAAATATGAAAGCACCTGTATTAAATTAGCCATGGTACGTAATGGGTCAGACATTGCTTATATGTCCCCATCAAGAGAAGTGTTTTGGGCATCTAGAGAAGCCATTGTCTTGGTGGAAGATGGCCCCTCTAGTTTTTTTAAATAAAATTGATACTATCTTTTGCCCGAAAGTTATTCGACAATTACGACTTCATGAGGAAGCACCCAATATCCCATATTTGTTAATTCAAGGATAGTTTCCTCACTCATTTCTTGATGAAATTTAACAGATTCTTGCCCTTCATTTGCGGCAACTTCGATTAATTTCAAAATCTCCTCTAGAGAAATAAAATTTGGTTTTGGATCTTCTTTGCTTTTAGCTTCCATTACTTCTAGAGCTCTTTTTTTTGCTTCTTCTGCGGTCATATTTTTTGTTTTAGTAGGAGGAAGTGGAAACTATAAATCTCATAATTCTCTTCCGTTAATATCAAAATTACGGAAATAAACTTTGCAGTTTATTAAACCCATTTTATTAGGTGGGTTTAATAATGTATGGTGTTTATTTAAAATTTAGAGGTATAAAAACTGTGGTTTTTATACCTCTTTATAACTCAACAAAACCCCAAAAATTTCATTTTTGTTGTTTGTGTTTCTTGGATTTAAAACAGAAAAAACAGAGTTTTTTTTGCTTTAAATTTTGCCTTTTACCACAACTAAAATCTTTGGATTTTAGTGTTTGTGCTTTTCCCCTCAACAAAAAGCCAAAATTTCATTTTGTCGTTTTTTCCGTTTACCTTTATATTGCGTTAGAAAGTAGCAAGTTGTGGTAATGTACCCCCATTTCGCTTCGCTCAATGTGTTTACCTTACCAACTTGCCAAAATTCCTTAACCGCTTCGCTGGGAATTTAGGAGCAGAAAGGAAGAAAAAAAGGAAAAAAGAGAATGGAAAAAGAACTACACCTAAAGGTTAGAATTTCAGAAACCGACAAAAATAAAATCAAAGAAAACGCAAAAAAAGCAGGCTTAACGGTCAGCCAGTTTTCAAGGAAAATGCTGATCGATGGCCAGATCAATGTCATTGACCAGGAACACAAAAGGACGATTGCCGGCATAGCCAACAATCTGAATCAAATCGCAAGAATCGCCAATGCCAGTAAAAACATACCATCCAATCTGATGGATGTTTTGGAAGAATTAAGCGCTAAAATCTAAACATATGCCAATCGCTAAAGCTAACATGGGTAATGGGTTTTCAGGTGTAGTGGGTTACGTCATGGTACAAAAGGACGTGGCCCAGGAACTACAACCAAAGGTAATTGAGTGCAACAATGTTCTCCAGTCGTCGAGCGATAATATCGCCAGACAAATGAGGAACCTTGCACAAGATAATGGAACCAAAAAACCAGTTATGCATATGCAAATTAGTTTTCATCCCGATGAAAAACTAAGTTCTGAACAGGCGCAAAAAGCGATAGACAGCATTATAAAGGATGCAGGAATAGACAGGAATAACCACCAGTTTCTAGTTGTCGAACATTTCGATAAGAACCATCAACATTTTCATGTCGTATGCAATCGGGTTGGTTTAGATAATAAGCTTTTGAGTGATAGCCACCTGAAAATAAAGCTTAATGTTGCTTGTGATAAAGTCGAAAAAGAGCAGGGTTTAAGACCCACAGAGGGCAGGCAGTACCAGTTTGATGTCAATACTGGAGAGGGGAAATTTGTAAAGGTTGAAAAGACAAAGGAACAGGCTAAAAAGCTGCCCAACGATAAAAGGGAAAAGGTAAAAGCTGCAAAAGAGCAGGTTCAAAATAAGGTGATCGATGTTCTGAAGATCGCAAAAACTCCACAGGAATTTAAAGAAAAACTCGCTGAAAAAGGTGTAGAAGTTAGGTTTTCAGAAGATAGAGCAAATAATAATGCCATTCGTGGGGCAAGTTTCAGAACTGATGATGTTGCCGTAAAAGGTGGCGATATCGGGTTTAAATGGAATGAAATAAGTACCATTTTAGAAACTAATTTAAGCCAGGAACAGAGCCAAAAAATTAATGCACCTGGACAAATGGCAGCAGCGCCTGCAGAAGTTAAAGGGGAGTCCGTTAAAACGACTGAAAAGCCTGTTTTAAGTGAAGAGATTAAGCATAAAATACTGCTATTTATTGAGAAAAATCCTCAAAAAATCAGCAATAATGAGCAATTAACAGATCAGGCGATTAGAATTTACATGAAGGAGGTAAAACCACATGAAAATTCTTTGAATACATGGGAAGCGCATCAGGACCACAAAGAACAACGGGAGATTTTAAATAAATGTGCTACCATAGTGCTTTCCGAAGCTAAAGCCACAGAGGCTACAGCACAATATAATGAGGGTTTTAAGGGTGTTGTAAACGAATTTAATGCAGAGGTAGCAAAAGGAAATGTAGACTTTGATTTGGATCAAATGATCAGGCGTAATCTGCAAATCGTTCAAAATAATCACCCTGTTTTACAGGAGTACCTAGAGGAGCATGTTCCAAAAGTAGAAACGGCTCAACAAGACCTGATCAAGCAGCTTAGTGAGTATAAGAGACAGTTAGAAAATTATGAACTGCTGATGTCAGCAGAAAGAGAAAAAATCACACTAAAGACTACCATGCTGCTTGAAAATCCGGAAATAGAGCGCAGAAACCAGGAACTTGAAAAAAGGAAAGCAGAAGCTATTAAGCCCGAATTTAAACCACAGGTGACCTTGTCAGTAGCAGACTTCACTAAAACACCTAAATATGTTGATCCCCAACGTGCGGAAGTGATAAAATTAGTGGTTAAAGCTAAAATTAGCACTGTACTATCTAAACAGGAAACGCAAACACCTGAAAAATTGCGTCAGGGGTTAAAAGAAAAGGGAATTGAGGTAAAATATTCTGAAAATTCAAGCGGGATATCAAATATAAGTTTCCAGATAAAAGATACTACTTTCCGAGGTTTTGAAGTAGGTTTTAAAGATGCCGTAATCAATAACGCTTTACAAGCAAATAAACCCCTTAAAAGCGTTGAAATTGATAATAGTCAGGCATATAGAACTGCTGTTACAGACACTATAAACCAGTTTAAAAAAGAAGCAGAAGCCGGTAATGTAAACTTTGATGTAAAGGCCATGTTTGAGGAAAACATTAAAAAGCACATTCCGGAACCTGATGCTGCCACCATTCAAAAAATCAATGTGGCTCTTCCTGAATTTCGGGATGCGCAACAGAAAGTGATAAATCAATATATAACCCATAAAAAGGATCGTCCAAACGAGGTTTTTAAGCCAACGGTACAGCTTTATGAGCGGAACTTTATAAAAAGCTCTACTTTTAAGGATGAAACACAGGAGCTCTTAAAAGGAATTAGCGAAACAACTAAACAAGTGCAAGCTAGAAACCAAGAGTCAGAGGAACAGAAAAAAAGCCAGGGCAGAGGGTTTAAGATGTAATTTTCATTCAATCCCGTTGGGATTCGAACCCAGGACCCCGCTTAAGCATAATAATATTATAGAAAATAGCTTATTTGAACGGAATCAGGAAGGTAAAGATATAGAGCGTAGGAATATTAATAGTGCCCTTGAAAAGCAAAATCAGATGGCATGGCCACAACCAACTGTATTACCTCTCCTATTCGGCTAAAGTAAGTCTATAAAAGCCGAATAGGAGGTGGTAAGTATTAAACCTTAAAATATTATTTTAACTTAAGAAAGTTAGTTATTGCCTCTTTACTATTCGTATTGATGTTTTGTCCTTTCATTAAACTGACTTGTTTCCCTGGAATAAGTACAATTTTAATATCGATAAGGAAATCATTCTTTATTTTAGATATTACATTATCTACCTCTGTTTTATTTTCTAGGTATCCCCCATTATTCGGCGGGCTAACTGATATTGTATTTTTTATAAAAATGCCTTCACTTCTATATTCAAAATCCTCTTGGGAAATAGATGCACTACCTGTATATCCAAAAACTTCGGATGGATAAGATTTATATGTTCCTGATTTCCAAGAGCCGTTCGGATCTTTAGGATCTCTCACATAGATAAGCGTGATACCATTTTCATAATAGGTATGATAATCGATTGTAGGTGTAATTTTAGATATACTTTTAAAACTGGTATAACCCATGTATTCTGCAGCGGTTTGAAATTTATATTGTGGAATGATTAATATTTTCACACCGTTTTCATTGGCAGATTTAAGGCTTATTGGTGTGCCCCAATTAAGATCGGATTTAGGACCATAAAATGTTATATTTTCAGTGTCGAAGTAAAAATCTCCATTAACTCCTAAAGTGCTTAATGGAAGTCCTTTGCCGCTATGTATTTTTGATCCAGCCACTCCGATAGCACCATCTTTACCTGGATCACCCTTACTCCCTTTTAAATTTAACGGCTCTGCCCAACTGTTTTCTAATTTAGGGCCATATAGATTTGTTGTGCTTATGTCTAAGTAATAGTCACCTTTTTTTCCAACATTTATGTTAGGGGAGCCTGTACCGCTAAGTATGGTTGATCCATCCATCCCTTTTACTCCTTCTTCTCCCTGTATTCCTTCTGGTCCAACAGATCCATCTTTCCCACAACTGCTAAATATTGCAATTGTAATAACCATTAAGATTAGCTTTTTAATGTTTTGAGCGTATAATTTTTTCATAGAACTTAATTAATATTTTTCAAACATAATTAAATTCACATAGATAATTATAGGGGGATGGTAAATACTAATAGTACCTTCTAATCCTGACGTTTCAAAATATCTTCTTTAGAAATCTTAAGATTTATAGCTACATCATTCAAAATTGAGGATAGCGTTCCAATCTTTAAGGGGTTATGGTTAGGTATTGTGATATGATGAGTAGCATCGTCTGCAGTTCTGGATAATCGCATATGACTTCCTTTTTGGCGAGTTACTTCGTAGCCAAACTTTGATAAAATCTTAATTAAGTCGGTAGCAGATAAATTTCTTAGTGTTTTCATATTTATAAATAGTCCCCTTTATTGAAAGATTCAAAACAAAGGTGATATTTATTTTGATCCCTGTAAAGGACAGGGAAAACAGAGTAAATTACTATAGAACTCTTAACGGTATTGATATTAAATATCACCTTAACAAAGGTAAATATTGATGTTTATTTATTATGAGATGGGTTATCCAATACCTTATGGAGTAAATACCGCAGAATAATTTAAACGGTTAAAAGTTCTTCTTTTACCAAATGTAGGCGAATGATTTTAGGGAGGTTGTCTTCTTCAAAATGACAGTGTACAGCCTCTTTGATGTTAATTTTCAACTCTTCCAATGTTTCCCCATCTGTAAAGATGGACTCTCCCAAAGCTTTAGCGGTATAACCGCCTTCTAAATCTTCTTCAACTAAAAAAAATACTTCGTTCATACTTACAAATTTAACGATTTGAAATCAAAGGGTTATCATATTT
>JAZQRF010000110.1:0-14732 GCA_045629485.1 Pelobium sp. | reverse complement strand
GTTATCTATATGTTGAAGCTAGGTCACATGGTAGATGACAAAATGCACGCTCGTTCTATTGGACCGTACTCGTTGATTACGCAACAACCGTTGGGTGGTAAAGCGCAGTTTGGTGGTCAGCGTTTTGGTGAGATGGAGGTTTGGGCATTAGAGGCATTTGGTGCATCTAATATCCTGCAAGAGATCTTAACAGTTAAATCTGATGATGTTGTAGGTAGAGCTAAAACATACGAAGCAATTGTAAAAGGCGAAAATCTTCCAACACCAGGAGTTCCTGAATCATTCAACGTATTGGTTCATGAATTGAGAGGTTTAGGTTTAGATATTACATTAGACTAATAAGTTCAAAGTTTAAAGTTGGAAGTAATAAGTTTCGATACTTTTATTTTCAACTTTTGACTTATAACTTTCAACTTAGAGAAAGAATATGTCTTACAAAAAGGATAGTAAAATAAAAAGTAATTTCACCTCTATTACCATTAGTTTGTCTTCTCCGGAGGCAATTTTGGAAAGATCAAGCGGTGAAGTTTTAAAACCTGAGACAATAAATTACAGGACATATAAACCAGAACGTGATGGTTTATTTTGCGAACGTATTTTTGGTCCGGTTAAAGATTACGAATGCCATTGCGGTAAATACAAACGTATCCGTTACAAAGGGATTGTTTGCGACCGTTGCGGTGTAGAAGTAACAGAGAAAAAAGTACGTCGTGAGCGTATGGGACACATCAATTTGGTGGTTCCTGTTGCGCACATCTGGTATTTCAGATCTCTTCCAAACAAAATTGGTTACCTGTTAGGTTTGCCAACTAAAAAATTAGATTTAATTATTTACTACGAGCGTTATGTAGTAATTCAATCTGGTTTGATGGCCGATCAGGGTATCAATTATATGGACTTCTTAACCGAAGAAGAGTACCTAGATATCTTAGACAAATTACCAAAAGAAAATCAGTATTTGGATGATAAAGATCCGAATAAATTCATCGCTAAGATGGGTGCTGAGGCTTTGGAAGATTTATTGAAGCGTCTTAATTTAGATCAGCAGTCTTACGACTTACGTCACCAGGCTGCAAACGAAACTTCTCAGCAACGTAAAAACGAAGCTTTAAAACGTCTTCAGGTTGTAGAAGCTTTCCGCGGAGCTAAAACGCGTATAGAGAATAACCCGGAGTGGATGATTGTTAAAATCGTTCCGGTTATACCTCCAGAATTGCGTCCGTTAGTGCCATTGGAAGGTGGCCGTTTCGCTACTTCAGATTTAAATGATTTATACAGAAGAGTAATCATCCGTAACAATCGTTTAAAAAGATTGATGGAAATTAAAGCTCCGGAAGTAATCTTACGTAACGAAAAACGTATGTTACAGGAAGCTGTTGATTCATTATTTGACAACTCACGTAAAGTGAACGCGGTTAAAACTGAAGGTAACAGAGCTTTAAAATCTCTCTCTGATATTTTAAAAGGTAAGCAAGGACGTTTCCGTCAGAACTTATTAGGTAAGCGTGTGGATTATTCCGGACGTTCGGTAATCGTTGTAGGTCCAACCTTGAAACTACACGAGTGCGGTTTACCAAAAGATATGGCAGCAGAGCTATTTAAACCATTCATTATTCGTAAGATGATTGAAAGGGGAGTAGTGAAGACTGTTAAATCTGCAAAGAAAATTGTTGACAGAAAAGATCCTTTAGTTTGGGATATTTTGGAGAATGTATTGAAAGGCCATCCGGTTCTTCTAAACAGGGCACCAACATTACACAGATTAGGTATCCAGGCTTTCCAACCGAAATTAGTAGAAGGTAAAGCAATTCAATTACACCCGTTAGTATGTACTGCATTTAACGCGGATTTTGACGGTGACCAGATGGCAGTTCACGTACCACTAGGTAATGCGGCAGTTTTGGAAGCCCAGGTATTGATGTTGGCTTCTCATAATATTTTGAACCCTGCAAACGGAACTCCGGTAACTGTACCTTCACAGGATATGGTTTTAGGTTTATACTATATGACTAAAGGTCGTAAGTCTGAACCAGGACATGAAGTTAAGGGAGAAGGATCTACTTTTTACTCTGCAGAAGAAGTAACTATTGCTTACAATGAGAAGCAAATAGACTTACATGCTTTTATTAAAGTGAAAGCAAAGGTAAAAGAGAAAGATGGTTCTTTAGTGAAAAAAACTATTGAAACAACGGTAGGTCGTGTGTTATTTAATGAGTTTGTACCAGAAGAAGTAGGTTACATTAACGAATTACTAACTAAGAAATCTTTAAGAGATATTATTGGAGTAGTAGTTAAAGAAACTGGTATGGCAAGAGCTGCGAATTTCCTGGATGATATTAAAACCATGGGATTCCAGTTTGCATTTAGAGGAGGTTTATCTTTTAACTTAAAAGATGTGAACATTCCTGCAGAAAAGCATGAACTATTAGAACAAGCTCGTAAAGAAGTAGACGAGGTAATGAATAACTATAACATGGGTTTCATTACTAATAACGAACGTTACAACCAAATTATTGATATTTGGACACGTATTAACAATCGTTTAACGTCTCACGTAATGCACCAATTATCTAACGATAATCAAGGATTTAACTCTGTTTATATGATGTTGGATTCAGGAGCCCGTGGTTCTAAAGAGCAAATTCGTCAGTTAGCTGGTATGAGGGGATTGATGGCTAAGCCACAAAAATCTGGTTCTGGCGGTGAGATTATCGAAAACCCTATTCTTTCTAACTTTAAAGAAGGATTGTCCGTATTAGAATACTTTATTTCTACTCACGGTGCCCGTAAAGGTTTGGCGGATACGGCCCTTAAAACTGCCGATGCTGGTTACCTAACCCGTCGTTTACATGACGTAGCACAGGATATGGTAATTAAACACCAGGACTGTGGTACACTAAGAGGTATGTACACTACCGCTTTAAAAGACAACGAGGATATTGTAGAACCATTATACGATAGAATTTTAGGACGTACTTCTCTTCACGATGTTTACGATCCTTTAACTAATGAACTATTAGTTGCAGCGAATGAGGATATCAATGAAGAAGTTGCATTAACTATAGAAGAATCACCTTTAGAAGGAATCGAAATTCGTTCGGTATTAACTTGTGAATCTCCACGCGGAGTTTGTGCATTGTGTTACGGACGTAACCTGGCTTCAGGTAAACGTGTTCAAATGGGAGAAGCTGTAGGTGTTATCGCTGCTCAGTCAATTGGTGAGCCGGGTACACAGTTAACACTTCGTACTTTCCACGTAGGGGGTACTGCTTCTAACATTGCGGCAGAATCTCAAATCATGGCTAAGTTTGATGGTGTGATCGAATTCGAAAACATCAGAACAGTTGAGTACAATGTAGAGGGTGAAAATGTTGATGTAGTTTTAGGTCGTTCAGGCGAGTTTAAAATTGTTGATCCTAATTCCGGAAGAGTGATTGTAACCAATAATATTCCTTACGGTTCTTACCTGTTTGTTAAAGAAGGTGATAAAGTAACTAAAGGGGATAAGATTTGTTCTTGGGATCCATATAACGCGGTAATTATTTCTGAATTTACTGGTAAAGTAGATTTCGAAGCAGTTATCGAAGGAGTAACTTTCCGTGAAGAATCTGATGAGCAAACTGGTCACAGAGAGAAAGTGATTATCGATACCAGAGATAAAACTAAAAACCCTGTTGTTAGAATCATTGATAAAAAAGGTGGATCTATCAGAGAATATAATATCCCGGTAGGAGCACACATCGTGGTTGATCAGGACGAAGAAGTTAAAATGGGAGAGATCCTAGTTAAGATTCCTCGTACAACTGGAAAAACCCGGGATATTACGGGTGGTTTACCTCGTGTAACTGAATTATTTGAAGCCAGAAACCCATCTAACCCTGCTGTAATTACAGAGATCGATGGTGTGGTAACTTTAGGTGGTGTTAAACGTGGTAACCGTGAAGTAACTATCGAATCAAGAGACGGACAGGTGAAGAAATATCTTGTTCCTTTGGCTAAGCACATCCTTGTACAGGACAATGACTTTATCAAAGCTGGTATGGCATTATCTGACGGTGCAACATCTCCTGGCGATATTTTAAATATCAAAGGGCCTGCTGCAGTACAAGAATACTTAGTAAATGGTATACAAGAGGTTTACCGTTTACAGGGTGTGAAAATTAACGATAAGCACTTTGAAACTATCGTTCACCAGATGATGCAGAAGGTAATGATTGATGATGCTGGTGATACTCGTTTCTTAGAAAAAGAAGCAGTAGACAGATTTGATTTCTCTATCGAGAATGATAATATCTATGATAAGATGGTCGTTGAAGATCCGGGAGATTCTGCAGTGTTGAAACCAGGTCAGATTATTTCTGTACGTAGATTACGTGATGAAAATTCACAATTAAAGCGTAAAGATCTTAAACTGGCAGAAGCAAGAGAAGCTCGTCCGGCTACTGCAAGTCCAATGTTGCAAGGTATTACCAGGGCATCATTAGGTACTAAATCATTTATTTCTGCTGCATCGTTCCAGGAAACTACGAAAGTTCTTAACGAGGCTGCAATTGCAGGTAAACGTGATAACTTATTAGGTTTGAAAGAAAACGTAATTGTTGGTCACTTAATACCTTCAGGAACAGGTTTGAGAGATTACGAAAGAATAATCGTTGGTTCTCAGGAAGAGTATGATAAATTAATGGCCTCTAAAGAAGAAGAAATAGAAGCTTAATTTTAAGCATATAGTTAAGGGAAGGCCTGCTAGCAATAGCAGGCCTTTTTTGTTTAATGCATTTGTATTCGACCTTTCAAACCAATCAGTATTCAGGATGTTAATTTAGTACCTATAAACAAACTTTATGCAATCATGGTTCATTGGCTGTTCGGGCTTTTATTATAAAAATTGGAAGGGTGTTTTTTATCCTGAAAAACTTCCCCAAAGACAATGGTTCGATTATTACTGCCAGCATTTTAATACCCTGGAATTAAACGTCACTTTTTACCGATTTCCACAGCTTTCTTTCCTGCAAAACTGGTATACGAAAAGTCCTGATCATTTTCGCTTTTCTGTAAAAGCACCAAGAATAATTACACATTATAAAAAGTTTAATGACACTAAAGAATTAATGGCTGATTTCTATTCGGTTATAAGCGAGGGACTCTCACATAAGCTTGGCTGTGTGCTTTTTCAGATGCCTCCAAGCCTGGTTTATTCGGAAGATCTCCTTGATAAAATAATCAGCAGCCTGGATGAAGCCTTCTTAAATGTAGTAGAATTTAGGCATGAGAGCTGGTGGCGCCAAGATGTGTATGATAAGTTAGCACTACACCATATTAGTTTCTGTGGAATGAGTCATCCCACCCTTCCCAGGGATGTGGTGCCCAACACCAGACATTTTTATTATCGTATGCATGGAGATCGTGAGCTCTATGCTTCCAGCTATTCAGATGAACAATTGAATGATCTGGCTGGAGAAATTAAGAAAAGCCATTTAGTAAAAGAGGTGTATATTTATTTTAATAATGACATTTATGTGCATGCCATAGCCAATGCAAAATATCTTCAAAAGATAACAGGAAGTGAGGTTATACGTTCGGGTGGATTAGATCAAATTTTCTAAATAATGGATGCATTTTTTGAATTGCAAAACATAAAAAAGGCTCCAAGTTATTCGGAGCCTTTATAGAATTTGCTTATTGATATTGTATATAAATAGGCTGAGGAGATAGCTTAAGCAATTCTTCCGGAGTCATTAACCTGTTAGGTGCTTTCTTTAAATCGTTTTTATAGAAAAGCTTAAATCCAGTGAACTGTACAGGCTGTTCGCGGATCCAGTGACGGTAAGTTCCTTTTTTGAGTTCAGGCTCACCCCATCCATCCATGTGCATCACTACCTGAACTTCTGGTCTTAACTTAATATTTTTATAGTTAGTTACCATACCTTTAGTAAAACGGTGTACTACAAATATTTTAGCAGGAAGATTGTTCTCTTTAACCAATTTGGCTAAATAACCGGAAACATAATTCAGGTCTTCTGCATCAAATGTTCCAATTTTTTTACCAGGTAAATGTCCGGTTTTCATAGAGAATTCAGGGTCAATCCCTAAATGTACATGAGGTAATTTTAGATACTCTTCTAATTTAGGCAGCTCTTTCTGGATAGTACTTAAACCTACCTGTATGTCTAGAAAAATAATTGCGTCATGCATTTTAGCAATTGTAAGTGCAGAGTCTATTTGTTTAAATGGCATTCTATTGATGTAAGATCCGTCTTTTCCAGGAGTGCCGCTGGCCACAACAGCAATGTAATGAATGCCGCGTTGTACCGGCGTAGTAGGATCTGCTTTTTCCCATCTCTTTACCTCCGCATTCAGCCTGCTCCACATTTCTTTAGGAGCATATTCACCCAAGGCTCCCATTTTTTTTGAGTATAAGTTACCATAGTATACAACCACTCTTTTAAACGGCAAAATTGCCCCGTTAGAAGGTACAGGTTGTTTTAAAACTGGCCACAAGCCAGTGGTGTCTCCATTAGCTAAGGCTTTCTGTAATTCAAAGTATTTTGCAGAATCAACCGGTGCATGGGTATTGGTTGGTGCTTTTTCTGCATCTTCTGCTGTAACTGTTTTAGAGGAATCTGCAACGGCAGTTTTATTATTGCCGGCTTTACTTTCTGCACCGTTACAGCCTGCAATTAGTGCACAAATCCCTAAAGAGAAAAAAGAGGTAAATAGTTTATTTTTAATAGACATGAAATAGATTTTTTATGAAAATAAGGATATGAATCGAAGGTGTGAAAAAAAGATATACACATTATGTAACAGACCTGAATTTACCAAATACACCCAGAGGTAAGTTGATTCCCGAAGTTGCATTTAAATATAATTCTCCAATCTCCAGGTTTTTAACAGACGGATAAGCACCCTTGATCAGGTTTTCTACTATTATAGAAGAGAATCCCAGGGAGTATGTATTTAAGATAAGAAAATGTTCTTTTGGGTCGAGTAACTGAACCACATCCGTCATCATTTCTTTAATCTGATCTTCCAGTTTCCACTTTTCCCCTTTAGGACCATGGCCATAAGCCGGAGGATCTAAAATAATACCGTTATAGGTTTTTCCTCTTTTTAATTCGCGTTGAACAAACTTTAAGGCATCTTCTACTACCCATCGTATATCTTTGAGGTTAGAAGATTCCTGATTCTCGTTTGCCCAGGTCACTACCTGTTTTATTGAATCTACGTGTGTGGTGTCTGCACCGGCAGCTTTGGCAATTAAAGATGCTCCACCTGTGTAAGCAAATAAATTTAAAATTTTTGGCTCAGGTGTTTTGAATTTTTTGATAGTTGAGGATATGTAATCCCAATTTACAGCTTGCTCCGGAAAAATACCCACATGTTTGAACGAGGTTAAGGCCAGTCTGAATTTGATCTCTGCTTCCTTATTTTTATAGGTAATAAACCACCTGTCGGGGATGTTATTGTTCTTTTTAACCCATTCTCCGGATGTAGCAGAACGCCCTTTAAATTTAATGTGATGTTTTTTCTGCCATTCTGTTTCGGGAAGTACTTTTGCCCAAACAGCCTGAGGCTCGGGTCTTATCAATATTAGTTCTCCAAACCTTTCCAGTTTTTCGAAATCTCCGCAGTCTATTAATTCGTAATCTTTCCAGTTTTCAGGAGTTAGCGCCTGAATGAAGGGTTGGTGCATGTATAAGTTTTATTTTAATAATTTTTCTAACAAAGGCGAAGCAAATACAAAATCGTTAAGCTCTTTGTTGCCAGTTGTGGTAATTTCTTTGTTGGTTCCTTCCCACCATTTTTCTCCCTGATGAAGAAATACAATCTTTTCTCCTATCGCCATTACGGAATTCATATCATGGGTTACAATAATAGTGGTTATTTGGTATTCATCAGTAATTTCTCCTATCAATTCGTCGATTACTATCGAAGTTTGTGGATCTAACCCAGAGTTAGGCTCATCGCAAAAGAGATACTTAGGGTTCATCACAATCGCTCTTGCTATACCTACTCTTTTCTTCATCCCTCCGGAGAGTTCAGCAGGGTAGAGTTTGTTTTTTCCTTCCAGATTTACACGTTCAAGAACTTCTGTAGCCCGGTCTCTTTTTTCTGCCCGGGATTTTTCTGTAAACATATCTAGAGGGAACATCAGGTTTTGTTCAACAGTCATAGAATCGAAGAGTGCGGAGTTTTGAAAAAGCATTCCAATTTCTTGCCTGATTGGAATACGTTGTTGCATATTCATAACAGTGAAGTTCCTCCCGTCATACAATACATCGCCCTCCTCCGGTTGGTGCAATCCTATCATGCATTTTAACAAAGTGGTTTTACCCGAGCCAGAGCCACCTATAATTAAACTGGTGTCTCCGGGTTTAAAATTTGCAGTAATGCCTTTTAAAACATCATTATCTCCAAAAGATTTTTTTATATTTTCTATCTCTATCATAGCATCAATTCAGTAATTACATAATCGGCACAAAGGATAGTAATACAGCTTACAACCACTGTTTTAGTTCCTGCTTTTCCTACCTCTAACGCACCCCCATTTACATAAAACCCTTGAAATGCGGCTATAGATGTAATAATGAAACCAAATACAAAAGCTTTAATGCCAGCAACAGCCATCGTGTACGGAATAAATCCGGTAGTAATACCTTCCATGTATTCTGAAGCCGTAACTACTCCTGAAGCTACCCCGCCAACATATCCACCACCGATGTTTAAAAAGATAGAAATATAAACCAATATAGGGATCATCGTAACCCCGGCAATGATCTTAGGGAGAATGAGGTAGCCTGGAGCATTGATTCCCATAATTTCAAGAGCATCGATTTGCTCTGTAACTCTCATTGTCCCAATCTGGGAAGAGATGGAAGATCCTATTCGCCCGGCAAGGACGAGGGCAGAAATAGTAGGACTCAACTCTAAAATTGCTGAATCACGATTCACCGAACCTACAATTGTTTTTGGAATTAAATCGCTTGTGAGCTGAAATGCAATTTGAAGAGTCATAACAGCTCCAACGAAAACAGAGATGATAGATATTAGTGCTAAAGAGCCTAAACCTATATATACCATTTCACCAATGATCTCTCTCCAATAAAGACTAAATTTTTCTGGCTTTCTGAATACCGCTTTTAATAATAAAATATACTTCCCGAAATGGCTAAAAAACATGTTTTGATTTTTTGTAAAAATAAGCTTTTTTATCAATGCAATTATTAATCCTAATTTAACATATTAGCTAAATTTTTTATATGAATATACTAATAACAGGTGCAACCAGAGGAATCGGAAGAGCAATTGCACTTAAAATGGCATCTAGAGGGTATAATTTGGCTTTATGCGCCAGAAGTATAGAAGCTTTAAAAGCTCTTAAAGCAGAAATTGAAAGCCAATTACCTTCCTTAAAAATATACATTCAGGAAGTAAATTGTAGTTTAAAGGCCGAAGTAAGTGCTTTTGCAGATCTGGCCCTCGAAGAATTTGGTTTTATTGATGTTTTAATAAATAATGCTGGTGTATTTGAACCTTCACCTATTCTTGATGAAGACAACCAAAGCTTGCAACGCCATTTAGACCTTAATCTCCTTGCGCCATATTATTTATATAAAAAAATTGGTCCGCTTATGCGGGATGCTAAAAAGGGTTACATTATAAATATATGTTCTATAGCAAGCAAAGAAGTTATTGTGAATGCAGGTTCGTATTGTGTAACAAAAGCAGCATTGCTTAGTCTTAATCATGTAATGCGAAAAGAAATGATGGAACATGGTGTTAGAGTAACGGCAATATTGCCAGGTTCAACCTTAACCAGTTCATGGGAGGGCACCACAATACCTGCAAATGAATTTATACAGCCAGATGATGTTGCACACGTGGTAGAAGGCCTTTTTGATTTAAGCCCAGGGGCAAATATTGAGGAAATAATTATTAAGCCTCTGCATGGCCAGATTTGAGCTTACAACATGATGAGCTGCGATTATAATCAATACCTTTAATTTAAAAAGAGAAAAAATATTAATATGTCTAAGAAATTAACAAGAAACACCAACGATAAAATGGTTGCTGGTGTTGCATCGGGACTAGCAGATTACTTTCAGTTAGATGTGTTATGGGTGAGGATTGCATTTACCCTGGCAGCTTTTTTTGGAGGAAGTGGGATTTGGATCTATATTATTTTATGGATTGCAGTTCCTAAAAATAATAATTTGTTTAGTTACCAGGAGTATAAAACAGATATAGATTCTCCGTCTTTTAAAAATCCATCTGCCTCTCAGTTGAACGGAAATTTAATAGGGGGGTTGGCTTTAATTATCCTTGGATCCTATTTTCTTTTAGATGAGTTTGATGTGATTCCTGAATGGTTTAGAATTGGAAAGCTTTGGCCTTTAATTTTTGTTGTGATTGGCTTAATGGTCTTATTTAAGGGCGCTAAACAGGAGTCGGATCCTAAAGATTTTGATACTTCTGATTTTAGAAAAAATAATGCTGAAATTCCAGAAGACGAGGTGCAAGTGCCAGTAGAAGAGCCAAAAAATCAGAATAATAACCCTATTCTATAATTAAAAGATAATCTATCAAAATGAAAACAGAAAGAATTTTTTGGGGAATTATCCTGGTTTTTGTAGGAGTGATTTTTTTATTAGAGAATTTTAATATCATTGAATTTAGCTGGGGATATGTATGGCGTTTTTGGCCAATCATATTAATTATTATGGGTGTTAATATTCTATTCTCGAGATACAATAGTAAAATAGCATCAATTATAGTGGGGCTAATAACGCTTATTTGCCTAGGTTGGATCACCTATAAAGGTTTGGAGAATAAACCCTATGAAACAAAGGCCTATTGGTTTGAGGATGAGTCTACGGAGGATCTTCATATAGAATCTTCTTATACAGAAGAATATGATGATAAATTCAAGTATGCTAGGCTGGAAATTTACGGCGGAGCCAGTGAGTTTGAAATAAGTAAGGCTACAGATAAGCTTTTTGAAGCGAATATAAAGGAGAAAATAAGTACATATATTCTTAAAAAAACCAATTCAGATAGCCTGGTGAATCTAAGTTTAACCAATAGGGGAGGTAAAGGTTTTCAACTTGAAGGAGATGGGTTTGGGAAGGTAGAGATGAGGCTCCATACAAGTCCGATTTGGGATATTAATTTAAAAATGGGAGCAGGGGAGGCCAATTTTGATTTAAAAGAATTTAAGGTTAAAAATATAGACCTGGATGGAGGTGCTGCAGAATTTAACCTAAAGCTGGGAGATTTGGCTGATACCGTTAATGTAAATGCTGAAACAGGTATAGCCGCAGTAAGGATAGAGATTCCGGAAAGCGTAGGATGCGGAATAAAAAATTCTTCAGGATTATCATCTAAACATTTTCCTGGATTTACAGAAACCGGAAAAGGCAGCTATGAAACACCAAATTTTAAAGCCTCTGCAAAGAAGATCTATATAGTCTTAAAAGGCGGATTAAGCGATTTGGAAGTAAGCAGGTATCATTAATGTCCGATAAAATTTATATCCTGGTGGTCAAAGGTAAACCTGAGGGGCCATTTTCTCTGAATGAACTTAAAGAACATGGGTTAAACCCTGGCTCTTTTATTAAAAAGCCAGGTATGGATGATTATAAAGAAGCCCATGAGTTGCCGGAGTTGAGGGATTTTTTTAGCTTTAATAAGCAATATACTGCTCCCCAATATTTCGCTGGCTTTGATCTTCGCTTGCTGGCTAGTTGTATAGACTGGTTTCTGCTTATTACCTTTACAGCCGCTATTGAATTATTAGTTGCCGTTGTAATCAATCAGCAAACTACAACAGTTAAAATCTTAATTACCAATGTTGTTCTTCTGCCCATACTCAATTTTATTTACCACCTTATCTTAGAATATACTACGCAAGCAACCTTTGGTAAAAGGATGCTGAATATAAAAGTGACAAATTTAAATGGGCTAAAGCCAAGTTTTAAGCAGGTATTTATCCGTAACGTATCAAAAATGGTAAGTACACTCTTGCTTTTTATGGGCTATTTATACAGTTTCTTAAATAAAAAACATCAGTGCCTGCATGATGTTTTTGCAAATACTCTTGTGATTAAAGATAGACTTATCTAATTGGAGATTCTCTCTCAAAAACCTTATTTTTGTTTAAATTTTTATTAATGAGTAAAGCAGCGGTCAGTTCTTTAGCTGGAAAGTATTGTAATTCTATAACCCAATATTCAAGATTTAAAACCAGGGAAGTTCTTGTGGGAACTATTGCCTTGGGTGGAGAACAACCTATTCGGTTACAATCTATGACGACTGTTGATACCATGGATACTCCTGGTTCTGTTGAACAATGCATCAGGATGATTGAAGCTGGATGCGAATATGTTCGTATTACCGCTCCTTCTATTAAAGAAGCACAAAACCTGGCTGAAATAAAAAAAGTTTTAAGAGATAGAGAGTATATTACACCTTTGGTTGCAGATATCCATTTTACGCCAAATGCCGCAGAACTTGCTGCGAAAATTGTAGAGAAGGTGAGGGTGAATCCTGGGAATTATGCAGATAAGAAGAAGTTCGAAGAGATCAATTATACTCCAGAAGCCTACGAAGCAGAGCTGGAAAGAATAAAAAGAAAGTTTGCTCCATTGGTGCAAATCTGTAAAGATCATGGCACCGCAATGCGAATTGGAACTAACCACGGTTCCCTGTCAGACCGTATCATGAGCTGGTATGGAGATTCTCCCAAAGGAATGGTAGAATCAGCCATGGAATTTATCAGGATCAGCCATGCATTAGATTTTCATGATTTGGTAATATCTATGAAATCCAGCAATCCACAGGTGATGGTGCAAGCCTACAGGTTATTGGTTTATACTATGACTCAAGAAGGAATGAATTATCCCTTACACTTAGGGGTAACTGAAGCCGGAGACGGAGAAGACGGTAGAATAAAATCGGCTGTAGGAATTGGGACTTTGCTGGAAGATGGTTTGGGAGATACTATTCGTGTTTCTCTAACAGAAGAGCCTGAATATGAAATTCCAGTTGCCAGGGCGCTGGCAGAAAGATATCATGAAAGGGCAAAATCAAGCTTAACAATGAAGCCCGATGAGGTTCATCTGCCAGAAGAATTTTCTCCCTTTGAATATAAAAAACGTATATCTGCAGAGCTTAATACATTTATTGGGGGGCATCAGGTACCAAGGGTTATTTTGGATATCTCTAATCAGAATTTAAAAGATCCAAACGTATTAAGTGCCGCCGGCTATATCTATTCTCCGATATTGGATAAATATTCCATGGGCGATCAGTCTATAGACTTTGCTTATCTCGGCGACCAGTTGCCTTCCTTCAGCTTTCCCGGAAACCTAAAGCAGATATATAATTATGCTACCTGGGCAGGATTAAAAGAAAAATACAACAGCCATCCATTATTTACTCTTAAGGAATATGCGAATGCCGTTGAAAGAGATGCTTCTTTAAATCTTGTCAAAGTAAATCACGCTGCTATCATCTCAGATGATTTCGCAGCTATTCCTTTCGATCATACACTTGTTTTTGTATTAGAAACCGACGAAGAGCATGGGATGGCAGATCAAAGAGCATTTTTCTTTAAATTGATGCAGGCTGGTGTAGATGCCCCGGTAATTATCAGCCGTAATTATTATTTTGAAGATGATCATCAGGCAGATATTAATTTAAAAACGCAGCTGTATGCTGCCACAGATGTGGGTGCTTTGTTATTAGATGGATTTGGAGATGGAATTTGGATTAATGCACCGCAGGTACCGCTAAAGTTTATCGTTTCTACATCTTTTGGGATCTTACAAGCTACACGTTCAAGAATATCCAAAACAGAATATATTTCATGTCCGTCTTGCGGGAGAACACTATTTGATTTACAGGAAACCACGCAAATGATTCGGAGTAGAACCGACCATTTAAAAGGAGTTAAAATTGCCATTATGGGATGCATCGTTAATGGCCCTGGCGAAATGGCTGACGCAGATTATGGTTATGTGGGAGCAGGACCAGATAAGATTACCTTGTACCGGGGCAAAGAGGTCATGAAGAAAAATGTAAGTTCAGCAGATGCCCTTAACCAATTGATCGATATCATTAAACAAGATGGTATTTGGGTAGATAAAGAAGAACTGATAGAAGACTAAAAGTTATAGCCAAAGTATAATGACCATAATACGGTTAGATGATGGTCAAAATGATTTGGCATTACCTCTTTTTTCGCTGGCCAGGAGCAAAAGGCTTGGCAGATTTTGCCCCGGTTGCTTTTTTAACTTGTCCCGGTGGAACTTTCCCGCTTCTTCCTGCTGTACTAGCAGTGTAGCATGAAGAAAAGGCGAAGCTTAAAATCATTATCAATAAATAAATCTTTTTCATATTCCCACCAAAGCGAATTTTATGCCAAGGTGAAATGTGTTCTTTTTTTGCTCTGGATTTTGGTTCTATAAGTTCCTGCACTGAATTCGGCTTTTTTCCTCCCTATTTGATGATAAGCGAGTCTTGTTGTTTACTTAAATAGTAAAATTTAAGTTTATGATGGTGCCATAGATTTTAGCTATTATCCTATAGAGTGATATAATTTTGATTACGCTTTTTAATAGCCTAACTTTAGGTATTACCTAAAGAAAATCAATAAGTTAGTTCAATTAAAAAAGTAAAGCTATGGAAAGAGAATCTGGGGACATAAATAAATGTCCATTTCATAATGGCAG
>JAZQRF010000109.1:0-22628 GCA_045629485.1 Pelobium sp. | reverse complement strand
CGCGACCATTCAAAAATTCGATTTTTAAGAGTAAACGAGAAAACCCACAAGGAAGTTCCTTATGAAAAAATTGTAAAAGGATTTTTAGTAAAAGATACTTATGTAATTTTAGAGGAGCAGGATTTTGAAGATGCAAGTCCTGAAAAAACTAAAACAATAGATATTCAAAACTTCGTGAAAACATCTGATATCAATCCGATGCTTTTTGAAACTTCTTATTACGCCGAAGCAGGGAAGCAGGGACAGAAAGCCTACGCTTTACTTTTAAATGCATTAAAAAAAACTAAAATGGCCGGTTTGGGCCAATTTGTCCTTCGTCAGAAAGAAAATCTTTGTGTAATCTATCCCCAGGATAACGTTTTAGTAATATCAAGAATAAGATTTGCGCAGGAAATCAGAGATTCCTCGGATATCAACACACCAGACAACTTAACCATCCCTAAAAAGGAATTAGATGTTGCTTTAGCCCTGATTAAACAGTATACATCGGATTTTGATATTGAAAAGTACAAAGATACTTATACCAGCGAGCTGCTAAAAATTATTAAAGCTAAAGCTAAAGGCAAACGGCCTACCATTAAAAAACTTAAAGTTCAAAAAGCTAAAAGTGATGATCTTTACGAACAATTGATGGAGAGTTTAAAAAAGAAGGCTTAACACTCTGGGTACTATTGCAAGTGATTTGGTTGCTTTGGTTTAAAAAAAAATACTGCAAAATCAGTTCCTCAATAGGCATTTTTTGCGAATTTCTGTATATTTAAACGTTTGATATTCGAATAGAGGAAATGGTAACATCTGCTCTACCAAAATTTCTTTAAGAACTTTTTCTCAAAGCGCTAACAGCTGATATTATATGATTCATTTGCCAAATTTAATAGCCGATCTAGGACTTATACTCGGTGCAGGTGCTGTAATTACTCTACTATTTAAATACCTTAAACAGCCTCTTGTTTTAGGATATTTAATTGCAGGCTTTCTGGTAGGTCCACATTTCACCTTGTTCCCAACCATTGTAGAAACAGAAAACGTTCAGGTATGGGCAGAAATAGGGGTGATTATTTTACTTTTTAGCCTTGGTTTAGAATTCAGCTTTAAAAAGTTAATGAAAGTAGGAGGGTCGGCCTCGATTGCAGCAATGAGTGAAATTATCATCATGCTGTTTCTGGGTTATTTTACCGGAAAAGCATTCGGATGGTCTACAATGGACAGTATCTTCCTAGGAGCTATTTTGTCAGTATCCTCCACAACAATTATTTTAAGGGCTTTTGAAGAACTCGGAGTAAAAGGACAGAAATTCGCAGGATTGGTATTTGGAGTGTTGATAGTGGAAGATTTAGCCACTATCGTACTTTTAGTTTTGCTTTCGACTTTGGCGGTTAGTCAGCAATTTGCCGGAACAGAAATGCTTTATTCAATAACTAAACTCGGCTTTTTCTTAACACTATGGTTTATTGGAGGCATATTCTTTATCCCTAGTTTATTAAAAAAAATCAAACCTATTTTAACAGATGAAATGTTACTCATCATTTCGCTGTCTTTATGTTTGTTAATGGTGTATTTAGCTTCACAGGCCGGATTTTCTCCAGCTTTGGGTGCATTTATAATGGGCTCAATTTTAGCAGAAACCACACAGGGCATAAAAATCGAACATCTCGTAACTCCCATAAAGGATTTATTTGGTGCAGTTTTCTTCGTTTCTGTAGGGATGTTAATAGATCCTGCGATCCTGGTAGAATACTGGCTTCCCGTAACAATTATCATTGTTGTAACTATAGTTGGTAAATTATTCAGCTCTGGTTTAGGAGCTTTGATTTCAGGGCAACCGTTAAAAACATCTATTCAAACAGGATTAAGTTTGGCGCAGATAGGGGAGTTCTCTTTCATTATAGCAACCCTGGGTATGACATTAAATGTAACCAGTTCATTTTTATATCCCATTACAGTCGCGGTTTCTGCTATCACAACCTTCACCACACCGTATATGATTAAATTTTCTTTTCCTTTATCGGCAAAAGTAAATGCATTATTACCAAAAAAATGGAAAGAAAATTTAGATAAATACAGCGCAGCCACACAAAGTGTTTCGGCAGTAAGTAAATGGCAATTATTTTTAAGGAGCTATATTATCAATACCATCATCCATACTATATTTAGTATTGCTGTAATTATTATATCCTCACGTTATATCTATCCATTTTTTCAAGAACAATCAGAAGGTGCTATTTGGGGAACCAGCGTAACCATCATATTAACTTTAATCATGCTGTCGCCATTTTTATATGCATTATCTTTCCGCAATCTTTATAATGGTGTTGTACAGGAATTGCTATCTGAGAAATTATACAGAAACCTGATATTCGTAATGCGAATTTTTAGGCATATTTTGGCACTGGCGTTACTTATAGGACTTTTAAATAATTTATTATCTGTAAACGCCGCTATAATAAGCCTTTTAGGCATTTTGGTGATTTTACTGATTTTTAGAAAGCAAGTTCGTAAAAATTACATGCGAATAGAAGAAACATTTCTTACTAATTTTAATAAGAGTAGCGAAGCTAAAAATGAAGTTCCTGTGTTAGCCCCATGGGATGCACACTTTACCGAAATTGAGGTAAAGCCAGAATCTGCTGTAATTGGTAAAACACTGGAAGAACTAAAATGGAGAGAAAGAGCGGGTATAAATGTAGCGATGATTACAAGAGGACAAATCATTATCCATATTCCTTCCCGGGATACAGTTATCTATCCGGGAGATAAGTTATATATCATTGGTACAGACACACAGATAAAGAAAATCAATTCTATATTAAGACCAGATAAGTCACTCATACAAATTGAAGATCAGTATCAACCAAGTTTGGAAAAAGTATTGATTAGAAAAGATTCTATTTTAAATGGGAAATCTCTTAAGGAATCTAACATCAGAAATTTAGCTGAAGGAATTGTGGTTGGTGTAGAAAGAAATGGCGAGCGTACCGTAAATCCGGAATCTAACTGGATCTTTCAGGAAAATGATATGGTTTGGGTAGTAGGTGACCATAAAAAGATTGTTGCTGAATTAAAGTAGTTTAGAGTGGTCTTCATAGTTGCATAAGCTAGTTTGTTTAATATACTTAACATAATGTTAATTATAAGACATTTTGAAATATGCCAATTAGTAGGGTTAGGTATTGAATTAGCGCTGTTAGTCTATCAGGATTGGTTATTTAGCAAATTTTCTAATCCACATGGTTTCCACTTTTTTTCTTGCCCAGTCGGTTTTTCGCAAAAACTTTAAACTGGACGCGATGCTTGGGTTATCCATAAAACATTTAATCCTCAATTTTTCTCCCATAACTTCCCATCCATAAAATTCTACTAAATCCTTAAGAACAGACTCCAGTGTTTTTCCGTGTAAAGGATTATTAGGTTGTGCTTTTTCTGTCATCGTTTTAAATACTTACTTTTTCAAAAGAAATATTTAATTCATTTTCCAGATCGCTGATTTTACTCAGTTCAGATGGCGCTACAAAAGCCAAAGAAAGCCCTTCTTTACCAGCTCTGGCGGTTCTGCCGCTTCGGTGTGTAAAATACTCCAGTTGTTCAGGTAATTGAAAATGGATCACGAAGGCAAGATTACTCACATCAATTCCTCTAGCAGAAATATCTGTAGCAATCAGAACCTGTAATCTTTCACTTTTAAAGGCCCGCATTACTTTTTCGCGATCCCGCTGACCTAAATCTCCATGGATGGCTTCTGCTTTAAAGTTCTTGGCTAAAAGTTGCTTGGCCAGGGTTTGTGCACCAGCTTTGGTTTTACAAAAAATGATTCCGCGTTTGTTTTCCTGAGCTTTTAAGAATCTCAATAAAACATCAACCTTATCTTTAATATCGCAAATTAAATATTGATGAACAATTGATGTATTCATTACATCATTCTTATCAACTTCAATTTTAAAGGCATCCGGAGACATATAATCATTAATAATCTCTTTAATACCATGGGGAATAGTTGCTGAAAATAGCCATGTTTTACGATGCCCGTCGGTATAGCTCAGGATTTTATCTATATCCTCTTTAAAGCCCATACTTAACATTTCATCCGCTTCATCTAAAACAACAGTTTTAATGGAATCTAAATTAATGGCTTTTCTTTCCAAAAGATCAATTAATCTTCCGGGAGTTGCTACAACAATATGTGTTGGACGTTTTAATTTACCAATTTGTATATCGATTTTTTCTCCGCCATAAACAGCCTCAACAAAAATTCTTCTATCAATATATTTGGTGAACCTGAAAAGCTGTTTTGCAATTTGTTGACCCAATTCTCTGGTTGGACATAAAATTAAAGCCTGGATATTTTTATTATCAGGATCTATTTTTTGTAATATCGGTAAACCAAAAGCCGCTGTTTTCCCAGTTCCGGTTTGTGCCTGCCCAATAAAATCCTGATCTTCATCAAGTAAAACAGGAATAGCTTTTTGCTGAATCTCTGTTGGAGAAAAAATTCCGTTTTCTTCTAATGCCTTAATATATTGATCTTGTATGCCTAATTTCTGAAAAGTTGTCAATGTGTTCTCGCTTTAATAAAACACAAAGTTAATTATTTAGAATTGCTATTATTTTTTTATTACATATTCTATTCCGCCAGCAATATGTTTTAAGAACAACTTATCAGTATAACACTCTGTAGTATGACCTAAAGCCGTATAAAAAGCTTTCCCACCATCAAATTTATGATACCAGCTTATCGGGTGAAAATCTTTCATCTTCCCTCCGGTATAGCTTGTTTCATCCACACTTATTAATACGTTTACATCTGTATTAAAATCTTTAAAATTATACCACTCGTCTTTATGAATCCATTCTTTAGGAAATCCTTTCGTAGCGGCATGAGATCTCTTTAAGACATTTAATTTAGCTTCCTGTATTTTTGGGTGATTTGTAAAAAAAGCACCTACTAATTTGCCGTACCATTCCCACTCGTAGTTACAATCTGTTGCTGCATGGATCCCTACAAATCCGCCGCCGTTTCTAATATATCCTTGAAAAGCCATTTTCTGCTCGTCATTAAAAATATTGCTTCCTGTTGGATTAAGAAAAATAAGTGCCTTAAATCTTTTTAAATTCTCGAGGGTAAAATCATTAACATTTTCTGATTTCTCTGTTTGGTATCCTTTTTCTTTAGCCAATTTTTCTAAAGCTACAATCCCTGGTTCGATACTTTTATGCCTGTACTTTTGTGTATAAGAAAATATTAAAAGTTTTACAGGGCCTTTTTTTGGTGCAAAACCAAATAACTGTACAGAAATTACCAGAATAAGAAGAATTGAAAAAGCTTTTTTCATTAGCAGTTTAGAATTAATATTAGATTTGAATTGATGGAACCAATTTATAAATTAACGGTTTAAAAAAGAAATTTGCAATTAATATGCTGAAGCCTTTAGACAATTTTAGAAACTTCCTTTATACACAATATTTTTCTGATGGCATAAAAATTACTATTGGTGTTCTATTACCCTCCCTCCTCTTTTTTAAGCTTGGTATGATTGAGGTTGGAATGACTTTATCAATTGGAGCAGTTTGCTCAAGCATTGCCGATAGCCCTGGTCCCTGGATCCATCGCAGAAATGCGATGTTAATTACTAATGGGATTGCTTTTATAATAGCCATTATCACGGGTTTACTTAACCATAATCCAGTTTTTATAGGCATAGAAATACTTTTAGTGTGTTTCTTTTTTTCAATGTTTCATGTATATGGTGCAAGGGCATCATCAGTAGGAACAGCCGCCATATTTATCATGATTCTGAATGTTGATCCTCATCAAACCGAATTAAAATATACTCAACTGGCTGGCTTGATTTTTTGCGGTGGATTATGGTATTTTTTGTTGAGCATGCTGTTTTCTACTCTTCTTCCTTACCGATATGCTCAGCAAACGTTGGGGGAATGTATACAGGAGATTGCCCGCTACATGAGGTTAAGAGCTGGTTTTTATAATGATAAAATTGAGGCAGAAAAGATCTTTAAAGATCTGGTAGACAAGCAAGTTATTGTGCATGAATTGCAGGATAATGTAAGGGAAGTATTGTTTAAAACCCGGAAATTGGTAAACGATTCTACCAATGCAGGCCGATTATTAGTAGTGATCTTTGCTGATATGGTAGACTTATTTGAGCAAACGATGGCTACCCATCATGATTATGAAGTCATCAGGAAACGCTATAAAAATTATGATATTTTGCCAAGCTTTGCTTTACTTATTCATAAACTTTCGTCGGAAATAGAATATATAGGTTTTTGCTTGATTCATCAAATAGAGCCAAGAAAGCACACTTTAACCATGCAGGATCTGGATGATTTAAAATCGAGATTAGATGAATTGGAACAACAAGGAGTAAAGGTATTGATTTTGAAAAAGATCATTATCAACCTCCGGCACATCTTTACCCGTACCAATGTAATATTCGGTTATTTCGATGATGAAACGTTTAAACATCAGCCTAAGTCAGAAATTTCCGACAGGACAAAATTTGTAAATCATCAAAGTTTTGATTTTAAGTTGTTTAAAAGTAATTTAAACCTCGAGTCAGGTACTTTTCGATACGCTTTAAGATTAGCAATAGTAGCTTTTATTGGCTATTTGGTTGGTAATCTGTTGCCTGTTGGTCACCATAGCTACTGGATTATTTTAACCATTATGGTTATCTTAAAACCAGGGTTTAGCATGACCAAGCAACGAAATTACGAAAGAGCTATAGGGACTATTATTGGAGGAATATCAGGAGCGCTATTACTTTATTTTATTCATGATGAAAATGCTCGTTTTATATTAATGGTGCTTTTTATGATTATAACCTATAGTACACAGCGGATATTTTATTTCATCAGCGTTATTTTTATGACTCCGTTTATTCTTATACTCTTTAGTTTTATTGGTACCACTGCCGATGAAAATATTGCTATAGAAAGAGTAATGGATACTTTAATCGGCTCCGGAATTGCTTTTATTTCGAGTTATATTATATTGCCAAGTTGGGAATCTTATCAAATAAAGCAATATATGTCTGATATGCTCAAGGCTAATCTTAAATATTTAGAATCTATTTATGCCAGGTTAGCAAATGATACTTTAACAATTACAGAATATAAATTAGCAAGAAAAGAAGTCTATGTAAAAACTGCAAATTTAGCTGCAGCATTTCAACGGATGCTCAACGAGCCTAAAACCAAACAACACCGGGCAGCAGAAGTACATAAGTTTGTGGTATTAAATCATGTTCTTTCTTCTTATCTGGCTAATCTTTCTTCGAGCCTTCATGATAATGATTTAGTATTAAATACCGAGCAAAAGAAATTCTTTAACAAAGCCACCTTTTATTTAAAAGAATCTATATTATTTATTGATGATTTTTTGAGTTATAAAGAAAAAGAGCATGCGAAGAATCAACATCCCTCATTAGAAAAAACTTCTGATGACCTAATTACCGAGCAATTAGAGCTTATCGCTAAACTATCTGCGGACATTTTAAAAGTAACAGAAAAACTATACAATTAATTTTTCTGTTAAATATTTCCAATATCTTTTTGGTACATGCTGCATGTGCAACCGTGTATTTTTTCTCGCTTTAATATTAGTTTTAGTAAAATAGGTTTGCCATAATTTCTGATAAATAAATTCGTCTTTTTTTAACGATTCCAACCCTTCCTGATCTGATTGATTGGTATTAAATTTCATTTCAATAAATTCTACTGTATTTAAATCATAAAAAATTCCATAGTGGCGTTTATTATCAAAAATAAGCCATTTCTGATCCTGGTATCTGTTTTTAAAGTGTTTGGCAATGATTGGTAAAACATTAAAATCTGGTTCTATCTCTGCAAAATATATTTCATCGCTGGCCAACTTAAATCTCACAAATGCTTCCATCCTATGCTTTTCTCTGCCAACCATTTGAGCGTATTGAAAGATTTTTAAAACTGAGGGATGAGAAAAATCAGAGATAATATTATCTCCTGTTTTTAAGGCATATCTTATAACATTCAATAAATGTTTTTCACAATCTTCATCTTCAGAAAGTAAAGTGTAAAATATACGATGCAAACCTAGCTCGCCCAGAGCCGATTTAAGCTTTACAAAAACCCTGTCAGCTTTCTGGGTATCGGTAACCACTTTTCTCAGATTGGTAAATAAACCCGGTACGGGAAAGCCCTCCCTCCTTACCTCTACAGCATTTAATTTGTATTCATATATTTCGAAAATAGCGGTTAGAAACCCTTCAAAGCTATGATCGTAAGTAAGCAAATTCATTAGAAAAGTACTAATTGTTGATTATACTGTTGTTGATATTTACTTTTTGCTTTACTTAAAATATACTCTTTTAAGAAGCTAGAATTAAGCATTTTAAGATTATTAAACTTAGTTCCGAAAGCAATAAAATATTGAGCTTTATTTAAGGAAACTCCCATACTTTTTAAGTGTTCTGCATTGAGTTTATTAAACTTACGTCCGTTGATTATTTTCCATGCAGATTTTAATCCAATACCAGGCACTCTTAAAATCATTTGAAGATCTGCCTTTTGAACATCTATCGGAAACAGATTCTGATTTCTTAAAGCCCAACCCAGTTTAGGATCCACATCCAAATCTAAAAACGGGTTTAAAGGATCTAAAATTTCATGAGCCTTAAATCCATAGAAACGCATCAGCCAATCTGCCTGGTATAATCTATTTTCCCTCACCATAGGCACATTACTCTGTAGGGAAGGCAAACGACTATCATCGGCAACAGGTACATAGCCCGAATAGTAGACTCTTTTTAGATGATAATTTTTATAAAAATCATCAGCGGTTTGAATGATTTGCAGATCATTTTCCTGCGTAGCACCAATTATCAGTTGTGTGCTCTGGCCAGCCGGTGCAAACCTGGGGGCTGTTTTAAATAATTTCTGCTCTTCTTTATGCAAAATAATGCCATTTTTGATATATTCCATGGGTTTGATCATATCTTCCCGGTTCTTATCAGGAGCCAGGAGTTTTAAGCCTTCTTCCGTGGGTAATTCTAAATTGATGCTTAACCTATCGGCATATAAAGCGGCTTCTTTCATAATTTCATCTGAAGCTCCCGGAATACTTTTTAAATGTATATAACCATTAAAATTATGTTCTAAACGAAGCTTTTTAGCCACCGCCACCAGACGTTCCATGGTAAAATCGGCATCTTTAAAAATTCCTGAACTTAAGAATAGACCTTCAATATAATTTCTACGATAAAAATTAATAGTAAGGTCTACCACTTCCTGAACAGTAAAGGCAGCCCGTTTAATATCGTTACTCTTTCTAGTGATACAATAAGCACAATCGTAGATGCAATAATTCGTTAACAGAATTTTCAATAAAGATACACAGCGCCCATCTTCAGTATAAGAATGGCAAATGCCCATTCCGGTAGAATTTCCCAAACCTTTATTCTTATTAACTCTTTTAGCCCCACTTGACGAACAAGAAACATCATACTTTGCGGCATCAGCTAAAATTTCTAATTTTTCAGTGATTCTATCAAAATTCATCTTCAAAAATACTAAAAATATTAGTTTTATTATTGCTATTTAAATTAGTTTAATAATCTATAAGAGATTATATTTAGCCCGTTTAACCATAAATTCTCAAACATTTAGCCTTTAGAATGGTTAAATAAGAAAACAATATATCATGGAAAAACTATATACCGCTGTGGTAACAGCAACAGGTGGCAGAGATGGCCATATTCAATCAAGCGACGGAGTAATAAATATGGATTTAAAAGCTCCAAAAGCCATGGGAGGAGAAGATGGATATGCAAACCCTGAACTACTGTTTGCCGGTGCCTGGGGCAGTTGCTATTTAGGTGCGCTGGGCTCTGTAGCTAAAAGAGATAATGTAGATGTAAGTAAAGCTACAGCAGAAGTTCATGTAAGTTTTAATCAGGAAGGAAATTCTTCGTATGCACTATCAGCAGAGATAAGGGTGCATGTTCCCGGAATGGAATTAGAAAAGGTACAAAAATTAGCGGATGCGGCTCATAAAGGCTGTCCGTATTCTAAAGCTACAAGAGGAAATATAGAAGTAGAAGTTAAAGCTGTTTAGTTCATAAAAAAAGCAGGCTTGTAAACCTGCTTTTTTATTTAATTTCCTTTAAAACATTCTGAATTCTTAATTCCATAGTTTCTTCGTTAGTATAACCTTTTGCAATCATATGAAACTGTAGTTCACCTGTTTTAATAAAGGCTGCAGGATAACCAGTTACCTGTAATTGCCTCGCTAATGCCACATCATAATAGGCCAGCTGACGATATTCTTCATTATCTAGTTTAGAAATAAATTCTTCTTCAGGAAGGTTAAATGGTTTTATTAATCCTTTGTAAGTCTCATTTTCATTGAGATCTAAGCCATAAAAGTTTAATGCTTTTTGAATATCATGGGCAAATAATACCGCCTGATCTGGAAGGTATGCTTTAAAAACAGATAATGCTATGGAAGGTTTTTCTGAACTCAGCAACATAGTGCCTTCTTCTAACACTTCATTAATAAATCTATCTCCAAATTTTACACCTGTAGCTTCTTCTACATTTTTATAAGCACTTTTAATATAGGGGGCCATTTCTGAAATTGGCCCTACTCTATCACCAAGGATCATTCCGCCGGAAATCACCTGAAAATCAAACTCATCTTTATGTTTAAGGTATAGATTTTTAATCACCGGACTAAAGCCATAGCACCAACCACAAAGCGCATCGTAAATATAAATGAAGGAAGGTTTTGTATTAGACATATCACAAAAATAGGATTTAATCTCTAATGGCAGTCAAATGAACTTGTACTGAAAGTAAAATTTCGCTGATAAATCGTTACTCTTATAGAATGGGTCATAAAAAAAGCACCTGAAAACGGTGCTTTTTAAATTTCTAAATTCTTATTATACAACAGCCTCTTCGTTAGGGTTTACCTGAACAGGTTTCCCATTTTTAAAAGCTTTTCTTGGTGTTAAGCCTAACAATTCAAACATGGCCATATCGTCTTTAAATTCAGGGTTGGGTGTGGTTAACAGCTTATCCCCTGCAAAGATAGAATTTGCGCCAGCCATAAAACATAAGGCTTGCTCTATCACACTCATTTCTGTTCTGCCGGCAGAAAGCCTTACAGAAGTTTTAGGCATAATGATCCGGGCGGTAGCTATCATTCTAACCATATCCCAAATAGCAACACGCGGCTGATTTTCCAGCGGAGTACCCTTAACTGGCACCAAGGCGTTAACCGGCACAGATTCAGGATGCTTAGGCATATTCGCTAACACACGCAGCATGGCTACTCTGTCGTTCACAGTTTCGCCTAAACCAATAATACCACCGCTGCAAACTGTTAACTTTGCCTTACGTACGTTTTCTATGGTTTTTAGCCTGTCATCATATGTACGGGTAGAAATAATTCTCTTATAATCCTCTTCTGATGTATCTAAATTATGATTGTAAGCATATAAGCCTGCATCAGCCAAACGCTGTGCCTGTTCAGCATTTAGCATTCCCAAAGTACAGCATACTTCCATATCCATACTGTTAACGGCCTTCACCATATCAATAACCTTATCAAAATCACGGTTATCCCTAACTTCTCTCCATGCAGCACCCATACAAAGGCGTGATGCTCCGCCATCCTTAGCAACCTGGGCAGCTTCTATCACTTCTTCCACCTTCATCATTGCATGTACATCAACATCTGTATGGTAGCGGGCAGCCTGTGGGCAATAAGAACAATCTTCCGGGCAACCCCCTGTTTTTATGGAGATTAAAGAGCTTATTTGAACTTCAGAATAATCTTTATTTTCTCTATGGATAGTTGCTGCTTCATAAACCAAATCTAAAAATGGTTTATTATATATATTGAGGATTTCTTCTTTGGTCCAGTTGTGTTTTAATTCCATATAAGTTATATTAAATCGAAATTCTGAAATTTCATGCAATTATAATAATAATTTTGAGGCTAATCCTAACAAAATTAAGAAGCCAAAAACATCAGTAAATGTGGTGATGATGATAGAAGATGCAATAGCAGGATCTATACCCACTCGTTTCAATAACAAAGGAATGGAGGAGCCTGCTAAACCTGCTATCATGAGATTGCCTGCCATTGCAATAAAAACTACGAGGCCCAACCAGGGGTCGGTATCATAAAATAATGCAAAAGCTAAAACTACTAAACCAACAATAGCACCATTTACCAATCCAACAGTAAATTCTTTTATTACAGTGCGGTAAGCCTGGTTATCTGATAAATCACTTAAAGTAATACGACGCACCGTTACAGCCAGTGCCTGGGTGGCTGCATTGCCACCCATTCCGGCTGTTATGGTCATATAACCTGCTAAAACAGCGATTCTGGCAAGTGTAGGTTCATAATATCTTATGACAGATGATGCTAAGAAGGCGGTTACTAAATTTAAAGCCAGCCAGGGTAAGCGTGATTTTACCGCATCCTGCCAGTTACCGCTCAATTCCTCATCTTCAGACACCCCCGATATCTTTAAAATATCTTCTGTATTTTCCTCTTCTAAAACGTCTATCACATCATCAAAAGTTACTCTTCCGAGTAATTTCATATTGTCATCAACTACAGGGATGCTGGTAAGGTTATACTGTGAGATAAGGTCGGCTACTTCTTCCTGATCTACATTAGAGTTCACAAAAATAAACTCTTCATTTATAAGTTCTTTAACAGTAGAACTGCTTTTTGCTTTAATTAAATTCTTTAAGGAGATGATGCCTTTTAAAGTATCGTCGTCATCAACAACATAAATAGTGTAAAACTCTTCTATCTCTTCACTCTGAATGATGATCTCATCGATAGCCTGTTTTTTAGACATATTGGCTTTAACCTTAATGAGCTGCGAATTCATCAACCCACCGGCAGAATCCTCGTCAAAAGTTAAAAGGTTCCTGATGTTAGACGCATCTTCTACGTCAATATCCTCAAGGATCTCCTGCTGATCTACTTCATCCAGTTTGGATATGATATCTGTAGCATCATCATAATCCAGTTCCTCAACAATTTCCTGTCTCCTTTCGGGGTCCAATTCCAATAATAGCTCTTCCGGATGGGCTTCTTCATCCATCTCAGACATTACTTCTGAAGCAACTTCAGCCGATAAAAGGTTAATGATTTTTTTCTGAGACTCGAGAGGTAAATTTTGAAAAAGGATTGCAATTTCTGAGGCGTGATATTCTTCTAAAAGCTTTATCAGTTCGGTATCATCACCCTCTAAAGCTTTTTTTATTTTAAGAAAATCCGTTTTATCAATTTCAAAAGATTGCATCTGTGGCGAAATTAAACTATCTCAGTTTTTAATCCTAAATATTTCAAAGAAATATAGCGGCTTTTTGGAACATTTTCCAAATTGAGAGGATCTGTGTGCCTGGGCTAGTTAAGTCTTTTCTACTGTAAGAAAGAAACAAAATCAGAGATTCGCGAAATTCATGATTTCAGCTTATAGAATATTTTAATCCTTAATTTTATTTTACGATGTGATCTTTGCCTAGTCTATTGGTCCCATCAATAAATTAATCTGAAGAACTCAGTCCCTAAACCATCCTTTTCTGATAAAATACCACACCTGGCCAATGGCAATCAGAGCCATTAAAATGATGATGTAGATATATCCATTGGGATTGTATAACTCCGGCATATTGTTTTTCATCAACTCACCCGTTACGGGGTTTTGGTAAGCAAAGTTCATCCCATAAACCCCTGCAATAAACGTAAGAGGAATAAATATGGCAGAAATAATAGTCAGGAATTTCATAATCTCGTTCATCCTGTTACTCATCAAAGACAAGTATACATCCATTAAACTGGTAGCGGTTTCTTTATAACTTTCGATTAGATCTATCGCCTGAATGCTATGGTCGTAAGCATCTCTTATAAAAACTTTCACATCTTCATTGATAAAATCAGATTGATTCCGCATCATCTCATTGATCTTCTCTCTTTCAGGCCAGGTAGCTCTTCTTAGTACCAGCATGATCTTTTTTACACCCTGGATACGGTACATCAAAAACTTCTGCGGTCTTTGATAAAGATGGTCTTCCACAATCTCCAACTCATCTCCCAACCTGTTGATTATCACAAAATAATGGTCAATAACTGTATCCATTAAAGCATACATCAGGTAAGACGGCCCTAAAAGCCTCATAGCTGTTCCTGAATATTTCTTCAATCTTATCCTTACCGGGTCAAGTACATCGTCATAATCTTCCTGGAAAGTGATGAGCAGCTTATGAAAACATATAAAAGAAAGCTGTTCATTATTCAGTATCAGCCCCCGGTCAAGCTCCATCATCCTGCTTATCGCAAAAAGGTAATCCTTGTATTCCTCGCATTTTGGCCTTTGATGGGTATTTACAATATCTTCCATTACTAAGGAATTGATATCGAATTCCTTTTGAATCTTATTTAAAACTTCCTGAGATCCCAAGCCTTTAACATCAAGCCAGCTAGACCTATAGGCATATTTTTTAGTGAAGTTGATAGCTTCTACAATATCACTTGTTTCAAGTTCATCAATCTCATCTGCATTATAGCAAAAGACATTTATTTTACTCTCAATGGCATTATCTTTAATTTTAAATGTACCTGGTTTTTCTCCGGGGATACTTTTTCGTCTCCTTCTGGTGATGTCAAAAATTTTTGGAACATTTAAATTTACCATATTTAAAGATATTTAGATGCTTGCGGACCCTGGTTAAAAATTAAATCAACCACACTTAAGTTAGGCATAAATTGATATTTATCTTCAAATACCTGGAAGTATTTTTTTGCCTCATAACTGCTTTCTTTTTTTGGATGAATGCGCTCTCTAAAATCAGCTTTGTTTAGATAAGTAAACTCATAAGCCTCTGTAAAATCAAAATCAACAGAAAGCTTTAGCTGTTTCAACATCATTGCGAAAAGTTCGAGGTTGTAATCAAATAAAAAAGCATACTTTTTTTCGTAAAAAGGGGCAAAATCATCTTCATAAAACTCGAAATAAGCAGAGCTTCTGTAAGAGGTTTGTAAACTTAACCAATGCAGGCGTTGCCAGTTATCGTTATAACTAATTTTTACATCTTTATAAGCAGTGTGGTTTTTAGAACCTTTTGCTATAGGTACCGTAAGACTTAACTTGCCATTTGGCCCGTAAACAGCGGTTCTGTTACGATAAGATTGTTTCGGAAAATGCTCGTGTTTTTCTATTAAAATATTTTTGTCTTTAAAAGACACTATCTCTTTAAATAATTCTACAGGAGGTAAATAAAACAAAGGGAATATTGCACCATTTTCCATTTCAAAATTTTTATGTTTGCACTTTAAAACGACGAAAATAATGATAAATAAGGGGCTTTCTAATTTAGCTGCATTTTTTTTATACTTGCTCTCATTACTTCCCCTTAGAGTTTTATATGTTTTTTCTGATGTTCTCTTTTATTTCCTGTTTTACGGAATAAAATACAGGAGGCATGTGGTTTTAAAAAATTTACAAAATTCCTTTCCTGAAAAAAGCTTAGACGAGTTAAAACAGATAGAGAAGAAATTTTATGCCTACCTGTCGGATCTAATTTTTGAAATTATAAAAATGTTCTCCGCCTCTCCTGACTATATCTCGAAACGCTATACATTTAAGAACGTAGAACTTATTCGTAAGTATGAAGCCGAAAATAAAAGTTTCTTATTTGCTGTTGGCCATTATGGTAATTGGGAATGGAGTACCATTGTTACCCCTATGATTACCAAAGCACAGCCTGTTATTATTTATAAACCCATGAATAATAAGACATTTGACAACTTTTTTAAAAAAGCAAGAGAAAAATCGGGTACGCAAATGATTGCCATGCGGCAAACCATGAGAAAGATGGTAGAACTAAGAGATCAATTAACTCTTACTGTTTTTGCTTCTGATCAGATTCCCGGGAATGCCGACTCTTACCAGTGGATCACTTTCTTAAATCAAAAAACAGCTGTTTTTACGGGTATAGAGAAAATAGCAAAGTCATCAGGTTACCCTGTTATTTTTTGCGACATAAGTGTTACAGGTAGAGGACGTTATTGTGCTGAATTTAAAGATGTAGCTGAATTCCCTAAAGAAACAGATGAATTGGAAATTACTGAGAAATATGTGAGGCTTTTAGAAAATAGAATTAATGAAACTCCTCAATATTGGTTATGGTCTCATAAGAGATGGAAGGCAAATCATCATAGACATTAAATGAACTATCCTAAAGTAGCAGTAGTAATCTTAAACTGGAACGGAGAAAAGCATTTGGCCACTTTCCTTCCATCGGTTTTCAACAGCCAGTATCCAAACCTGGAAATTATCATTGGTGATAATGCATCAACTGATAATTCCATTCAATTTTTAAAAGATACTTTTCCTTTAATCAGGATTATAAGTAATGAGGAGAATTTAGGCTTTGCGGAAGGATACAATAAGGTTTTAAACAAGGTTGAAGCCGATTATTATGTGCTTTTGAACTCTGATGTAGAAGTTACTCCAAACTGGATCAACCCTGTGATAGAGATGATGGAAGCTGATGAGACCATTGCAGTTGCACAGCCAAAAATACGCGATTATTACAATCGGTCTCATTTTGAATATGCAGGCGCTGCCGGAGGTTTTATAGATGTACTTGGCTACCCTTTCTGTCGGGGAAGAATTTTTGATACACGGGAAGAAGACAGAGGGCAGTATAATGACAATATAGAAATATTTTGGGCTACCGGCTGTGCGCTTTTCATAAAATCTGCTATTTGGAAAAGAGTAAATGGCTTAGACGAACAGTTCTTTGCCCATATGGAAGAGATAGACTTATGCTGGAGAATTAAAAACCTGGGCTACAAAGTGATGTATTGTGGCAACTCTACGGTTTATCATGTAGGTGGAGGAACTTTGCATACCGAAAGTGCGTATAAGACTTATCTAAATTTCAGAAACAATTGCTTTTTACTCCGTAAGAATCTTAAACCCGCTAAAGCTGCCATCATCATTTCATTAAGGTTCTGCCTAGATTTCCTGGCTTTATTAAAGTTCTTATTTGCGGGTAAGTTTTCTAATGCTATGGCTGTATCTAAAGCTCACCGGCATTGTGTGGCAGCAATGGTTAAACAAAATGTTGTTTGCAACCCAGATGTAAGCACAGAACCCAACTTAACGGGGCTTTATAAGCGCAGTATTGTGTGGGATTATTTTGTTTCTAAAAAGAAGCTTTTTTCTGATCTCCAATAAATCTTTAGTCAGGCTCCGATTATATTAAGAAGTGTCATTCTTATACTTATCATAATTTCGGTCTTATTGGTCAAAAAACAATCATTAGAAATATATTGTTAATTTTAGTATCATTATTTCATAACAAGAAAAGTATTACATATTCTCCTATTCACTACGGCATACTTTACAGGATATAGCCAATTTTTAATCATAACAAAGATCCTAATTACAGTAAGGAACAACCCAGCTTTCATAAAAACTGCAAGAGACCGCTTCAGCAAAGCCGTAATTAATATCTCAACAATGGTATGTTTTTAGTTTAGGATAAAAGGATAAAATTTCATAGTAAGGTTTCATACGGTATAGAGCATTAGTTTAACAGTTTTTTTAGCTTGAAAGAGAGAAAATTATTGCTAGGATCAATGCCATTTAGTAAATTTTCATATCTTCAAAAACAAAATAGATTACCTGTGTTAAAAAAATCAGATGTAGCCATTATGGCTTGTGCTACCGCATTAATTGTAGCTAACCTATACTATTGTCAACCGCTCATTATTTTAATTGCTAAGGAATTTGGTATTGCAGATAGCGTTGCTGGCCGAACCATTTACCTTACACAAATTGGCTATGCCATTGGTTTATTCCTATTGGTGCCTTTGGGAGATATGTTCGAAAGAAAAAAACAGATCATGGTCATTACAGCCGTTGCTGTTTTGTTCTTAATTACAGCGGCGCTCTCACCTACATTCTTCGCCTTGCAGGTGGCCTGTGTAGGTATTGGCTTCGGTTCTATAGTACCACAGTTGATATTACCTATGGCTGCAAACCTCTCGGCTACAAAACAAAGAGGACAAGTGGTAGGTATGGTTATGAGCGGCTTACTGATTGGCATCCTGCTTTCCCGCACTTTAAGTGGTTTGGTGGGAGGACTCTTTGGCTGGCGAAACATGTACTGGATTGCTGCTGTTATATGTAGCGCACTCCTACTGCTTATTTATTACCGCTTTCCTAAAAGCCAGGCAAATTTCACAGGCACTTACAGGCAATTGTTGCAGTCTTTAATCACGCTCATTAAAAAACAGAAAACATTAAGAGAATCGTCTTTCATCAACTACCTGGTTTTCGCAATATTCGGGTGCTTCTGGACCAGCATGGTTTTATTTCTGGCCAATGAACCTTATCATTACGACAGCCAAACTATAGGCCTGTTTGGACTGGCCGGTGCCACAGGTGCACTTATGGCACCAATTGTCGGAAAGATTAGCGATAAAGGTAACCCAAGACTTGCAGTAGGCTTCGGGTTGCTATTGCTGCTTCTCAGTCAGGTTATGTTTTATTATTTAGGTTACCAGGTGCTCTTTTTTATACTATCTATTATTGTATTGGAAGCGGGGCAACAGGCTGTACATGTAAGCAATCAAACCCGTGTATATGCACTGGACGCAAATGCCCGCAACAGGCTAAACACCATCTTTATGACAGCAAGTTTCATTGGTGCAGCATCGGGTTCGGCTTTAGGTCTGTTTCTTTGGAGTATTGGTGGTTGGAGTGCTGTTTGTATTGGCTCAGGTGGAATTGCTATTGTGGGACTAGTGGTTTATTTTTTAACCGGAAAAAATAATTTAGATTAGCCAAATTAGAACTTGCCTTAAAAAGCATCCGTCCTTTTTTATTATGGCCTGTCTATATAGTGGTTTGTGATTGCAAGACACTTTTAATTTGCCATCTCCTTTGAGCTGGCGGGGGCACTATAATTCATCTTTAATTCTTTGTCCTATCCTACACAAATAGATGCAGAGCCAGCAGATGATGAACCAAAGCATTTGACTATACATCACCCTCTCTCCCTTCAATTATCATTTTGCTAAGTATTAGGTTTGTTACTTGGGAGATTGATAAGAAAATTTTACCTTTGACACGGTTTATAATTGGTTAGTTTAAGTTCCATTCTCCCCGTTTGGAGCTTAAACTCTTTGTTTTTTAAGGCCTTTTTTACATACTCAGCTATTTTTATTTACATAATAATATTGATGCTTTAGTCTTTTAGCCTGACCATACACCGCACATCGCTGTCATTAAAGTACCATTCTACGCAATACCCCTCAGGGTCTACATCAGGAGATATCAGAAGCTCATTAAAAGCTCTGCCAATGCTTTCCAGATCTTTCATAAAATCCTTTACAGTTAAAGACACGTATCTCCCTTTTTTGAGTACGAGGGTGGGACACTTCAATACTTCCGCTTCACCCTCATACTTTTCTTCTGCAGCAGCTTTATAAACGATGGTGCCCTTTTCCGGCCGGGATATACCCAGGTACATTCTTTCCTTGCTGAAAGGGATCATTGCATGGAGTTGCTGATGCGCAGCTAGTACACCGTCGGGAAAAGACGCTGCTTCTTTGTACAGTACCCAAATATCATGTGCAATGTTGATAATTTCCATTCTAAAGATTTAATGTGATCGATTATTTATGAAAGCTACCCACCTGATAAGCTTAATCAACTTCAGTGTACCGTTGGAGAAGCTTATTAAAAGTTCTTTCATTCCTATTTCCTTACTAATGCTCAAAAATAGGAAACGGACAAGCATTCGAACTTGTCTTAAGACAACAAATACAACTGCTTCAAAAATATTTTAACCTTAGTCACTTGCTTTCCTCCCGACCTCCCAAATGAGGAACGGCTCGAGAGATCTCCAATATGAGTAGCGCTACACGCACAGGTTCCTTCGTTGTCGGTCGGAATGACAGTAAAATGTGTCCTCTACCTAATTAAATTTTAAATCAGTATGCTCCAATACAAGGCGAATGCGAAATTCCCCGTTATTTATCGTCACAGATTTTCCGTTCCCGGTTTTCATGGTACCGCTAAAGACCCCTCTAAAAACATTATTTTTAAAACTGGTAGCCGTCATTTTCATTCCCGAACCAAAAAACCGGGCGTAATAGTTGTACTTATTTTCCGGGCAAAAAGTACAGCTGGTATAATTTAACCTGTCGTTCAGCTGAATCTCCCCTATCTCGCAGTACTCCGGATTTGGCCGTGGAAGATGGTATGGATAGGTTTTGCTAAGTGCATGGCTATTTTCTAAGAAGATGGCTATTTGCCAATGACTATTTTTTGCATTTCTTATCATATGAAGGTTATCGTAATACCCTGATCGGGCTGGACTGGTAAGAAGGCCATACTTCAGCATATTTCCAAAACTACCTGAGAAGCCTGCATCCACATCAAAACAAACCGGCACTCCGTCAATCTCTGCCTTTATGAAATCTGCTTCAAATCCTTCTGCCCCTGCAACAGCAGTACATTCGCAGGCAGTAAATTCCGAAGGTTTCAGATATACACCCTTTTCTTCCGGCGGGGTAGCAATAGTTACCGTCTCTTCTTCCGTACAGGAAAAATTGAACATTGCCATTATCAGGCATAAATAAAGTATTTTTTCAGTCATATCAAAGAGATTTTATAAAAACTAAAAATTGGCAGGCAATATTTAACCGATAAAATTAACAACCGCTTTTGTATTTAAATTGGTCGCCTGATCTTTCTCCATACGAAGCTCATCACCAAATCGTTACACCACTAAAACATGCAAACATCAGGCGGCGTCATGCACCAGAAGTCACGACGAGCAAGAAACGAATGGAGAGATCCTAACTCAGTAGCAGAACAACTAACAGATGCCTACACTTTCTGCCTGCCTGTCGGACAGGCGGGCGGGTGAATCTAAGGCAAATTTGCACTGGAACCTATTTATCACGCCCATTCCTTACATAAATGGCACTGCTTGTGCTGTTGTTTCAATTCTGCGGTACCCTGAGGTACTTCAATTTACTCCGGATCATTATAAAAGAGAATCTTCATGGATGACGAGAAGAAAAACAAAGTTAACAAGATTAAACAATTTGGCTTTTACAGCAAAGGTCTCGTCTATGCTCTTATTGGCATTTTAGCAGCAATGGTAGCAGCAGGACTTGGCGGCGACCTAAAGGGCGTTACCGGCTTGGTGAGCTTTTTAGACAATCTACCTGCCGGAAGAATACTGGTAGCCATAGTGGCTTTAGGTTTATTTGCTTATAGCTTATGGTGCTTTTATGCATCCATTTATGATCCCAATGAAAATGGAGCCAAAAACAGGATCAGGCTAAGATTAGTTTATGCCTATTCTGGTGTGCTATACGGCTTAATTGCTTTCTCATTTGGCAAAGCCGCTCTCACTTCTGCAAACCCCTCAGAAGGCAACTCAGAAAAAGCCGCTTTAAACGAGTTGTTAGCAAAAGAATGGGGAGTTTGGGCCATTGCTCTCATAACAATGGCCATGGCCGGAAATGCCTTATGGCAAATTTACCTGGCTTATTGCGGGGAGTATATGGTGCTGGTGGATGATGACCCCAAAGGAAAAAAAGAATTGATGTTGTTGAAACGAAGTGGAAAATATGGTTACCTGGCAAGGGGTGTGGTATTTGGTGTTTTAGCATTCTTTATGCTAAAGGTTTTTCTCAACCGCAACGAAGAGGACTATAAAGGCACCGCGGGAGCATTCGCATACTTGCTAGGCTTGGAATATGGCCCGTTTTTAATGGGTAACGTTGCCCTGGGTATGATTGGTTATGGTATTTCCTGCATACTTGTAACCCGAAACTCCAACCTTACTAAACTGGTGCAGTAGCTTGTACTTTTCCCTAAGTGCTTCTTGGGGAGGAAATTCTTCCAGACTTAAATTATTCTCAATTTTAACCATTGGTTTTATCATGAAATAAAAAACCATCACCATTTGAACTAAAAGCAAAAGGAATATCTCAAATCTTAGCATAGTCTAATGCCTGTTGCATTCCAGAACCAACAGAATGCTTATTATCCTTAGCTCAATAATTGCAATTGGAGGCAGGAATTCTCGGCTGCCGCCTTCGGACCTTCTTCGTACCACGTTCGCATGTTGTTCGCAAAAAGGACCTGTTTTGCGAACAAGGTACGAACAACTAGCGAACAGCAAGCGAAGAAAGCAATTTTGAGCTGCAGAGCGGCAAAACACCAAACAACATCAACGAGCACCAAACGCTGTCAAAGAGTGTCATACTGTGAAATTACCATATAAGATAAATTGATTTTTAGACTATGGAAAAGGCGTTAACCGGGTATAATGGATATAACGTGGCGTTTAAAAGATCGCCTATTCCCTGTTAAATCTGCTTCTCTCCTTTTATTCAAGTGCTTAAATTTGTGCCGTTAAGAAATTGATGACTAACAGGAATTATAAAATATAACTCTGCAAGGCCAGTTCATAAGAATTCAACCCAAAACCAGTAATTATACCTTTACAATTCTTCGCCATCATACTCGTATGCCTGAACTCCTCCCGGGCATATACATTGGAGA
>JAZQRF010000108.1:0-24113 GCA_045629485.1 Pelobium sp. | reverse complement strand
GATAGGCGAAGTAAAAGGAGCAGGGAACAGCAATTCTAGACATCAGTACAGTTACGAGGATAAGATACCACTGGCAGGGAATAACTATTACCGTTTAAGACAGGTAGATACAGACGGGGGCTACAGCGAGACAGATGTTATTGTAGTGAAGCAAGGTGAGAAACCGACAGAGCTACAGGTTTATGCATCTGAGGGTGTTTTACGGGTAAGGCTCTCCTCTTCAGTAGCTGGCCCTGGTAAGCTGAGCGTATATGATATGTCAGGTAAGCGGTTATACGAGGAGAGTTTGGATTTGGTATCAGGCTTTCAGGAACATGCACTGGGGAATAGTTTTTATTCGGGTATATACATAGTTGTTTTTAGTAATTCACAGGAAACTATTTCACAGAAGTTGATACTATAAAAGTGATTTTATGTTAAGAGGTATAATAAATATCTGATAGAAATTAGTGTCTCTGTAAAAGTTGCCTTTCTTAGAATAAATTAAGGAGGAAAGGTTTGAGTTAAGCTTTTTGTAGTCTTATTTAATGCAATACAATAACAAGATGAAGAATAAGAGGATTTTTTTTAGCCTTTATGGGTTTTACTTACTAAGTATGTTACTGGGTAAAGCTAATGCACAAGCGTTAACAGATTTAAAACCTATTCTGGATGCACAAATAGGGCAAAGTGTAATTGAAATACCTCCAGGGACATATTTACTGAATAACGCCGCTCATAGATTTTATCATTTTGCTGATTTGGAAGATGTAGAGATCAGGGGTAACGGGGCCAGAATTATTTGTAATTCGCAAGAGCAAGCATTTCGTTTCTCGAATTGTAAAAGGGTCACAGTAAAGGATTTGTCGATTGATTATGATCCGCTATGTTTTACACAAGGAAAGATCATTGCGAAGGCCTCTAATAGTAGTTGGTTTGAAGTTGAGATTGATGATGGTTATCCAATAGAAAATATAACAACCAGTAAGGTGAACTTTTATGACCCTGTAACTCGAGAGTTAAAAAGAAACTCCATTACCAGTTATACAGGAAATTACACTGCAATAAATGACTTAGGAGACAGAAAGTTTAGGTTGGTAAAAAATGGGATTTGGACAGGCAATGAGGAGCTGGGAGATTTGGTGACTTTAGATGTTAAGGCAAATAAATCCAGTATTATTCCTCATACTATACATTTGGACAAATGTGAGGATATGTTGCTAGAGGATATTACAGTGTTTGGTTCCAATACTTTCTCCTTTTATGAGAGAGAATGTAGCGCCACTCATTATAATCGTTGTAAGGTAGCAAAGGGAGAATCACCGGCGGGTATAAGTCCCCGCTTGCGTTCTGGAAATGCAGATGGTATTCATAGTAGTTTATCCAAAATAGGGCCAACAATAGAAAACTGTGAAGTAGGGTATAACGGAGATGATTGTATTGTCATTGCCGGGCGTTCATTTCCTATATGTAAAATAGATTCTATAGAGAAAAGAATATATGTTTTAAGTGCCGATGCAAATCCGGCATTTTATAATCAAGATACGTTACAGCATGTATTATATAATGGTATCAAGGCCGGGACTATGAAAATATTGTCTTTAGTGAAATTCACACCGGGAACAGAAGAAGCTAACTTCATCCAGGAGAAATGTCCTAATTTATTATCTCCAAATAGTTATACAACAGGAATACGTATTTCGGTAGAAGATTTACCAGAAAATATTGCTGTAGGTGACATAGTATATAATCAAAATTATATGGGGAAGGGATTTGAAATACGTAATAACAAAGTAAAATCTACACGTTCACGCGGAATACTGATAAAGGGAAGCCATGGTGTTGTAATTGATAATGAAATCAGTAATTGTGCAATGAATGGAATCTTAGTCGCTCCGGAAATACGATGGATGGGTGGAGGCTTTTCCGATAGTATAGAAGTAAAAGGAAATGTAATTACCAATTGTATGTTCGAAAGAACAAACAGTGCTATGGCTCCGGGAAGTCTATCTGTATTTTATGCAAATTTTTTAAATGAGATTCCACCGACAGCTGGGGCATTTAGCAATATCATAGTTAAAGATAATGTGATTAGTGAAAGCCCGTACCCTGGATTGGTTTTTACATCGGTAAGTCAATTAAATTATGATAATAACCAGGTAATACCAGACCCTACTAACACTAGAGGGCATGGAGCGAATTATGGGGTTATATTTACGGAGCCGATATGGGAGAAAAACAATACTTATGCTGCACCTAATCACTTTACAGCTGACAACCTGATATTAGTGCGAGTAGGAGATGGTGTATCAGCATTGGGGTCTACGTCGGCACCAGTATTTTTTGACGAGTATAAAACAGATGGAACATTTGTTCAGAGTATTCCTTTGCGAACCTCTGTAGATGGAGTGCAGAAACGGTTAACCCTTTCGGGAGACAAGACAGACGAGGGTTACATTTCCTTGTCTCCTGATGGAGATAAGGTAGCCTTGTTTGGATATGACTGCGACCCAGGGACTTTAAGCCCTTCCGGAGCGACAAGCGCAGCTGTAAACCGAGTGATAGGAGTACTGACAGCCGACAAATCAGTAAATACAACAAAGTTTATCAATAACATGTTCAGTGGAGTAGTGGCCAGATCCGCGGCAGTAAGTGGAGACAACCTTTGGGTAACAGGCGGGGGTAGCGGAATTGTTCATACTACCTATAACAGTACCGGTGCAGGCACCACAAATACAACACTAACCTCAACCACAGGAAGAGTACTTTCCATTTACAACGGCCAGCTGTACGCCTCTTCCATAGGTGCCTACCGTATGGGTAAAGTAGGGACTGGAATTCCAGTCACAACAGGCCAGACGATCACAAGCTTACCGGGTTATCCTACAGCCAACCCGGATAATCCATTCCAATACGTTTTTGCAGACCAGAATACCACTATACCAGGAGTAGATGTACTGTATGTAGCCGATGCCACCAGAGGATTGCTAAAATATTCTTTAGATGGGACTACGTCTACCTGGGTTCATAATGGAACAGTGACGGGTAGTTACATGGGACTTACAGGAAGAAAAGTAGGGAGTAGCATGGTGCTTTACGGAACAAGGAACATAGGGAGCAATACCTTTCAACTTTTCACTATTGCTGATTCCGGAGGACATAATGCTTCGTTCAGCAGTACAACAGTAACGGGTTTGTCTACTGCGGGAAGCAATACGGTATTCAGAGGTATAGCCTTTACACCAGGCACAGATGTACTTCCGGTAAGTATGGGCCAGTTTAATGGAAAGATAGGAAAAGATAAGGTATTATTAGAATGGGAGACCTATTCAGAACAGCGGAACTCGCACTTTGAGATTTTACGTTCCCATAGCGGCGATAATTTCAATAAGATAGGCGAAGTAAAAGGAGCAGGGAACAGCAATTCTAGACATCAGTACAGTTACGAGGATAAGATACCACTGGCAGGGAATAACTATTACCGTTTAAGGCAGGTGGATACAGATGGTGCATATAGTGAAACAGATGTTATTGTAGTAAAACAAGGCGAGAAACCGACAGAATTACAAGTATATGCAACAGAAGGAATATTAAGGGCAAGGCTGTATTCTTCAATAGCTGGCCCGGGCAAGTTGAGTGTATACGATATATCAGGCAAGCGGTTATATGAGGAGAGTTTGGATTTGGTATCCGGATATCAGGACCATCTGTTGGGAAGCGGTTATCATTCGGGTATATACATAGTGGTCTTTAGTAATTCTAAGGAGGCTGTTTCACAAAAGTTAATACTGTAAAAATGATTCCTATGTTAATAAGAATAAAGCAAATTAGTCTGTTTGTTGCGATTGTATTATTCTCTGTAATAGTCAAAGCAAATAATCGGCCTGTTATAAATATGGCAGATTATTTAACGGAACATGTAGAAAATGGAGATGCTACAGCAGCAGTTAGCAAAGCACTTTCAGATTGTAAGAATTTAAAAGCTTCCAGGCTTATTTTTCCTAAAGGGGAGTATCATTTCTATCCAGATAAAGCTTTTGAAAAGTATATGTTTATCAGTAATAATGATGAAGGATTAAAACGCATTATTTTTTCGTTAATAGATTTTAAAGATTTTGAAATAGATGGACAAGGGTCAGATTTTATTTTTCATGGATACGTTTGCCCGTTTATAGCAATAAATTCATCTAATATATCTTTCAAAAATTTCCAGATAGATTGGGATAGAGCTTTCCATAGTGAAGGAAAGATAGAGAAAGTGTATAAAGATAGTATAGAGGTTAGCTTTTCGGAACAATTTCCCTATAAGGTAGAGAAAGACCTTCTGTTTTTTTTCGATAAGTCGGGTATACAATACCCTTATAAAAGCTTATTGGAATTTGATAGTAATAAAAGGGAAACAGCCTTTAAAGCGGGGGATTACTATACCGGTCCATACATTAAAGTAAAGGATCTTGGTGATAAAAAAGTAAGATTATTTGTAAAAGGGATTAATGCTGTTGAGGGTAATGTAATGACGTTTGCTCCTTCAGGTAGGCTTTGCCCTGCGATAACCTTATCGCATAGTGAAAAAATTCTTGTAGAAAATGTTAAAATATATCATGCCGGAGGGATGGGGGTGATTGCCCAAATGTGTGCTGATATAAGATTGAATCAGATAAGCGTAACACCCTCAAAGGACAGAATAATAAGTACAACAGCAGATGCAACACATTTTGTTAACTGTACCGGATATATCACCATTGAAAACAGTTTGTTCGAGAATCAGAAAGATGATGCAACCAATATACATGGTATTTATGCAAGTGTTATGGAGAAGGTAGACGAAACCAGCTTTTTAGCCAGATTAGTACATAAACAGCAATACGGTCAGGAATTATTCAAAGCAGGAGATTCAATAGAGTTTGTGCAAAGTAAGACCCTGAATACCTATTCTGTTGGGAAAGTCAAAAATATCGAAGTTCTTAATAAAGAATATGTACGTATCATTTTAGAACAACCTTTACCAGATAGATTAATGGCTAAAGATGCAGTGGCAGCGTTACAATATCCGGAAGTATTTATAAGACAATGTACCATAAGAAATAACAGGGCAAGAGGGATATTATTGGGTTCGCGAGGAAAGACGCTTATAGAAAGTAATTATTTCCATACACCTGGCGCTGCTGTTCTTTTTGAGGGAGACGCAAGGTTTTGGTATGAGCAAGCCGGGGTAAGAGAGGTATTGATTACCGGAAATACCTTTGACAATTGTAATTATGGAGTATGGGGAAATGCGCTGTTTCAGGTGGGATCTGGTATAGCCGAAGAAGAGAGGGGAAAGAGCAGGTACAATCAGGGAATAGTAATTAGAAACAACCTGATTAAGTTTTTTGATCCCAGAATAGCGAATATATACTCTGTCCGGGGTTTTACTTTCGATAAAAATAAGCTGGTTAAAACCACGGATTATAAGAATGATTTTTCTGATTCGAAACCTTTCTTAGTGAAAAACAGCGATGATGTAAAAATAGATCATTAATAATTAAACAAAATTAATATTAACCAATTAGGGCACAATGACAACCAAATTATTCCAATTACCATTCAAAGAGCTGATGGGCATCTTTCTACTTTTACTCTTTACGGTAAATGTAGAGCCTGTATCAGCTTATCAGACATCTATTGAAATTAAAGGAAAAGTAACCGATAGCCAAAAGCAGCCTTTACCGGGTGTAAGTGTTTCTGTAAAAGCGGCAAAAATAGCTACCATAACGGATAAGGATGGAAACTATGCTATAAGAGTTCCTAATCAGGAAGCTGTTTTAGTGTATAGTTTTATGAGTTTTGTAACAGTAGAAAAAAAAGTTAGTAACCAAAGAGCCATAGATATTATAATGGCTGACAGCAAGATAAACGCTTTAGATGAGATTGTTGTTGTAGGATATGGTACACAAAGAAGAGGAGATTTAACAGGGGCGGTATCCAGTATAAAGGCAGAAGAACTTACTCAGACTAAATCAATCTCTTTTCTGGAAGCCATGCAGGGGAAATTAGCGGGTGTGCAAATAAGCACCTCTTCAGGAGAACCTGGTGCTGCATTGAATATTAATATTCGTGGAGCGAATTCTATTAATGCTGGCACTACACCTTTGTATGTTATAGACGGTGTGCAAATTGATGCTAATGAAAGTGAATCAGCATCTTTTAGCAGTCAGATGAATCCGCTGAGTACCATTAACCCGGCAGATATAGAGTCTATAGAAGTATTAAAAGACGCTTCCTCTACAGCTATATATGGTGCCCGTGGAGCAAATGGTGTCGTTATGATTACTACTAAAGGTGGTTCCGGACAGTCTTCTCTGGATTTAGATGTTTATTCAGGTTTTTCTACTGCAAATAAAAAGTTCAATCTAATTGGAGGTCAAGATTATGCCGAGTATCGTTTTATTGTTGATCCTAATACATCATGGGGTGTAGATACTGACGGAAACGGAACCCGTGACCGGGCATTAGATGTATCTGGTTTAAAGTCTCATGATTGGCAGGATGAAGTCTTAAGAACAGGTTTTGTTCAAAATTATAATATCTCTTACAGCAACAGTACGGCCAAGTCTAATTATGCGGTTTCTGCAGGTTATCTTGAACAGGAAGGACTTCTTTTGAATAACTCTTATCAGAGGCTTAGTACAAACTTTAAAGTTAGTCATAAGGCAACTAACAAAATACGGATTGGAGGAACTATAAATGCAGCATACGTACTCAATAGTGGGGTAGGGTCAAGCGGGGGGCAAACAATGAATTTTGATGGTGTTATTCAGAATATGTCAATGTTTCGCCCTATTATGTTAGAAGAGTCTGGTCTGGGGATTTCGGATGAGGAAACCCAAAGTCGAAGTACGCCATTAGATTTTGTTAACTTTTCTCAAAAATCAAGTCCGTTTACCCGTTTGGTAGCAAATACATTTGGAGAATATACCCTTAAGCCAGGTTTAACACTTCGATTATCCGGCGGTGGAGTGATGACCAATTCTAAAAACGGAGAGTTTTACCCTAGTACAACATTTTGGGGATTCTCAAGAAATGGAATGGCTGCTTTAAGAACAAGTAACACCCTTAATTATTTTCAATCCCATACTTTAAACTATAATAAAGTTTTAAAGAAGAAACATAGAATAAATGCTCTTTTAGGTTTTGAAACAAATACCTATATCATGGAAGGGTTTAGCATGAGAGCGGAAGGCTTTAATAACCAATCTATTAATGCAATTGATAATATTCAGCAGGCACAGGTATATACCCAGATTCCTACTACGGAGAAAACAGAAAGAACCAGGTTATCAGGTTTCGGAAGACTAAATTATAGCTATAACAGTAAATACTTGTTTACAGCAACATTGAGACAGGATGGATCTTCTGTTTTTGGAGAGAATAACAAATTTTCTTTGTTCCCTTCAGGTGCATTTGCATGGAACGCATCCAATGAAAAGTTCCTGCGTTCTCAAACATGGCTAAGTAATTTGAAATTACGTACCAGTTTCGGTGTAACAGGAAATGACAGGATTCCACCTTATCAGGCATTGGCAACAGGCAGTTTAGTACATTATTCTGGGTTACAAGCTGCAGATATGGGTATTGCAATTACCTCTATGTCTAATCCGGATTTGAAGTGGGAAACAACCTATCAATATGATGCTGGTATTGACCTATCAATATTAAAAAATCGTATAGACTTTACTTTAGACATCTACAGGAAGCAAACAAAAGATATGCTTTTGTATGCTGAAGTACCCGGACAGTCTGGGTTTGCCAGACAGTACCGTAACATAGGCCGTGTTGATAATAATGGTGTGGAATTCTCAATAAGAGCATCTCCTATTCGGAAAAAAGATTTTTCCTGGGATGTAAATTTTAATATTACTGCTAACCGTAACAAGGTAATGTCATTGGGTGGGGAGAGTTTTCTGGCGATACGTATGTCTTCACAAATTGCGGATGTGGGACGAGTAATTGTTGGAGAGCCATTAGGCACTGCTTATGGTTATGTTTACAATGGAATTTATCAATTGGATGATTTTGTAAACCCCTCTTCCGGCGATTATACTTTAAAAGATGGTGTGGCTAAACGAACAGGTGTAGCTGTTCGCCCGGGCGATTTTAAATTTAAAGATCTTGATGGAGATGGGGAAGTAGACAATGTGAATGACAGGACGGTTATAAGTGATAGCAATCCTAAACATTTTGGAGGATTAACTAATACATTTCGTTATAAAAACTTCGATTTCAGTACGCTGCTTCAATGGTCGTATGGGAATGATGTATTGAATCTTGGAAGATATCGTCTGGAAGGTTACATGAGCTCAAACATGGATAGAGATTTTTGGGAGGGAAGATGGACTCCAGAAAATCCAACCAATCAATACCCAAGAATAAATTCTACCGGACGATTTGAAAACTCTTCTTACTACGTAGAAGACGGATCTTACCTGAGAGTTAGAAATATGGTATTAGGATATAATTTTAAAGAGGCGCTAAGCAAACGTCTGGGATTGAAAAATTTACGGGTTTATCTGGCTGCAGATAATATCTTGACTTTTACAAAATATAGGGGATATGATCCTGAAGTCACATCATATATTCCTCTCCTATCAGGTGTAGACAATATATCTTATCCAAGGCCTAGAGTGATCATGATTGGTTTAAATGTAAAGCTATAAAAATGAGAAATTTAATTATAAAAACCTGTATAATAGGAAGCAGTTTTATACTGCTCAATAGCTGTAAAGATTATTTACAAGAAACTCCTTATTCATTCATAGCCCCAGAGAATTTTTTCAAGTCCGCTTCAGATGCGGAATATGCGCTAACTGGGTTGTATGATATTTTAAATACATCCAGTATTCAGGGGCAAGGAAACCATCATTTATGGGGGAGAGGAATGCATTATCTTACTGTTCTTGGAAGTGATGAATTGGTGGCGAACAACACAAGTCCTGATGTTAATTTTACAGCCTATTCCAATTATACCTATACGCCTGCAACAGACGTAGCTTCTTATACCTGGATATTTTTATATGCTGGAATAAACCGGGCAAATTATATATTAGATAAGGTTCCTTCTATAGAAATGGACGAAGTTCGTAGGACTGAAATTTTAGCAGAAGCACATTTTATGCGGGGGTTTCTCTATTTTTATGCTGGTTTTATGTGGGGAGGTGTTCCTATAACAACATCTTCTGTCCCCGAATTGTTTGAAACACGTAGAACCTTACAGGAGGTAATGCAACTTTGTGAGCAGGATTTCTCGTTTGCATTTGACAACCTGCCTAATCGTAATATTAAACCAGGCAGAGCCAATAAATATTCGGCAGCGGCATTTCTTGCTAAAATGTATCTCTATCTCGGCAGCAGTAAAAAACATCAGGTAGGTAGAAATGTTCCTGAACCGTTAAATAGCTTTGATTGGGTAGATGAAGAGGATGCATTATCAAATGCTACACAATATTGCGAAGAAGTTTACAGAAACAGTGGTTATAAACTGATAGATGAATACCGCTATTTGTTTTTGGCAGCTACTGAGGCGGAAGCCAGGGAAGAACACCTGTTTCTTGTTCAGGCTGGTCCTGGAGGATCAAGCGAGTTTATCTTAGCGTCATCTTTAAGCGGTCCTTCAGGTAATGCTGCTCTTTACGGTGGTAGTTATGGAAGAATAAGACCAGTAGTAGAGTTGTATGATAAATATAACGCTAATGATGGCAGAAGAACACATAATATGGTAGGAAGTTTGTCTTCCGCAACTACTTCTGAAGTTATTAATGGGATAAAATACTTTATTCCAACTGCATTACAAACAGCCAGTTTTCTCAATTATAATTTAGGTAAGTACCGTGAAGCCGATCCGCTTAGTAAAACATCTCGTGGAGTTCCTAATTGGGCGGGAGAAACAGATTTTGGTATCATTAGATTCGCTGATATAGTCCTGATGTATGCTGAGTTAAAGTATTACGACGGAGATGAGCCGGGAGCGAGAGAATTGATACGGGAGGTAAGAAACAGGGCTGTGAAAAACGATGTACAACGCTTAAACCTGATTACTACAGCTTACCTTAAGGCTGATTTTATGGATGAGTTGATGGATGAGCGTTCACGGGAATTGTGTGGTGAGGGCTGGAGACGTTTTGATTTGATAAGAACGAACCGATTGGAAAGTGTTGTGGCAGGCCTTCAATCAACAAGAGGTACAATGAACATACAAAACGTACCAGAAATAAAAGCAAATTATAATGACTATAAAATCTGGTATCCGATACCAGCAAGAGAAATAGAACTAAACCCAGGGCTAGAACAAAATTATGGATACCCTAAATAAACAGGTTTTTCTAAACTCTAAATAAGTAACAAGGTATTAATCCGTATATAACGAAATTATAATAAAAAGATGATAGGTAGAGTAAGATTATTCCACTTGATTGGGGCGGTGCTCCTGATGTTTATGCTGAGCAGTAATGTTAATTCACAAACGATTAAAGAATTAAGACCTATTCTAGATGCTCAAAAAGGTAAAAGAAAAATAGTGCTGGAACCAGGTACATATTTATTGGATAATGCCGAAAAAGGGGGATATAAATTTGCTGATTTAGCAGATGTAGAAATCATAGGAAATGGAGCTAAGATTATATGCAATTTGCAAGAGCAGGCTTTTCGGTTTTCTAATTGCAAGCGTGTTAAGATTAGTAACCTCTCTATAGATTATGATCCGCTTTGTTTTACACAAGGTAAAATTGTTGCAATAGACCAAAATAATAGCTGGTTTGAAATAGAGATTGATAAGGGATATCCAATTGAAAATGTAGACAACCACCGGGTGAATTTTTACAATGCAGCTACGCGTAATTTAAAAGCTAATTCAATTACCACTTATTCTGGAAACTATAAATCTATGGAGAAAACGGGTGAAAGAACATTCAAACTAATTAAGAATGGAATTTGGAATGCCAACGAAAAGATAGGAGATTTAGTTGCCCTTGATGTAAAAGCCAATAAAAAATATACCGTTCCACATACTATTCAATTAGAGAAATGTGAGAACATGAAACTTGAAGACATCACCATATACGGGTCTAACAGTTTTTCATTTTATGAAAGAGAGTGTAGTTCTACTCATTATAATCGCTGTCGTGTTGACAGAGGCGCATCTCCTGAAGGAATTTCGCCTCGATTACGTTCAGGCAATGCCGACGGTATACATAGCGCTCTGGCAAAAATTGGTCCTTTAGTAGAAAATTGTGAAGTAGGGTATAACGGCGATGATGGAATAATTGTCTGCGGACGCTCTTTTCCAGTGTATAAAGTAGACCCTGAAAAGAATACCATATACATCTTAAGCAGAGATGTAAATCCTGCATTTTACGCAGGAGATGTATTACAGCATGTATTTAACAACGGTATCAAGGCAGGTAAAATGAAGCTGCTCGCCATTGATAAGTTTATGCCTGGTGAAAAAGAGAAAAATTTTTTACAGGAAAATATCCCGGGTTTGTTGTCTAAAGACGGATATAAAACAGGTATACTTTTGCGTGTAGAAGCACTGCCAAAAGATATAAAACAGGGAGACATCTTATATAACGAGAATTATATAGGCAAAGGTTTTGTAATCCGTAACAATAAAACTGGTAATACCCGTTCAAGAGGCATCCTGATTAAAGGAAGTCAGGGAGTTGTTCTAAATAACGAAATCAGCAACTGTGCAATGAATGGTATTTTGGTAGCACCTGAAATACAATGGATGGGAGGTGGATTTAGCGATGACATACAAATTAAAGGGAATACAATTACAAATTGTATGTTCGAAAAAACAACATCCGGTATGGCCCCTGGAGCGCTGTCGGTTTTTTATTCAGACTTCTCTAAAAAAGTACCTCCAGCGGCAGGAGCTTTTCATAAAATCGTAATAGAAAATAATAAGATAAGCAATAGCCCTTATCCTGCAATTGTGACTACCTCGGTAAAAGGCTTAACTCAGAAAGGAAACGAAATTAAACCAGATAAAGACAATGTCAGGGAACATGGCAAAATTTTCGGGGTAAAATTTGAGGAACCTTTATGGGAGTTAAATAACACAAAATAAGGTTTTATGACAATCAAAGAAACTTGGTTCGCATAAGCTTTTTTAGGAAATGTAATGAAGAAATTGAATATATTATATTGTCTGGTACTGGTTTTATTTTCCCAGGCACACGGAAAGGAACGTCAGCTTGAGCTGTACAGCCCTCATAAAAAGACAAAGGTAGCGTTAACTGTATCTGCTGATGGCAATCTTTTTTATAGTATGGATGCGCTTGGAAAAACCGTAATTGAACCGTCGAATTTAGGAATTGTAATTAACGGTAAAACTTATGGAGAAAAAGTAAAATCAATTAAATCAGTTATAGTAAAAAAATTTAATGAAAAGTACAAAATACGTGGAAAGCATAATTTAGCGACTAATAAGTCGGTAGAATACCGTATAGATGTTGCCGGAGAAAGGAATAGATTCTCTCTATTATTCAGATTATTTGATGATGGTATCGGTTATAGATATCTGATAGAGACCGAGCAAACAAACAACGTTGTAAACCGGGAATTCTCGTCTTTTAAATTGCCAGTCGAAAGTGACGTTTGGTTTTTTGAACGTAAGAATAATTGGAAGTTAAAGTCTTATGCCGGAGAATGGATAAAAGCCGCTATTTCAGAAATGCCAAAGATTTCTCCGACCGGGTCAGTGCAGGGCAAGCCGTTAATGATAGAATTACCCAACTCAGGATTTCTCTGCATTTCTGAAGCGCATCTGGAAAATTACAGTGGTATGCGCTTGAATGCAATAGGAGGTAATACTTTCCAAACAGACTTTACAGAAGCCAAAGAAGGCTTTAAAGTTTATTCAAATCAGGTTGTAACGCCATGGCGGGTAATTCTGTTTGCAGAAAGTTTAAACCAATTGGTAAACTCAGATGTAATTACCAGTCTTAACCCATCCCCGGCTAAACAGTTATTTAAAAATCAATCCTACATAAAACCTGGAAAGTCTGTTTGGAGTTGGATAACAAAAGATAGTACATACATGACCGTGGCTGGGGAGAAAGAGTTTATAAACAATGCATATAAAATAGGCTTCGACTTTACCATGATTGACGAAGGTTGGGAGACGGAATGGAAAGATAAGTGGAAAACTCTTAAAGAGTTGTGCGATTATGGCCGCGAACGTAAGGTAGGTGTTTGGGTATGGAGACATTCGAATAAACTAATGGAAGCCAGTGAAAGGAAGCTTTTTCTCGACAGTGTACAACGGGCAGGTGCAGTAGGAATTAAGGTAGATTTTATGAATAGCGAAGCAAAAGAATTCATAGATTTTGATATCGCATTGTTAAAAGATTGTGCAGAGCGTAAATTGATGGTAAACTTCCACGGTTGCCAGCCACCTTCAGGAGAAAGCCGTACCTATCCTAATGAGATGACAAGGGAAGGAATAAGAGGTATGGAACTAAATATTATGGAAGAAGGGCCAATTCCAGCATGGCATAATGCAGCATTACCTTTTACCCGTTTTTTGGTAGGCCATGGAGATTACACGCCCGGATTTTTCAGTAAGCCCGGTGAAACAACATGGGGACATCAGTTTGCTATCATGTACCTTTTCGATTCTCCTTTTTTATGTATGGCGGAAAATCCAGCGACTATAATTAATGACCCTAACCTTAGCCAGATCATACCTTATTTAAAAGAAATGCCCGTTATCTGGGACGAAACAGTTGTACTTGATAACAGCGAGGTCGGCAAATTAGCTGTATTAGGGAAAAGAAAAGGTGAAACATGGTATATCGTAGCGGTAAATGGCGAGAACAAAGAAAAGAAATTAAATATTGATCTGAATTTTCTTCCTAACAAAGGATATGCTGTTGAAATTGTAACCGATACACATGGAACTGGGAAAAACTTGGAAAAAACTTCAATAAAATTAGAGAAAGGGGTACTCCCGATTTTAAGAATAGAGCCCAATGGCGGAATATTGCTGAAGTTGACAAAAACGGGAAAATTTAGAAAAACCTCATAAAGAGTGATAATTTCGATGAAAAAAAAGATAAATACGGCTTTGTTTTCGGTAGTATGGTTGTATGTGTTTATACCCGCAAGCATTGCCCAACAAAAGAATAAAGTACAGAAAGACGTTGCAAAGTTACAGAATGAATCTGTAGACATTAAATGGAAAAAATATATCGATGGATGGCGTATCGAAAAGTTAATGTATAAATCAGATAAAGGTTGGGTAGGATTGCATGGTAGTAGTGGAGAGCATTTATTATTATACAGCTCACAAAAACCAGATACAACTCCGGTAACTTTATATCAGTATGGAAAAAAAATAAACTTTCCTGAATCTATATACTGTTACAATACTCCTGTTTGGAAAGAGGTTACTTCACCTGTACAAATGAATCAGGCAGGTTTGGGAAAATACTTTTATCCTGATATCCTAGAGGAGACTAAAGGAGGTAAGCTGATATTCGGTGAAGAACTCCCCGAGGCCACAATCACCTCATCGTGGTATTTCGATGCCGCATATCCTACAGATATTATCGTAGAAATGGCCATGGAAGCAAAAGTTAATGGATATTTTTCTATGTCTTCGCCTACACTTCTGCAGATCGAGAAAAGTGATTTGAGTTGGGGGACTATACCCGGTTTTTATCAGGGAAGCAGTGTTAGTGGCAATTTTGTAAATGCCTATGCTTATGGACACGGGATACCCGATAAACCTGTCTTAGCCAGAGAGCGTACAGCTACTACCTTAACTTCTATGATTAGTATAAAAAATGGCTTTACTATAGCTGCTGTTGCAGAACCGGGAGTTGGCAGAAATCCGTGGGAATCAAATAAGAAAACACATGAAGAGTGGCTTTTGGGACTGTCTTTAATGAACAGAAAAGGAAATCTGTCGCCAACGCTTTACCATCCGGTACTTGGCGAATCAAAGTCCTGGTTAGATAAGGGAGGAAAGATTTCTTTCAGTTTCCGTTTCTCTCTGCAAAAAGGAGACTGGTTTCAGACATATAAACACATTGTAAACAACATTTACAGATTTGAAAATTTTTTGGCTTTGAAAGACACTAAAGAATCGCTGAGCAGCCGAATGTTGAATATGTATAAGTATTCTTTAGATGATAATACCTCCAAATGGCTGATGAAAGAATTCAGAGGCGATACACTTGGAGCACAAGCTTATCTGGGAGGCGTTTTAGATTCTGATAGAGATGCTATGAAAAATTCTGATTACGGAGCAATGTGGATGATGGCGAATATCATGGATGATAATGTATTGAAGGAGACTAGGCTTCGCTATGCCAGGAACTTTAAGATACTGCAACAGCAAAAAGAAGAAGGTTTTTTTAAAGGAGCCGCAGCCGGACAGTATTATCTCTACAGGAAGAAGAAGTTTACCGAAGAATGGGGGGATTACGCAGAGCCAATAGGACTTGCCTATTATGTTATCATGGATGTAGGGAATATACTGCTGTTTAATCCCGAAGATCAGGAGCTAAAAGAGGTTTTACGTTTAGGTGCCGATCGGTTATTAAGTTGGATGGGACAGGATGGGCAATGGCAAATAGCTTACGATCATAAATCAAGTAGACCTCTTTTTACTGACTTAAAAGATCTCCGTCCAACATTTTACGGATTGTTGGTTGCATATAAGATGTTAGGCGATGAAAAATATCTGGAAGCAGCGATAAAAGGTGCTGAATGGTATGTGAAAAACGCTGTTGATAAAGGATATTTTTTGGGGGTTTGTGGAGACAACAGATTTGCGCCCGATTTTGCCACAGTACAGAGTGCACAGGCATTGCTTGATTTATATGATGTTACCGGGCAGATCAGTTTTCAGGAAGCGGCTATTAAAGCTTCCCGATTTTATCTTCAATCAATCTATACCCATCCTATACCATCAATGGAACTGAAGAGCGTAAAAGGTAAAGAAAGATACGATTGGGAAATATCACAGGTTGGTTTGAGTTTCGAACACGGGGGCAGTATTGGTTCAGCAAACGGTAATGGGCCTATTTTGCTGGCGAGTCATGCAGGACTGTTTATTAGGATTTATCAATTAACAAAAGAGCCATTGTTTCTGTCGATGGCTAGAGCAGCGGTTTGGGGCAGGGATGCTTTTGTAGATCAGAAGACACATGTTGCCTCGTACTATTGGCAAGCCATGGACAGCGGACCGGGTGCTTTTCCGCACCATGCCTGGTGGCAAATAGGTTTTATAATGGACTACCTTATTTCAGAAGCATCATTGAGATCAGAAAATAAAATCTCTTTCTCATCGGGTATAATTACCCCTAAAGTCGGTCCACATAAAAGTTATGGTTTTAAATCTGGAGTTGTGTTTGGAAGTGAGGTAAACTTATTTCTTAAAGATGGCCTGGTTAATTATGAAAATCCCAGGATTGATTATATAACAGCTCATGGAACCGATGGGATATATCTTATTTTATTAAATAATAGTGTCGATGACCAGATTGCGGTTATCGGATTGGATGCAGATAAGCTACCTTTTTTTAAAAGTTCAAAACCTGATAAAATCAGTGTTTTAAATGAGCAGGGTAAGATAGAAAAGAAGCTTGAAAATATACAAGCGATAAAAATCGATATCCCTAAATTGGGTTTGAGGGTAGTTAAGATACATAATTAAAAAATGATATTTGAGATAGTTTTTAAGAGATGTTAGATATAGAAAAGGATATGATGAGAACTATTTGTTTTACAGCGCTATTTTGTATTGCTTCAGTAGTTTTTGCTCAAAAGAAGGATGTACAGGGAATTATTGCTTCCAGTCAAACTGGCGCTTCTGATATTTTTTTCAAAGCCGGGCTAAAAGACCCGAGTAAAATAAATTTGGAAAGCTACCAAAATCTGGCAGAGACTAATATCCGTAAAGGATTGCCGTATTTCTTTGTTAAAGCAAAACAGGGTAAGCCTTTGAGAATTGCTTATATCGGAGGAAGTATTACAAGAGCTGATCATCAATACAGGAATCAGTCATTCAGCTTTATACAAGGGATGTTTCCTAACACAGCTATGGTAGGTATTAATGCCGGCGTATCTGGGACAGATACAGATTTGGGAGCTTGTCGTTTGTATGATCATGTGCTGAAGTACAATCCTGATTTGATATTTATAGAATTTGCTGTAAATGGAGGCTACCCTCAAGGGATGGAAGGTATCGTAAGGCAGATTATCCAATACAATAATATAATAGATATATGCTTTATATACACTCTTACTGCTGAGCAGTTCATTTACTATCAACAAAATACATTTCCACCGGTAATCAAAAAACTTGAAGAAATTGCAGATCATTACAACGTACCGTCTGTACACATGGGGATGGAGGTGACAGAATTAGAAGCAACAGGTAAACTTATTTCAAAAGGCAAAACAGGAGAGAGTAGCATTCCGCTTTTTTCGATAGATGGTGTACATCCACTTCAAAAAGGAGGTGATTTATATGCCGCATCAATAGCTCGTTCTATGTTGAGGATGAAAGGTGTTTTAAGAGAAAAGTTATACACATTACCCAAACCATTGTATCCAGATAATTGGGAGGAAGCGAGGATGATAGATCCTGAGAGGATTAGTTTTAGTGAAAACTGGCAGAAAATAGACCCTTCAAATACTCATTTGAAAACTTATAAAAGTTGGTTTCCGTATATCATGACGTCTGAAAAAGGTGGAGAATCTCTTACTTTTAGATATAGGGGCAAAGCGTTTGGGATTTTTGATATTGGGGCTCCAGAAACCGGGCAGTTAGATATATACGTGGATGGGAAATTTGTGAATATGTATCCAGTAAAGGGAGATAGGCTCTACTCGATTGATAGCACATCTATTCCTAATCCATTAAAACGGTTTAATAGTTATTGTAATAATCGTACCAGAGGACAATATTTTTTAGTGCAGACTCCGGATGGAGGCGAGCATACAGTAACGTTTAAGATATCACAGGGTATTCCTGACAAGAGAAAAATATTAGGTGCTGAACAGCAGGAGGATATTAATAACAATTTTGAAAAATACAATCATAATAGAATTTATGTAGGAAAAATATTGTTAAATGGAGAATTGTTACCTTATTTAAAGTAGTCTCTTTCCTTAAAACTATACCAGAATAATGTTCGAAAAATTTGCTTATCAAAATTATTATTCCTTAATTTGGTTATATAACCAAACCAGACCAAACCAGTATGAGTAGGCGTGAAACATCAAATTTTAATATTACATATGTCGTTTTATTTTTTGCGCTCCAAGTTCCTTTTGAGTTATTAGCTCAGTTTAATTATACAATTTCATCAAAGAATAAAACTGTAATTATAAATGCGAAGGATAAACAATACCATTTCACCGGTCAGTTTTCTATTTTATATTCGGCTACTAATCCCGATTTAGCTCTACGTTCTGCAGGCATTAAAGAAGTTTTATATAATGTGCCAACCTGGAAAGCAGCAGATGCCAACAAAGCCGATTTAAAACAATCAAAAATTGGCAATGATATGGTTGGTGATGGTTTTGATGATAAAATCTTAAAAGGCAACCAGAACAATCGCACATCAAACCTTTTCAATCCAGGCAAGGTAACGATAGCAGAACCTTCTAAAATTGTCAATAAAAAAGACTCTGTTGTTTTTACCTATCCATCCAGCGAATTTTTCAATCTTACAGCAGTTATTGTATTTAATAAAATCGGCTATCCGAAAATTAAATATACCCTTATTCCAAAGCAAAAGGGATATTTTTCCATAGGTTACACAGGCGCCCCTTCAATACCGCCGGATGCTGCCGCAGAGATATGGCAGCCGCTCATCTGGCAGGAAAAAAGATTTCCGGACAACTCTTATCTAACACCATCTTATATGGCGACATTGCCAACTACCCTGGTAAATGATGGGGAAAATAGTATAGGTGTTATGGCATCGCCAGAGTATTTGCCTTTTGATCCGCTTCCAGTATTTGCAAACAGCCAGTTCGGTATCAGTGTTAGGGACCAAAACGGTAAAGCTAAACCGCAGGTATTTGCGCCTATATTTGGCAGTCAGAAATCTCTGATGAATGCCGGGCAGTCTTTCTCTTTTAGTGCTTATCTGGTGGTAGAGCCTCAAAGGATTACCTATACTTACGAGAAAATAGCGAGGGAGTATTTCGGGTTTAAAGATTACCGAAAAAACGATATTTCAACATTAAACAATGTTTTTGATAATATTGTAGATTATTCCATGACGAACTATGCATGGTTTGTAGATTCATTGAAAGGCTTTGCCTATTCAACCGATGTTCCGGGAGCTGTAAAAAATGTATCGAGTCTTAACCCGCTGGAACTTGCGATAGTAACTGACAATAAAGAGATTTTCGAAAAAAGAGCGTATCCTCTCCTGGAATATATGCTATCAAGAGAGAAGTTTTTGTTCGCTCTTGATTCTACACAGAAGATACAAAGTCCTTCAAGAAAATTGAGAGGCCCTATTGCACCGATTTCTGAATTGGCTACACTATATCATGTATTTGGGCAGTCTAATCCTTTTTACCTTTCTCTGGCTAAGCAGGAATACGACACCATCCGTATTCGTAATCTTGACGTTGCCGAAAAAGGGAATACCTGGATATCCTCTATGAACTTATACAAAGCCAATAAGGAAGATATATACTTAAAGAGAGCCATAGAGGGTGCTGATACTTATCTAAAAAATAGGGTTTCTATAAAGCAAACTACTTTTAATGATGAGTTTGCTGGAGGCTTTTTCTTTTGGACAGCCTATACCAATAAATGGATAGATCTTTTGGGACTTTACGAGCTTACGGGCGATATAAAATACCTTAAAGCTGCACATGAAGGGGCAAGGCATTATACCATGTTCACCTGGATGGCTCCTGGAATTCCCACAGATTCTTTAATCACGGTCAACAAAGGAGGCAAAGCTCCGCACTATGGCTACCTAAAGTCTAAACGGCACAAGCAAATGGATTTTCCTGAAGAACAAGCTCCGGCCTGGCGACTTTCAGAAATCGGACTTACTCCTGAATCTTCGGGAACCAGCACAGGGCACAGGGCAATATTTATGGCCAATTATGCGCCATGGATGTTAAGACTGGGATATTACACAAATGATAATTTCTTAAAAGAAGTAGCTAAAGCAGCCATTATTGGCAGGTACAGAAATTTTCCCGGTTACCATATCAATACTGCCAGGACAACAGCTTATGAGAAATTTAACTTTCCAATGCATGAACATAAGGAACAGAGCGTAAACTCTTTTCATTACAACCACATTATGCCTATGGCGAGCATGTTGCTGGACTACCTAGTTACAGATGCTTATGTTCGCTCCGAAGGTAAAATCGAATTTCCATCACAGTTTATAGAAGGCTATGCCTATTTACAAAGTAAATTCTATGGTGCTTCCAAAGGTAAATTTTACGATGAGGAAAACGTCACTTTATGGATGCCTAAAAAATTAGTGACCACCGGTAGCGTCGAACTTAATTACGTCTCCGGACGAAGAGGAAATGATGTTTTTATTGCATTTATGAATCAGTCCGATAAACCTGTGAACAGCGAGGTTCATTTTAATGATAGCCTGTTGAAAGTTGGGAATATCTCCAATAAATTCATCTACAATGGAAAGCAATGGGAAAATGTAGGAAAAGAAAAATTGAATATAAATATAGCGGCGGATGGGATTACAGTAGTCAGGCTGGAGAATGTGAATCCTTCCGTTCAAATTCAGGAAGAAATTTTAGCAGAAACCAAAACATTGAAAAATGATTATGCCAGAATTGACTTTGGTAATGCAGAGGCAATGCTTGTCCGCATGGGAGATTATGCAAATAAAGCCTACATCTATCTTAAAGATGATGATACCAAATTTTCAGAAGTGAGTATTCATTATCAATTAACGGGAGGTAAAACACAATCTATAACCAGAAAAGAATATCCGTTTGAATTTACCATAGCTGTTCCTATAGAAAAACCTTACATCAGTTTTAAACTGGAGGGGATAACAAGAAACGGAGAAAAAGTTTTTGGCAATACTACCATTTTGGGTGATTAAAAAATAAAGTAAGCGTAAAAAGACAAAAGATCAGATAATGATAACACAGGAATTCGAAATAAGAAGGGAATTAAGGACAGAAGAATTTAATACAGAACTGGCAGTTATAGGCGGCGGTTTATCAGGAGTATGTACTGCAATTACAGCCGCAAGAAAAGGAGTAAAAGTAGTTTTATTGCAGGACAGGCCAGTGTTAGGCGGAAATTCTTCCAGCGAGGTACGTTTATGGATTTTAGGAGCAACATCACACTTAGGAAATAATAACAGATGGAGCCGTGAAGGTGGGGTTATTGATGAAATCTTGGTAGAAAATACTTATAAAAATAAAGAAGGTAACCCTCTAATTTTTGATACTATTTTGCTCGATAAAGTGATGTCAGAACCAAATATTACCTTATTGCTGAACACTGCAGTTTATGAAGTACATAAATCAGGTTCTGAAAAAATAGCAGCAGTAAAAGCATTCTGTAGCCAGAATTCGACAGAATACTTAATAAAAGCACCTTTGTTCTGCGATGCATCAGGTGATGGGATTGTAGGTTTCCTTTCTGGTGCGGCATTTAGGATGGGAGCGGAGAGTAAAGAAGAGTTCGGTGAAAAATTTGCCCCTACAGCTGAATACGGTGAATTGTTAGGTCACAGTTTATATTTCTATAGTAAAGACACAGGCAAGCCTGTAAAATTTACTGCACCAGATTTTGCTTTGGATGTAACCAAAGAAATCCCTCGCTTCAAAAGCTTCAATTCTAAAGAATATGGCTGTAAACTCTGGTGGTTGGAATACGGCGGTAGAATGGATACTGTGCATGATACGGAAAAGATAAAGTGGGAATTGTGGAAAGTAGTTTACGGAGCATGGAACTATATCAAAAACTCGGGAGAATTTCCTGAAGCAGAAAACCTGACCCTGGAATGGGTAGGAACAATTCCTGGCAAACGAGAAAGCCGTAGGTTTGAAGGAGATTATATGCTTCGTCAGCAGGATATTGTGGAGCAAAGAACTCATGAAGATGCAGTTGCATTTGGAGGATGGTCTATAGATTTACATCCGGCAGATGGTGTTTTTAGCGAAAAACCCGGCTGCAACCAATGGCATGGTAAGGGTATTTACCAAATCCCTTACCGCACACTTTACAGTAAAAATGTCAAAAATCTTTTTCTTGCTGGTCGTATCATTAGTGCCAGCCATGTTGCATTTGCATCTACACGTGTAATGGCAACAGCAGCACATATTGGACAGGCAGTTGGAATGGCGGCTTTTGTGGCTAAAGAAAATGATTTGAATCCCAAAGATATTATTGGAAAAGGGTTCATTAAAAATCTACAACAGGAATTATTAAAAAGCGGGCAACACATTCCTGGTTTTGAATTGGAAGATGACAAAGACCTTGTACCAAGCGCAGCTATTTCGGTATCCAGCGAGTATGTTTTAGAAGAGCTGTCTTCCGATTTTCAAAAGTCACTGGAACTTTCTACTGCACAAATGCTCCCGTTAAATGAAGGAAAGGTACCTCGTTTAATTTTCTATGCCGAATCTGACGTAGATACAACATTAGAAATAGAATTACGGATTAGTGGAAAAACAGGTAATTATACACCTGATATGATTTTGGAGAAGCAAACACTTTCTATTCACCCGGGAAGGAATTGTTTACATGCAGATTTCTCTTCAATTATAGCAGAAGGTGCTTATGCATTTATTGTATTTCAGAAGAATCCGGAAATTAAGCTCCAATTTTCGGAGCAAAGAATAACCGGAGTTCTTTCTGTATTTAATTTAGTAAATAAAGCGGTATCAAATTACGGAAAACAAACGCCGCCTGAAGATATTGGTGTAGATGAGTTTGAGTTCTGGTGTCCGCAACGTCGACCGGAAGGACATAATATAGCAGTTAGGCTAGAACCTGCTCTTGCTGTTTTCGGAAAAGAAAATATAAAAACAGGTGTTTATCGCCCAACTACAAAACCTAATGCCTGGGTAGCTGCTTTGGAAGATAAAACTCCCCAACTAAAAATCAGTTGGGAAGAACCAAAAGAAATAAATAAAATAGATTTATTTTTTGATACAGATTATGACCACCCAATGGAAAGCGTTTTAATGGGCCATCCAGAAGATGTAATGCCGTTTTGCGTTAGAAATTATCAGATTAAAGATGATAAGGGAAATATTATATTTGAAAAAGATGGAAATTATCAAACCATTAATCAAGTAAATCTTAAACAGCCTGTAAAGACCAAACAATTAACAATTTCTTTAGAGCATCCGTCGCCTAATGTACCTGCTGCATTATTTTCGGTACGTTGCTACAGTTAGAAAGTTATATATATAATATGATGAGAATTAAAGGAATGAGATGGTGGATAGTTGTTCTGCTTTTTCTGGCAGCGGTACTAAATTACGTAGATAGACAAACACTATCTGCTCTAGCTCCTACCATACAGATAGATTTAAACATGAATGATAATGATTATGCCAATGTCATTAATATATTTTTAGTAGCCTATACCATTTCTTATTTAATTTCCGGGCGTATAGCAGATAAAATTGGGACTAAGGCCGCACTTCTGGTCTTTGTAACCTGGTGGTCATTAGCTAATATTTTTACAGCGGCGGCAAGTACTGTTGTTTCTTTGAGTGTTTATCGATTTATGTTAGGCTTAGGCGAAGCAGGGGTATGGCCCGCTGCAAGTAAAGCTGTTTCGGAGTGGTTTCCTGCTAAAGAAAGAGGAATTGCCATAGGTTTATATACTATGGGAGCCACCATTGGTGCAACAATTGCCCCTTATATTGTAATCCCTTTAGCAACGTATAGTTACACGGAAACCATGCCGTTAGTAGCAAGTGTATTAGGGCAAGGCACAGGTTGGAAATTGGCCTTTATTCTGACAGGAATTGCTGGGTTATTATGGTTAATTCCCTGGGGTCTTATTTATCAAAAACCAGAAAAAAGCAAACTAATTACTTCTGCAGAACTAGATATGATACAAGAATCTGAGGCTTTAGAAAACCCAGATGAT
>JAZQRF010000107.1:0-2674 GCA_045629485.1 Pelobium sp. | reverse complement strand
GAATACATTGAAACTTGGTATAACCGAAAAAGACTGCATTCTACACTGGGGTACTTGTCCCCAGAAGAATTTGGAAAAAACTTAAACAAACAAAATATTGCAGCTTAACCGAATGTCTACTTTATTGTTGCAATTCCAGTTGCGTGAATGTAATCTTTAGGCACAGATACAGAATCGCTATCGAGGTAACCAAGTAACTCAAGAACATCAAAAAAGAAATTTGCTTGGGAATCGGTTAATCTAACACCATCAGGAATAGTTAAATTGGTTTCGTTTATAAGGTAAATCTGTATAAAAAGACAGAATTCTATATATAAGCGTTTGACTTTGGTTGTTGGTTTCCTGGGGTTCAATTTTGAAGTGGCTTCAAGACGTTCTGTAGAAATCTCATTCACATCAAATGGATTACTTCCAAATAAATTATGCAAGACCTTAGCACCAAAAAGCCGTAATGGGAATTCTTGCTTCTCTATTGCAGTGTAGATTGTTTCACACATCCACCTAGAAATATATGTGTTCTTAATAGAGACGCTGCCAGTGAATGCTTTTGCTGTAAGTTGAAAGGGTTGATTTGGTTTGGACTGTTTAAAAGCTAATAGAAATTCGGCAACTTCTTTTGATGTCTTATCATCATTGTAATTTTGCCAAAGCGAATTATAGGTGGTTCTTATTTCTTCATCCTTTTTTAAGACAAGGTATAACAATTCGGTGTAGTGATCATCTAAATTATACTTGGTGAGTATCGTTTTAAGCCCGTTAGATAGCTCAATAAAACTATCTTCATCGTAGTGTTCCAAATTTACAGGAACGCCTTCATTGGCTTCTATATCACTTATCATTTGATTTGTGATAGCAGGGAAGTAACTCTTTAATCTATTAAAATCTGGAAAAAGTTTAGTTGAGAACATTAAAATTGATTTATTGATAATTAAAAAGCGGAGCAGATTAATCACTCCGCTGTAAAGATATCTAAATGTTTATACTGTTGGCAACAGCTTCATTTGCATTATCAATTATGTCCTGATCAAATGTATCCAAGTATACTGCGGTAGTTTTATTTCCGTATTCATGTCCTAAGCATTCTGCAATTATTTCAATGCTAAACCCCAGCTTTTTACAGATTGTAGCCCATGAATGTCTTGATGTATATGTCGTAATGGTTTCTTCTGTTTCAATCTGATCAGCTATCCTTTTTAAATACTTATTGGCGAACCTTGTTCGATCTTTGATAAGCCTTAATTTTTCTTCTTCATCTAAAGTATTCCGATTAATGATTGGTACAAGGAAGCCATTGGGATTTTTATCATAGAAGTCAATTATTCTTTTAGCTTGAGGAACTAATTTGATGTCATACAACTTTCCTGTCTTCTGTCTTTTATAAAATAGACGTCCATTTTTAATGTTATTCGGTGTTAGTAAAGCCAAATCAACAAATGAAATTCCCATTAGATAAAATGATAGAATGAACCAGTTTCTAGCATGCCATATTGATGATCCTATTTCCAATTCCAAATCTAGGATTTCCTTAATTAGAATTCTATCGATTGCACGTTTCTTCGTCTTTTCAGCTTTTAATGATATGTCATGGAATGGATATAAATTTCTGTCAACTAGCTTATGCCTGACTGCTTTATTATAAAAAGCTCTTAACGTTCTTATGTATAAAAACGCTGTATTATGTTTTACTCCACTTCTCATTAAATACTTATTATAGTTGTCCAAAAATTTGAAGTCAATCTGTTCAAAGTAAAGCTGCTCACCCGGATGGTATTTCTTTAGTGCGTTTAAAGTGGATTCATAAACCCAGGCATTTCCAATCTTGTTATCCAGTCTTAAATCAGAAATTAGTTCGTTCACAAACTTATGAACTGTCACCTTTGTTTCCTCTTTAATTTCTGGTAAGGGAGTAGGATTAAAGTATTTTTTCACCTTTTCATCATCTGCTAAGAGGAGCTTAGATTGCAAATCTGCAAAGTCTTTTGCTAGACGTTTGTTTAATGTAGAGGCATTCGGATGATTGGCATTTATAACCTTCTTCTCATCATCCCATTGTTCCTTTGTAACATACATTTTGGCTGTTCGAATTGTTGTTTTGCCATTGTGATAAACTCTAAAACAAATGGGGTAGGCGTTGTCTTTATTAACTTTTCTAGAGTCTAAGATAATTTTAATGTTTACCATAACTTTGTTTGTTACGGCTAGATATCTTGTGATTTTCGCACGTTTTTCGCACAAAATTCGCACTATTCTAGGCGAATTAGTACTGTCGTAGAGTTAGCTAAGTACAGGTTATGTTGCATTTTAAAGTGTTAAAACCATTACTGAACTTGTTTAATACTGCCCTTAAGCAGTAAATTCCATCTATTTTAACATTTTATTTGCAGGTGTAAATCTTTTAATTACTTTTGCCCCACTACGGGGGATTAGCTCAGCTGGCTAGAGCGCTTGCCTGGCAGGCAAGAGGTCAGCGGTTCGACTCCGCTATTCTCCACCCCGTAAAAAAGCCTTTCAGAGAAATCTGAAAGGCTTTTTTTGTTAAAGTCATTTCTTGATTGGCTCGTGATGGATTAAGCGGAATTGGGGGAAGTGAATTGTCTTGAAAGCGCATCATCCGCTTAGTTTATTATGCTGGATCGGCAGTTGTGAAAGCGCGTATATAAACTGTTTCCTATTC
>JAZQRF010000106.1:0-18107 GCA_045629485.1 Pelobium sp. | reverse complement strand
AATCACTAAAGAACTGAGTGATTTTGGTATTGTTGAAGTAGATGTTAACCATTCTATTATTTGCGTAGTTGGCGATATGGGGGCAAATACACATGGCTTTGCTTCAAGAGTTTTCGAATCGTTAAAACATATTCCTTTGAGGATGATTTCTTACGGAGGAAGCAATTATAACATTTCTTTATTGGTTAAAACAGACGACAAAGTAGAAGCACTTAGAAGTTTACACAGCCGTTTATTCGAATAATATATGACGAGGCAAACATTTAACGATAACATTATAGCATCGTTTAAAGAGAAAGAAACTCCGTTTTATTATTACGATTTGGCTTTGCTTAAAGAAACTTTAACGAGTTGTAAGGAAGCATCTTCCAAACATAATTTTCATGTGCACTTTGCATTAAAATCTAATTTTAATAACCGGATTTTAGAAATTATTAAGGATAATGGCTTTGGGGCAGATTGTGTTTCGGGTGGAGAAGTAAAGAAAGCTTTAGAAGTTGGCTTTTCTAATAAACACGTGGTTTTTGCAGGTGTGGGTAAATCTGATGCAGAGATAAATTTCGCTTTAGATAATGATATATTTTGCTTTAATGTAGAATCTATCCAGGAGCTGGAAGTAATTAATGAACTTGCCGAAAAGAAAAATAAAACAGCATCGGTAGCTATAAGGATTAATCCTAATGTTGATGCGCATACCCATCATTATATCACTACTGGCTTAGATGAAAATAAATTTGGTATCAATGCATGGGAATTGCCCGAAGTTTCTGACACCTTAAAAAAATGTAAATTCTTATCTTTTGCAGGAGTACACTTCCATATTGGATCTCAGATTACAGACATGAATGTGTTTAAAAGCCTTTGTGTAAAAGTGAATGAGATACAACAATGGTTCGAGGAAAGAGGGATGCCTGTAAAAGTGTTAAACGTAGGCGGAGGTCTAGGTGTAGATTATCATCATCCTGATGAAAATGCGATCCCTGATTTTGAAGCTTATTTTCAGATATTTAAAGACTTTTTGGAAATCAAACCTTATCAGGAAGTGCATTTTGAGTTAGGCAGAGCTTTGGTTGCGCAATGCAGCAGTTTAATTACAAGAGTATTGTATGTTAAACACGGTATCAAGAAAAACTTTGCCATTGTAGATGCAGGTATGACGGAGTTGATGCGTCCGGCACTTTACCAGGCTTACCATAAAATAGAAAATATTTCTAAGCAGGCGGGTTCAGATTTAATCAACTATGATGTAGTTGGTCCAATCTGCGAATCATCAGATTGCTTTGGTAAAGAGATTGAGCTGCCTGAAACTGGTCGAGGAGATTTAATTGCTTTAAGAACAGCAGGTGCTTACGGAGAAGTAATGGCTTCGGCTTATAACTTAAGACCTGATATCAGGCATGCTTACTCAGAGTAATTTTGGGTTTTAACCATAAATAACGCTGAGTTTATACGAAGTGTAATAAAGGGTTTAAAGATTGTTGAATTATAAATTCGCTTCTTTAAACCCTTTTTACTTTGTGAACTTTGCGGTTTAAACTTTTTTTTATTCTTCAAAAAACTCCAATAGCTCTCCAAAATAGCTGGTGTTCCAACCATCTACAAACTCTTCGTAATTTTCTTCAGGTATATTTGTATGGAGCAGTTCAACGGAAGTTCCATTCTTAACTTCATGAAGTTTAATGGTTACAATAGATTCTTCCTCTTGCCCATCAAAATACCAGCGTTGTACTATCTTTTTGTTTTCTTCAAATTCTATATTAATACCAGATATATCACCATCAAAGATAGAAAACTCCGAACCAGGCGTTGGGCTCATTTCAGCTTCGGCACCCGACCATAATTTTATACTTAAAGGATTGGTTAGCGCAAGGTAAACCTCTTCCGGGGTAGCGGGTATGGTGTAATATTTCTTGTAATTTTTCATGAACTATTTAGTGTAGCATATGATTTTAAAAATCATATTTAATAAAAAAGGAAAGCAAACAGCTTTCCCTTCAAAATTATAATAAGTATCCGGCTTAATAAAATCTATTATTAGCTTTTCTTAGCCGTTACCAATAAAACAATACCAGCAACCAAAATAACTCCGCCTACATAAGGTGGCCAGTTAACAGTTTCCTGCTTATCGGCAGAAACCTGTATAGGTCCGGCATCAATTACTTTTTCTTTTTTAGTGTAAGAGAATCCTCCCCAAACTAGCATAACTATACCAACAATGGTTAAAATAATTCCTAAAGTTTTGTTCATGATGAATTTATTAAGGTTAAATTAAATATACTTTGAGTTTGCAAAAGTTATACCACTAATTTTAAGCTGATTCAAATAGACAATAAGCCACATTATTTTGAAATCACTTTATTTACTGTCATCTTTACAATATGGCCGGTATTAACAGAAAAGTAGGATTAGAAGGAGTGAGGTTTGTTTCTCCAATTGGTTTTTTTCCTGAAGAGCAGATTTTAAAAAACGAGTTTCTGGTAAATATTTCTGTGAGCTTTACAGTTGAATCACCTGATGATACTGATAACCTCAAAAATACCGTTGATTATACAGAGCTTTACGAGATTTGTCACTTTCATTTTCGGCAGGAATTTAAATTGATTGAAACTGTTGCACATGCAATCCTCAATCAAATGATTGCCCAATATCCTTTTTTAAAAGAAATTTATATTAGAATTAATAAGTTAAATCCGCCGATAAGCGCAGAAATAAAAAGTTCTTTTATTGAGTTGAATTATAATAAATAATGACTTTTAAAAGCATAGACCAAAATATCCTCTCGCGGATAAGGGAAATTTTAGGAGACGAAGCTGTTTTTGCTGACACTGAATCTTTAGAAAAATACAGTAAAGACGAAACCGAAGATTTGAGGTTTTCGCCCGAAGTAGTGGTGAAGCCTAAAGATACTTTAGAAATTTCCAGTCTTCTAAAATATTGTAATGAAAATAATATTGCGGTAACCCCGAGAGGCGGAGGGACAGGCCTAAGCGGAGGTGCTCTTCCAATTTTTGGTGGAGTGCTTTTATCTTTAGAAAAATTTAATAAAATCATTGATATAGACGAACGTAATTTACAGGCTGCGGTAGAGCCTGGGGTAATTACCGAGGTTTTTATGAATGAAGTGGAACTACGAGGATTGTATTATCCTATTGATCCTTCCAGCAAGGGTTCTTCCTTTATTGGAGGAAATATGGCTCATGGCTCTGGCGGACCAAGGGTGGTAAAATATGGGACGCTAAGAGAGTATGTACTCAACTTTGAAGTAGTTCTTCCTAATGGTGAAATTCTATGGACAGGTGCGAATACTTTGAAAGATGCTTCAGGTTATAATCTAACGCAGTTATTTATTGGCTCAGAAGGTACTTTAGGGATTATCACTAAAATAGTGGTAAAGCTGGTTGCTAAACCCACCCAAAATTTATTGATGATGGCATCGTTCCCCAGTGACGAATTAGCCTGTAGTGCAGTATCTGCTATCTTCAGGGCTGGAGTTACTCCTTCTGCTCTGGAATTTATGGAAAGAAAAGGAGTAGAGTGGGTGACGAAATTTGACGGCATCCATTTTATTGTTGAAGATAATGTAGAAGCTTATTTATTGATCGAGGTAGATGGTAATAATTTAGAAGTTTTATTTAATGATTGCGATACCATTAATACTGTATTAGAGCAATTTGATTGTTCTGATGTATTGCTGGCCGAATCTTCTGCACAAAAGGATGCACTTTGGCGTATCAGAAGAGCTATGCCTCTATCTGTAAAATCTAACTCGGTTTATAAAGAAGAAGATACTGTTGTACCAAGGGCAGAACTTCCTGTATTGATCAGAGGAATCAAAGCTGTAGGTGAAAAATATGGTTTCGATTCTGTTTGCTATGGCCATGCCGGTGATGGGAATTTACATGTGAATATTATTAAGGGAGATATGAGTGATGACGATTGGAACTATAAATTAAAAGACGGTATTAAAGAAATATTTGAGCTTACAGTTTCTTTAGGCGGTACCATTTCTGGCGAACATGGAATAGGACTGGTGCAAAAGGATTACATGGCTATTAAATATTCTAACCTTCACATGGATTTAATGCGAGGTATTAAAAAAGTATTTGATCCAAGAGGTATTATGAACCCTGGCAAAATATTTTAGCATTGCAGGAATGATAAACTTTCAGCCGCAAGCCTGACTTCGTTAAGATCTGGAAATTCTTTAGATTTTAATAATGCAATACTTAAACCGGTGTGATTTATGTTTCCTAAATATTGCAGAGAAACTAATCTTTTAGTTTAATTTCTATTCCATCAATTTTTGCCGAGGGGTGAGGAGATAAAGGGTCTTTCAGCCTGAATCTTTCCGGGTGAAAAATTGTTTTGGAATTTGAGTTATAGATTTATCTTCCTGGCCATGGAACTGCTAATAAAGTACGATACGATGTGAGATAATTTAAATCCAGAAGTAGGGTTAAAGGCTTTTGCCTTCTGTTTTTGTTCTTTTAAAGCCAATAATGCAAAAAGCCCCGGCCATAATGGCCAGGGCTTTTGCGTTACTTAATTTCCCTAATCACTGTTTTTTAAACTATTAGAAGTGAAACATTACACCTAGTTTTGGTGAAAGGGTGTTTGAGTTAATCCCAAAAGCATTGGATTTTAATTTAGATCCGTCTGTTGAGTTTTTCCAGGTAGTATGGTTGTAACCAATACCGTCTACTGATAACTCAATACCAACTTTTTTAGATGGATAGTAAGCTAAACCAGGAGCAAGGTTAACATTAATATCGCTATAAGTGCCTAGTTTGTGGCCAGTATTACCGCTGTTGTCCACATATTTTTCTTTACCAAATGCCATTGGAACAGCTAATTGTCCGAAAAATTTAAAATTATCGTTCAATCCTACGTAATAGCGGCCAAATGGTGCAACTTCAATATCTTGATCCAAAGAGTTCCTACTAACACTTTTATCGTAGTTGTAACCTATGCCAGTACCAACTGCAAAGTTATCACCTACAAAGAAACCTGCTTTTGGAGCAATTGAGAAGTCTACATCATGTTTAGCAGCGCCAGTAGCTTTCGATGTGTTGAAACCTACGTTTCCACCTAGTAAAACATTACCTTTTTCTGTTTGAGCTGTAGTTGCAAAAGCAAATGCGAAAACTGCAACTAATGATAACATTAACTTTTTCATTTTCATCTGTTTTTTAGTTAATAATATTATCAGTTTAATTACTGACTTTCTTTATCATATAGTCAATGTGTGTGCCAAAAATATAAAAGTATTTTTGCGTATGGTGAATAATATCCTAAAAATGCCCTATTTTAGATGAATTATAAGATATTTATCTTTATTGTAAGCTAATTTTCATATAAAAGTGCAATTGATAATAACCTTTGTTGTTGACGTTACAGCCAATTTGACTTTTTAAGTTAATTTGTCAGTTTGTTTATGGTACAAAATGTCAGTAATGAATTACTGGTTTTATAATTAATAGTTTGAAGTGCGGTGATAGTGCCAAATGCGCCATATCGGCAATATCCAATGAAATCGGGCAGTTCATACACTCAGTCAGGAGATACAAGGTCAAAAGTTGTAATTGCCCATTGAAGAGAGGTTGTCAAAGTCCGGTACGAACCGCATTATTGAAATCAATGTGAATTTAAAGACAAAAGCAAAAAGCATTTTACTTATGATTTCTTTAGGGGGCATTCTGGTGAACATGGAATAGTACTGGGGCAAAAGAATTACATGGCTATTCAATATTCTAACCTCCATCTGTATTAAATGAGAAATATCAAAAGTTATTTGATCCAACAGGTATTATGAATTCCTGGTAAATATTTTAGCATTGCAGGAATGATAAACCTTCAGCTGCAAGCCTGATATTTTCTTTGTTAAGATGTGGAAGTTCTTTTATTGTCCCTATTTTTTTTATTCCAGAATAGTTTACTATGTATTCTTCAGATGATGGATTATCTCCGTTAAAAATAATTCCTTTTATTGTAACTCCTTTAGATTTTAATAATTCAATACTTAACAGGGTGTGGTTTATGCTTCCTAAATAATGCTGAGAAACTAAAATCACTTCAGCATTTAAATGCGCTATTAAATCTATAATCAGGTCTTTATGGTTTAAAGGGACCATGAGGCCGCCTGCACCTTCTATAACCAATTGCTTCTTCGTTCTCGGAAGAATAAAATCTGTAAGCTTAATTTCTATTCCATCAATTTTTGCTGAGAGGTGAGGAGATAAAGGCTCTGTCAGCCTGAACCTTTCCTGGTGAAAAATTGTGTTGGAATTCGAAATCAGCGATTGTACCTTTAAAGTATCGGATTGATCCAGGTCTCCGGATTGAATAGGTTTCCAATAATCAGCATTTAGTTTTTCAACTACAACGGAGGAGACAACTGTTTTACCAACACCAGTGCCAATGCCTGTTATGAAAAGGGGCTTTAAAGACATATTTCGATTAAAGTTTTTGATAGTAAAATTATTTCATCTTCTGAATTGAAAGCATGTAAACAGATTCTCAATCTTTCTTTTCCTTCCGGTACGGTCGGACTTAAAATTGGTCTCACATCCAGATTTTTACTTTGTAAGGTATCAGCTGCCTGACGGCAATTATCGTTTCCAGGGATAATTAGGCATTGGATAGGGCTATCGCTGGGAATTAAATAATCTTTAATAACGGTAGTATACTCCTTAAAAAAAGCGATGTTTTTATGTAAAGTTTCTTTCTGATTTCCATGGCTTAACTCTTCATAAGCCATTTTAATAGCAATTAGGCTGTGGGGTGGTAAAGCAGTAGTGTAAATAAAAGATCTGGCAAAATTAATCAGGTAAGTTCGCAGTTTTTCTGAACCTAATATTATTGCTCCGTGGCATCCTAGTGCTTTTCCAAAAGTGATGACTCTGGCGAAAATATCCTTTTTTAAGTCGTGTTGGTTGATTATTCCACGGCCGTTTTCTCCATAGATTCCTGTAGCATGTGCTTCATCAACAATTAAATTAGCACAGTATTTTTTAGCTAATTGGGATAATTCAATTAGTGGAGCAAAATCTCCATCCATAGAAAAAACACTTTCAGTAACAACAAAAATATTTCCCTTACTATTTTTTAACTTCTGCTCCAGGTGGTCTAGGTTATTGTGCTTAAAGCTGAACCTTGTTGCAAAACTTAATCTCGCACCATCAATTATACTTGCGTGAACCAATTCATCACATATAATAGTGTCTCCTTTTTGTGGAACAGAAGAAAGCAAACCCACATTGGCATCGTATCCCGAGTTAAAAATCAAACCAGCTTCTGCTTTGTGAAATGCCGCAATTTCCTTCTCCAGCTGCTCAGCAAGTTTAGAATTGCCGCTTAATAATCTGCTTCCGGTTGCGCCCAGCTTAATTTCTGAATGGCTTGCTAAAAAGCTATTCATAACCGCCTTCAAATTTTCTGAACGGGAAAATCCAAAATAGTCGTTAGAAGAAAAGTCTATAGCTGCACCATCAGTTTTTAAAACTCTTAATAAAGAATTTTCCTTTCTTTGGTTGATTTTAGAATCCAGGAAATTTTCCAATAGTGTATTTATAACTGTTGTTTAAAATTATGAATCTTGGTTAGGAGAAGTTTCAATATGTTAGATCGCGTTAAGCAATAATATTATTCGCCTTTTTGTAGTTTTCCAATAGACTTTTGCATTTGAGCCATCATTGCAGTTAAACTTTCCATGGTTGGTTCTGCTGGTGGAGGTTCTGGTAATTCGGTGGAAATAAAGGCTTTTGCTTTCCATATTTCCAAAATATCCTCAGCTGCAATTTGATAAGGTTCGTAAACCGGATTGTCTGATGCTAATTTTATTCCTTTATCGGCTTTAAACTTACTGTTCAACCTCTTATAAACTACACCTTCATTCTTACTAATTACAACGGCAGTTTCAGAAACTTTAAGATCGTTCCAGTTCTCTACATATTCAGCTATAATAATAGATCCAGATGGAAGGGGGAGCATAGAATCTCCTTTAATTTCAAAAGCCCGGTAGGTTCCCTGTTTAAAAATTGGTAAATGAAATTTAGGTAAAGTGCTTACGTACTCTGGGTCGCTGTAACCGTTTAAGTAACCTGCACTGGCTTTAACCTGTACTAATTCTATATTTTCATTATCGTCTTTATCTACTGTAATGCTTAAGACTCTAAGATTTGCAGGGTCTCCTTTTGGCTTAGGCGTCCATTTATCATTGATCTTTTCGTTAATGAGATTATCAATACTTAGGTCAAAATAGTTTGCTATTTTTTTTAGTAAATCATATTTTGGATCAGCCCGGTCTTCTTCGTAAGCACCCACCAGAGATCGCTTAATTTCCATAACATCAGCGAATTGCTGCTGAGTAAGCCCCTTTTTCTTTCTTAAGTATTTTAGATTTTCAGATATTTTGCCCATTTCAAAAATAAATTTGTTTTTACTAAATTAATTAGTATTATTGTGCCAATAAAATTAGTAATAATAATTGAATTACTAAAAATAATAAGAACATTTATTTAAATGGATATGAAGAACATCGTTTTTATCATCACAGACAGAAACAGAAATAATTTACATGTTGGCTTAAGTTCCGATTTAATAAAAACGATGAACTTCTATCGCCAAATGCCTAACCTTTTTTTTGATGCCGGGCAGCAACTCACAAGATTAGTTTATTTTGAAGAGCTTAGTTCTGAAATGATGGCAACTGAGCGGTTTAGAGTTTTAAATAGTTATACAAGGGCTCAGAAAGAAAAAATGATTCGCAGCGTAAATGCTGATTGGATAGATTTAACTACCGGGCTTGATTATGAACATGTGTTAAAAACAGGTTTCCAGGTGAAGCCGATATTCAATTTTATGTCTTAAAAAAAATACCCCAATTCTTTAAAGGAACGGGGGTGTTTTTTAAGAGATGCATTTACCAGCCAGGAGCGAAGGTTAGGCCAAAAACTGGTTTTTTAATATCTGTTCTGTTAAAAGGAAATGCCAGATATGGCTCTAAAACAAAGTAGCCGAATATATTAACCCTGGCAGAAAGCCCTGCACTAAGAGCGGGTACTCGTTCATATCTTGGTGTGCCATCAGCATAGATTCCTACCCTTGCAGGGTTTTTGCTTCCCAGATTCACTTCGTCTCCTTCATTCCAGGCTAAACCTGCATCAAAGAATAAATTTAAGTCAGAAAAAAGGAATTTGGATTCTATCGCTGCCAGTTTCTCCGGACCTGTAAAAGGCAATCTTACCTCGAAATTTGCTACAGCAATTCTGTTACCTATTAATTGGTCGATAGAGAAATTATTATTTACATCTAATTCATTCCCTTCTCTGTAAAAACTATTTGCTTCATACCCTCTGATAAGGTATGGGTAACCAATAAACATAGGAAAAAGCTGATTATTTGTTTCTCCTAATCTGCCGTATCCATAAATTCTTCCTGCGAAAGTTAGAGGTTTTGTTCTTACATATTTACGTAAATCTATAGTTGGTGCGGTGTATGTAAAAGTGCCGAAATTTTGTTCTATTCCAATTTTATACCGGTAGCCACCCAAAGGTGCTGCTATTCCTGAGAAAGAATTGTCGCCAATTAATGCTGCATTGAGCTGGAAAACAGTGTATTTTCTTAAATTATAATAGCTGTTGCTGCTATTAAATTCTTCAAGAGAAATTTTTCTTTTATCCTGATAGTATGGATAAGTAGGGTAGATGTTACCGTTGGCAAGCTCTGGTCCATCATAATAAGTGCTCCACCTGTCTACCCGGCTTGAGTAAGAAGATACTCCAGTACCAAACTCTACTCTTAAACTTTTATTGAAAGGATAAAATGTAAAGGCTTGTGCGGATTCTTCGAAAATTCTGATGATATCTATATAGTCTTCGAAAAACTTCACTGGCTGGCCATTCACATCTAAAGTTGCCTGCGGATTATATCCTCTAAAACCTGATTGATAAGGAATATGGGAAATTGCGCCCCCCCAGCTCCATCTGCTTTCCTGGTTTACATATGCTAATTGTGCACCAAAATCATAAATTTCTCCGTTAACAGAAGCTGCTGCAAAGATCTGGTTCCTGCTTAAAATATCACTAAAGATAGCCTGAACACCTGAAGACATTCCGGTTCCGAATCTGCTGGTAGAAACACCTACACCGTTACTGGCAATATAATCCAGCTTAAACTGCGGCCTGAAGGGAATGGTCTTGATGGAATCAACAGGCGTATCATCGTAAGCTAAGAAGTTCTCTAAGTTTTTGTTTACAATATTTACTCCTACAGAAGTTGCAGGCGGCAGGGTGGCGGCAGTAAAATCTACCTCGTTGCTCTGTACTGTTTTAGGTGTAAATTCAGATGCTTTTGCATTGTATAATGTATACCGCTGAGATCTGTAATAGGAATATACCAACTCATCGTTATTAGAAATGCTTAAGGCTGGGGAATTCTCTGTGATTCCACTGATTCCTGTAAAGTAATCTGTTAACCTGCTGATTTCTGCTGAGGCTAAGTTATATTTATAAAGATTTCTAAATCCATCTCGATTAGATAGAAAGTAGATATGCTCATCACTGGCATCATAAACAGGATTGAAATTATTTGCTCCGGGAAAAATATCAATATTCTGAATAGCTTTGGTGTTAACATCAATGATTGCCATTCCCATGTTAATGAATGCACTTAATTCCTTGTCAAGATTTAGGCGATCTGTAGAGAAAACAATTTTATTACCATCGGAAGAATAGGAGGGCTGAAAGTCTGTAAATCTATCGTTGGTTATTTGTGTAATGCTTTTATTATCGATATTATAACTAAATAGATCACTCTGTCCATCTTTTAATCCTGTAAAAGCAATGTCTTTCCCGTTAGGAGACCATGTTAAGTTTCCGAACTGCTCTACCTTACCCATGGAAGCTTCTAAAACAGTTTTCCCGTTATCGATATTGACGATAATGAGTTTATTCCTGCCCTGGCTAAAAGCACTGAAAGCAAATTTCTTACTGTCTGGAGACCATGCTCCGGCTGATTCTATAAAATTGAATTCATCTATATGATCGTTTTTAATTTTGGAGGTAAGTTTTCGAATTATCCTACCTGTTTTGGCATCTGCAAGAAACAGATCGATAGAAAAAAGTTCTTTCTCTGATAAAAATGCAACATATTTTCCGTCAGGGCTGATAGCTGGAGCAACGTTCATCTCTCCTCCATTAACATTATCTATAATTTTAGTTCCAATAGGGTTTGTTTGTAATGAATCTCTTAAATAAGGTTTATACATGTTCTCGAGGGAACTTTTCCATAAATTGGAAAGCGTTTTTTCATCATATCCAAAAGTTCTCCGGATGGCATATTCGTAACCATATTTGGCGGTAGATTTAAAGAAAGGCATAATAATGGTATCTCCATAAGTAGATCCTATAAAAGACCAAAATGCCTGACCGTAGCGGTATGGGAAATATTTGCTGTTAGTGGTTAAATCTCTAAGAGATGGAATATCTTTGTTGAGTACTGCATCACGCATCCACATAGCCGTATTGGCATCTACTTTCCCGAGCGAAAGATATTCGGCCATACCTTCTACCATCCATAAGGGCAGGTTTCCTATATTTTCTAAATTTGTTGAATCTCCTTCTATTAAAGAATGGTATTGAAATGCGTGAACCAACTCATGACCCAATACGTGTCTGGTTTGCGAATTGATCTCCTGAATAGGCATAAAAACCCTATTTTTTAATCCTTCTGTTACCCCACCGGTACCTACACCAATATCACTGTTAATGATGGTGGTCTGCTGAAATTCGGGAGAATTCCCGTACAGGATTATGGGGTTTGGTTTCCTGAAAGTATCTCTAAAAACTTGTTGATGAAGTGCATACCAGGCCTCGCTTTCTTTTGCGAAATTTTTGATCAGAGAATCATTCTGGGTATAATAATAAAGATGAAAATGAGGAGTCTCGTAAACCTTAAACTTAAGATTTTTATACCTAACCTTGTTTTGCCCAAAATATTGCGCTTGAACATTGCCGCATAATATGAGTATTGCGATAGATAGCAGGTACAAAAATTTCTTCTGTATAACCCTATTAGGTAATTGTGTTTTCATGAGTTTTAACAATAAACTAAATGAATAAATTTATGTAAAAAATTAATTGTCCTCTTTTCTTTTTTCTCTTCTTAGCTGCCTTTCTTCTTTTTTAGAAAGAGGTTCTTCTGTGACAGGATTTTCGGCTTTTTTAATTTCAGCTGGTTTGTTTGGCGCTTTAATGTCCTGGCCTGTTCCCTGGCCAGCAGGATTCTCTATGTTTTCTGGCATTTCACTTTCAATTTCAAATCCTTCTAAAGAATCTAAAGTTAAGCTGTCTACCTGGTTTGTATCTATAACAATTCTCGGGCTTGGACAAATATAAGTACGTGTAATTTCTACCTCTGGTTTAGGAAATGGGCCTAAAGTTATCCCTGTTGAGGGATCTTTGTAAACCTTCTCCATAAACTTAGCGAAAATTGGTAATGCTGTTCTTGATCCTTCACCAGTTGCAGAATTCTTAAAATGTATACTTCTGTCATCAGCACCTACCCAAACACCAGTTACCAGATCTTTTGTTATTCCTATATACCAACCGTCTACATAATCAGACGATGTTCCGGTTTTTCCGCCAATCTGATTATTTTTCTTCCACAAATCCCATTCCCAAAGTGCTTGTGAGGTTCCTCCGGGTTCTTCCATACCACCTCTAAACATATACAGCATTAACCATGCAATTTCTTCGGTTAGCACACGTTCTTGTTTTGCTTTAAATTCTTCTATGATGTTTCCTTCAAGATCGGTAATTTTTTCCACTAAAATAGGGTCAACCTTCTTGCCTTTATTTAAGAAAGTTCCATAAGCTCTTACCATTTCATAAACACTCACATCATTAGAACCTAAACTAACAGATGGTACGGATTGTAAGTCGCTTTCGATACCGCATTTATGTGCATATTCTACAACTTTATCCCATCCAACTTCTTCTGTAATCTGTGCAGTAATAGAATTTACAGATTTTGCCATCGCCCATCTTAAAGACATTTCGCGGTAACTGAAATGGTAATCGGCATTTTTTGGTTCCCACACTTCAGTTTTCGAACCTATTTTATATTCTATTTTAACAGGCTTATCTGTGTATTTGTCGCAGGGGTCAACGCCACTTTCCAGGGCCGCCAGGTATGCAAATGGTTTAAATGTAGAACCTGCCTGTCTTTTTGCTTGTTTAACATGGTCGTACTTGAAATAGTTATAGTTATCACCACCAATCCAAACTTTAATTTTTCCTGAAAAGGGGTCAAGTGTCATCATGCCCGTATTTAAGATCTTGGCATAATATTCTATAGAATCTATGGTAGAGAATTCTACTTCTTTATCACCATCCCAGGTAAAAACTGTCATTTTCTTTGGCTTATTTAAATAATACTCCAAAGAATCAGCATTGTTTTCATATTTCTTTTTTACAGCAGCATACCAGGGCAGTTTTTTTAAGCTGTTTTCAATGAAATTCTCGATTAAATTTCCTTCAGAATCTCTCCAGGGTTTTTCGTTTCCCCAGGAGTTGTTAAACCTTTTTTGAAGCACTTTCATTTGTTCCTGAACGGCTTCCTCAGCATATTTTTGTAATTTAGAGTCTATAGTGGTATAAATTTTTAATCCATCTTCATACAAATCATATCCATTATCTTCACACCATTTTTCCAGCCACTTGGCAACAGCGGTTCTCAAATAAGAATCGCCATCATTTTTACCGGTATCTTTGCCTAAATCAAGCTTTATAGGCTTATCAATAGCTTTTTTATATTCGTCTTCTGTAAGGTAATTGTATTTTTTCATCTGCGAAAGCACTACATTTCTTCGTTCCAATGCTTTCTCTGGATTTTTAATGGGATTATAGGTAGAAGTAGCTTTTAGCATCCCAACCAATAATGCTGATTCTTCTACATTTACATCATCAACCGATTTATTAAAGTAATGTTTTGCAGCTGTATTTATACCGTAAGAATTATTGCCAAAAGGTACGGTATTGAGGTACATGGTGATGATGTCTTGCTTAGAATAGTTAGCTTCCAATTTGTAAGCGGTTAGCCATTCTTTGAATTTTGAAACCAATGTTCTAACCACTGGAATATGTTTAATAAAGCCCTGTGATTTATTATATCTGGTACGATACAGGTTTTTTGCAAGTTGCTGTGTAATAGTACTGCCACCTCTTTTATCTCCTGTAATTGTTGAGATAATTCCTGAGCCCACAGACAAGAAATCTACTCCGGAGTGTTTATAAAATCTGGCATCCTCTGTAGCAATTAAGGCATTAATTATTGTTGAATCTATTTGATCGAAATTTACAGGTGTACGGTTTTCTTTATAGTACCTTCCAATTAGTTTACCATCTGATGTATAGACCTCAGAAGACACGCTTAAAGAAGGGAATTCGATGTCTTTTTTTACAGGAGAGTAACCAAATAGCCATAAAAAATTCAGTTCGACCGCACAAATGCTTATAATAAGGAAATATAGGAATATAGAAAGGTATCTCAAAAACTTGTTAGGTATCTCTTTAAACATATGTAAAGGTGAAAAAAAATGGCTCTTGTTTAATTTTTATTAACAAAATATTTTGTTGAAAGATGTTAAAACGTTCGATCGGATTAAAAATTTCTGATTCGAAACCATCTCTTATAACCAGATAAATTCATTGTTGTTTAGGGCTAAGAGAAAAATATTATTCTAAACTAAACTTATCAGCATCATTTAAGAAAGGCATTATAGTTCTGACTTTTTCTACTTCCGCTTTATGGATAGTAAAGGTGTACAAATCTTCTTCGTCTCTTTTATAATAAATTACCTTTCCCGATGGATCAAGACAAGTCGAATCTCCGCTATGGTAAACTTCATTTCCATCATGTCCAACTCGATTTAACGCAATAACAAAAGATTGATTTTCTATTGCTCTGGCAGGAAGTAATGTTCTCCAGTGATGCGCCCTTCCTTCAGGCCAGCTGGCAATTACTAATAATACATCGTATTTAGCCCCAGTATTCCTTAGCCAAACGGGAAACCTTATATCATAACAAATTACCGGCATAATATTCCATCCTTTTAGATTTACAATTAATTGTTTATCTCCCGAGGAATAGGTTTCATGCTCTTTTGCTAAAGTGAAAAGGTGTTTTTTGTTATAAATTTCAAAAGTTCCATCAGGCCTCATCCACACTAACCTGTTATAGAAATTATTATTTTCTTTTATAATTAAGCTCCCCGTTACTACTGCTTCGTATTTGTGAGCAATTTGCTTCATCCATGATACCGTTTTGCCGTTCATTTCTTCGGCATTTTTTTCTGCATTCATCGTAAAGCCAGTGTTAAACATTTCAGGAAGTACGATTAAATCGGTTTTTTCTCTCAGTGATGATAACTTTAAACCTATATTCTGAAGGTTTTTATCAATATTTTCCCAAAATAGATATGCCTGGAACAGGGTGACTTTTAAATTTTGCATTTTTTAAAGTTTTAATAGCCTTTCAACGGCCTTTTCTAATGTTTCTTGCTTTTTAGCAAAACAAAATCTTAATGTTTTATAATCTGTGCCCTTACTATAGAAGGCAGAATTAGGTATACATGCCACTTTATGGCTTTTTAAAAGATCAATAGAAAACTTTGTATCTTTTTTATCCGATATGTTTTCGTAGGTCACGTTTTGAAAATAAGAACCTTCGCATGGCAACAAACTAAATTTTGTTTCAGATAAGATATTCCTAAAAAAGTCTCTTTTCTTTTGGAAAAAATCCGAAAGCTCTAAATAAACATCGCTATTCTTTAAATATTCTGCAATAGCCAGTTGCATAGGAGTATTAACAGAAAAGACATTGTATTGATGGATTTTTCTAAACTCGTTCATTAACAGTTCCGGAGCACAGCAGTAGCCAATTTTCCAACCAGTGGTATGAAATAATTTACCAAAGCTGGAAACCACAAAGGTTCGCTCCTTCAATTCCGGATAAGCCGCGAGGCTTCTGTGCGGATGATTATCAAAAATGATATGCTCGTAAACTTCGTCGCTTAAAATCAGAATATCAGTATTCTTCGTGATATTAATCAACTCTTTTATGTCTTCTTCTTTTAAAATTGTTCCGGTAGGATTATGCGGAGAGTTCACGATGATCATCTTCGTATCGGTAGAAATCAATTTCTTTACATAGCTCCAGTCAATCTTAAAATTCGGAGGGGCCATTTCAAATGCTTTTACTAAGCCGCCCAAAGCTTTTACAGTAGGAGCATAAGAATCATAAGCAGGTTCGAAAATTATTACTTCATCATTCGGTTTAATGATGGCACTTATTGCAGTAAATATAGCTTGTGTGCCTCCTGCGGTAATTGTTATTTCTGTTTCCGGGTGGTAGGTTGAAGAATGTAATTTTGCTATTTTTTTTGAAAGTATTTCTCTCAAAGATAAGGCCCCTGCCATTGGCGAATACTGGTTATTGCCATTTTTCATTTGCTGATGAACGAGTTTTACCAATTGAGGATCACAATCAAAATCAGGAAAACCCTGGGAAAGGTTAATGGCATGGTGCTCATTTGCTAATGCACTCATTACAGAAAAAATGGAGGTACCTACCTGAGGCAATTTGGAACTTATATTTATCACAGCTATCGGCTTTTACAAAAAGCAAATTAGCACTTATTTTTAACTCCTTAAGAATTCTACATTAAATTTGATAATCATAATTACTGTTTCATATTTGTAACATGGATTTTCTTTCTAAACAAAATAAGCTTTTTCTGATTTTGGGCGGTTTTTTCGTTGCAAATGCGATCCTTGCCGAGTTTATTGGAGTTAAAATCTTCTCTGTAGAACAATCTCTCGGATTCGAAAAGTTTAATATTAACCTTTTCGGGATAAAAGATCTATCCTTTAACATGTCGGCCGGAGTATTAAACTGGCCCTTTGTGTTTATCATGACAGATATTATTAACGAATATTATGGTGTTAAAGGAGTGAAGATGCTTTCCTACTTAACCGCCATTCTTATTGTATTTGCTTTTTTGATGGTTGGCCTGGCGATTGCACTATCTCCATCAGACTTTTGGATAACACAGATCATTAATGGTGATTCTATCAATATGAATAATGCTTTTGAAGGAGTATTTGGACAGGGAATGTGGATTATTGTTGGTTCTATAACCGCATTTTTAATCGGGCAGCTAGCGGATGTGAGTATTTTTCATAGAATAAAAAAGATAACAGGCGAAAATAAGTTATGGTTGAGAGCAACCGGTTCTACTTTAATCTCCCAGTTTATAGATAGTTTTGTAGTTATTTTTATTGCTTTTTATATTAATCCACAATACAATTGGAGTTGGCAGATGGTTGCTGCAATAGGTTTGGTAAACTATTCCTACAAGTTTATTGTTGCTTTGGTGATGACACCTATACTTTATTTTGTACATGGTATCATTGATAAATACCTGGGAAAAGACCTGGCCCAACAGCTTATAGCTGCAGCGGCCGTAGATAAATGAGGTTTAAATGAAGAATAAAATCAAACATTTAAGAACCTCTGTAGTAAAGGGATTCGTATTATTATTTTCAGAAACATTCCTGTTGTTTTTGTTATTGATGATAGCGCTGGTTGCTTTTACCGTTATTACCAAAATAGCTATTGTTGATGGGCGCACAGAGTTGGATGACAGATTTTTTGAAATTATTCATCCCTTTATTAATGATAGGAACACGTCGGTAATGCTATTTTTTACCAAGTTAGGGAACTACCAGGTACTTGTAACCGGGAATATTTTGCTCTTTTTGTATTTTATCTTTGTAGTTAAGCGCAAGTGGTTTGCTGTAAAAATTCCGGCGATTGCATTAAGTAGTTTAGTATTAATGCTGGTTTTAAAAAACTTTTTCCAAAGGCAACGGCCTTTGATCCCCTTATTAGATCCTGCGATAGGTTTAAGTTTTCCCAGCGGACACGCCATGAGTAGTGTGACTTTTTATGGGTTACTTATTTATATTTCTTTTATATACATCAAAAATAGATATGTAAACATTATAGTGAGTGCCTTATTGGTTTTTCTGATTTTGATGATTGGT
>JAZQRF010000105.1:0-8529 GCA_045629485.1 Pelobium sp. | reverse complement strand
CCACATATTTCTTCGAAAATTTCGTAAATATGCTCTCTCTCCTCCATTAGATATAAAAAGCCAGAAAAAGCACCAGTATCAACACCTAAAATGCCATTGCAAACCAAGTGATCTGCGATACGGCTTAACTCCATAACGATAACCCGCATGTAGTCTACTCTTTTAGGAGTTTTAATATCCAGTAATTTCTCTACCGTCATATGCCAACCCATATTGTTGATGGGTGATGAGCAATAGTTTAATCTATCTGTTAATGGAGTAATTTGATAAAAAGGACGGTGTTCGGCAATCTTTTCAAACGCTCTGTGAATGTACCCAATTGTAGAAACACCGCTCACAATACGTTCTCCATCCATTTGCAACACATTTTGGAATACACCGTGTGTTGCAGGGTGAGTTGGTCCGAGATTAAGCGTAGTTAAGTCTCCTTGCGGGTCGTTAGCTGTATATACGGGACGGTCTGGAGTTATTTCTGTTATAAAATTGCTCATGATATTGGCTTAACGTCCAAAAAAATAATCTTTTTTATCTACCCTGTTTGGATCTTCCAAAGGATATTCTCTGCGCATAGGAAAAACGGTCATGTCATCAACATTTAAGATTCTTCTTAAATCCGGATGACCGGTAAATTGTATCCCAAAGAAATCGAAAGTTTCTCTTTCCATCCAGTTTGCACCATTCCATAATTCGGTTGCAGTTGGAATAGTTGGATCTGAAACTGCAACAAAGACTTTTATTCTTACACGAACATTGTTTGTTAAACTATGTAGGTGATAAATTACTCCTAATGCTTTTTCTTTTTCAGGATAATGGATAGCAGTAATATCGGTAAGGTAATTGAACTTTAGCTCTTCATCATTTTTAAGAAAAGAAAGCATATCAAAAATTACCTCTCGATTGGTTTCGAATGTTAGAAAACCATAAGGCTCTGATAGGTTTGAAATGCTATCACCAAACTTTGCTGTTAATTTATCTGTAACCTGCTGATTTGAAATTCTACCCATTATTGAATCCCGTATTTAGCTAATAATTCTGCATACTCAGGAGAATTTCTTCTTCTTAAAGATTCGTTTCTCACTAAATCCTGTATCTTATTGAAACCATCAATGATTCCTTCTGGTCTTGGTGGACAACCAGGAACATAAACATCAACCGGGATGATCTCATCTATACCCTGTAAAACAGAATATGTATCAAAAATACCCCCACTTGATGCACATGCACCAACAGCAATTACCCATCTGGGTTCTGCCATTTGTATATAAACTTGTTTTAAAACCGGAGCCATCTTTTTCGCAATGGTCCCCATTACCATCAGTAAATCTGCCTGGCGTGGAGAGAAAGAAGGACGTTCTGAACCAAATCTTGAAAAATCGTAATGTGCCCCCATGGTAGCCATAAATTCTATACCGCAACAAGATGTTGCGAAAGGTAATGGCCATAAGGAATGAGAACGGGCCATTCCGATTACTTTATCTAATGAAGTAGCAAAAAAACCTGATCCTTCTACGCCCGGAGGTGCCTCAACTATTTTTATATCACTCATAATTTTATCCTCTTCTGAAAAAAATTAAAAAGGCCTACTGATAATTCCAGTAAGCCGCAAATTTATTAAGATTTATGCGAATCTAAGCTGATTATACTTATTTAGAACAATTCTACTTTAGTCCCACTCTAATGCCTTTTTCTTTAGCACATAGATGAAGCCTAATAATAAGGTACCCATAAAGATAAACATCTCTATTAATCCGTTAATTCCAAATTCTCTGAAATTAACCGCCCACGGGTACATAAAAATCACTTCAATATCAAATAACACAAACAGTATCGCCACCACAAAGTATTTTACAGAAAATGGCTGGCGGGCGTTACCAATCACCTCAATACCAGATTCAAAAGCGGTTAGCTTAACATCCGTTGTTTTTCTTTTTGGACCGATTAAATGCGTAATCGTCATTGTAAGAGCAACAAATCCTAAGGCTATTAGAAGTTGTAAAATTATCGGCAGGTAATCTACTGAGGTACTAATCTTATCCATTATATTGAATTTTGTGCAAATATAAAAAAATTATAAAATCGGAAAGGGTCAGAGACTGATTATCCTTTCCGATTTTATTATTAAGAAGCTGCTATAGCTCTTAATGCATCTTTTATTTGAGCGTTTTCAGGGTCTATAGCTAATGCTTTGTTAAAATATTCCTTAGCTTTTGCTTTATCTTTCGTGATAAAATATCCCCCGTTATATGAATAAGCTTCTATTAGATTTTTCTTATCTGCAGCTGTTAATTCTACTGGTGGAGTTGCTGTTTGTTTGGCCAATACTAACTCAATAAATTTATCGTAAGCCTTAACTGCTTTTTGCTCCTTATCCGTCTCATCTAAATAATACTCTACCCTTGCTACGTACAGATATGCATCAGCGTTATTTGCTTTTTCGGCTACATAAGTAAAAGCACTATCTGCCTCCAATAAAGTTTTTCTAATTAATGCCTCATCTTTTGGCTGTTTATTAACTAAATCCAAAGCATAATAGTAGTAATTAGCATAACCTAAGTAAAACCAGTCGGTGTAGGTTGTTTTAGGAAGTAAGGTTAATTTTTTATAATATTCAGCAGCTTTTCCATACTTCTTACTTGCGAAATAAGTTTTTGCTATAGTTCCTAATATTTCGGTATTTGTGGTATCCAGATCGTAAGCCTTTACGTAATTTATAATGGCTAAGGAATCTTGCTTTAGATTTTGGTAAGCTTTAGCTAAAAACACATAGTCATTAGCGATTAACCTTTTGCTATCAACAGAAGAGATAAATGTATTTATAGCTTTTATACCAGCATCATTATGTCCGTTTGCTACAGCAGCATAACCTAGAAAACGTTCAGCAAGCTTATACTCTTCTTTGTTTCCAAATTCGCTGATAAACGCAGTTGCTTCTTTTTCTAATGTTTGGAAATCTTCTGCATTCAATAAGAAAATCAGGTATCTGTATCTCGAGTCTGCAGAACGATCTGTTAAATCTAAATATTTAGAATAAGCATCTTTGGCCTTTGGTAATAATTCATTTCTCCTTGCCGGCTGTTGTGATGCCCAACGGTAATAGTTTTCTGCCTGCGCTCTATAAGCCGGACCAAAATTTGGGTCTTTTTGAATTACTGCATTTAACGTAGATTCGGCCAACTCAAAATTGTAAGCTGCAGTCCATATTTCACCAATGTTTACATCAACATTGAGTAAATCGCTTTGGTACCCTGTTGCTCTTTGATATTCAGCTACAGCCTCGCTATTTTTCTTTTGGGCTTTATAAGCATTTCCTAAAGCGATATAAAGTTCAGGATCTTTAGATCCGTTCTCACGAGCTTTTTCAAACCATTGGAAAGCTTTGTCCAAATCCTGAGAATTTTCGTAAGTATACGCAGAACCTATATAGATATATTCTTTATAATCTTTACGTTTCATATCAGCAGTTGCCTTATTGAAATTTGCCTGCGCAGCCGCTTCATTTTTTGCAAATAAATCAACCGCTCCTAAACCAACGTAGTTTAAAGTAAATTTAGGATCAGCAGCAATCCCTTTTTGAAAAAGTACTTTAGCTGAATCCGGATTATTTAATTTAAGATACAGGTCTCCGAAATAAAAATAATTTTGGGGGTTAGAAGCTTGTGTAGAAATTAAATTATTAAACATGCTCTTTGCCTTTTGAAACTGCTCTGCATTTACTGCCTTTCTCGCATCTTCTAAGCTTTGAGCCATAGTTGCCGTTCCTATTGTAACAAAACCTATGGCTACTATTGCTATTTTCTTAGTTATATTCATAGTTCAATTTTAAAAAAAATATGTTATAATTCTTAATGTACAATGTTAATTTGTCTTGAAGGTAAAGAATCTGGCGCTAATCCTGATTTTAAAATAATTCTTTGGCCAATATCTCCGGCTAAAAATCCGGCGAACCCTGTACCTAAGCCTGCTTTACCCTGGCAATCTATTAAATATAAATCTCTTACCAAAGGATAATCACGAACCTTTAAATTATTTAAAGAAGGTAACTTGTATTCGCCTTTATCATTTTTTACAGCCATAAACTTCACTGCTTTAACATCATTAGCTATTTCTTTAGTTGGTCTTTTAATCCAGGTTACACTAACAACGCCTATAGCTGTCGGATTATTTTTTATATAAGAAATAACTTCCTGGTTTGACTTTAATGCATACACAGATTCTTTAGGTAATTCTTTAACGTTAGCCATTTCCATTAAGTATTCTACCGTACTAGACTGGGGGTTATCGAATACCAAAACTTGTTTTTTATTAGACTTTCCTGACAATAAATCTATAATCTCTTGTTTGGTAATAAGGCTGTCTTTGTTATTTATACCCGTAATTAAAGCCACCCCATCAGTAGCGAATTTTGTAGCTCTGATACGAATCTTCCTCTTCTCAAAAAATGCCGCTTCTTTACTTGTCAGCATCCTTGGAAGGATTGCAACATCTATACTATCGTTAACGAATAGATTTAAAGCTTCCTGCAATGGCTTATATACCATGTTTATTGTTGCCCTCTTATAGGTATTATGAAAGACCAGGTGCTCATCATCAACAATAGGAAACAAGGATTCATCTGCAACGATGCTGGTTTCGCCATAAGTATAATACTCTTCCCCCTGGCTTTCTGGGGTTTTATGGTTACATGCAGATAATACAGCAATACTAGTAAGTATTAATAAACACTGTAGTTTTATCCTTTTATTCATTTCTATTGATGTTTAATTAACCTTACAAATCTAACAAAGGAATATATAATAAGTAACGCTGCAAAAGCGATCTTCCATACCCTGTCTACACCAACAAGCAAAGGGAAATTCTCCCAGAAAATAATCATTATTCCCAACACAAAGTATAGCAGGAACATGACTACCCCTAAAATGAGCAGAAATCGCTTTGCGGGCGATTTCTGTCTGTCTTCAAATTTTTTGTACTCCATTTATTATTGCTGCAATTGGAACATTACAGGTACTGAGTAAGAAACCCTTACAGGTCTGCCGTTTTGAATACCAGGTTTCCATTTTTGCGATTTTTTTAATACACGAACTGCTTCCGCATCCAAATCTGCTCCTCCTGCTACTCCTCTAAGAACCTTAATATCAGTTAATGAACCGTCTTTCTCCACAACGAAGTTTACAGTAACCCTACCCTGAATATTATTTTCTCTCGCCATTGGAGGATAAACTAAGGTTTTACTTAACCATTTGTAGAAAGCTTCAATACCGCCCGGGTATTCCGGCAAAACCTCTACGTTTGTAAAGATCTCGTTGGTATCTTCAGTTACAGCCTGATTAATAGGGCCTTCTCCAAAAGTTTCCTGAATAACGGGAGGCGGAGCATTAGGGTCGCCTTTTATGGTTTTCTGCCCAGGATCTGCTTTCTCCAAGTCCTTAATTGTAGGCGGCTCTTCCTCTACAACCTCAGCATCTGGTTTTACCACCGGAGGTGGGAATTTCACCTGATCAACTCTTGGAGGTGGCGGTTCCACCGGTGGTGGCGGTGGTGGTACATTTTTATCTATAGGAGGCGGAGTACTTAATACCACCTCTGTTTCTACCAATTTAGTATTATCCTCTACTTCAGTACCTTCAAGATATTTTAAGATTAAAGGAGTAGATATGGCTAAAACAAAAAATAGCCCTCCAATAATCATAGCTTTGTTGGTATTTCTAACATTTTCTTTACGCAGCTGGTAAGCTCCGTATTCTTTGTTTCTACCTTCAAAAACTATGTCTATCCACTTCTGATTTAGGATGTCCAGTTTAGACATAATGTTTTATTTAATTATTAAATAACGATTTAACTTTCTTAATATTATTAATTTAAAGCGCCCTGACTTTTCAATAACTCCAACTCTTCAGGCTCTATTTTATTAACAATACCGTACGAAGGCACTCCTGCGATCTTAATTTCATCAATAATATCAACGAAATTTTTATAATCTGCTTTATCCGTAGGCTTCACAATTACCAGCATCCCTTTTTTAGGATCGCCGGTTGATGCCAGAACTTTTTTATTATTATCAATAAAAGCCTTACGAATGCCATTTTTCCCAAAATTATCTACGGTGGGAGGGTTATCTCCGGGTACACCCATGTACCATACAATCTTGTTATCTGAGCCTAGAAGAACGGTCATAGTTCTCGATGCCTTAACTGGTAGTTCGTCGTTCTTTTCGTTCTTATCAGGCATGAACATATCCATGGCCTGAGGTTTGGCTAAAGTAGTGGTAAGCATAAAGAATGTAATCAGCAGGAAAGCCAAATCCACCATCGCTGTTAAATCAACACGTGTAGATTGCTTTTTACTTCTTACTTTTCCGCCTTTTTTACCACCCCCGCCGGAGGTATCTAATTCTGCCATTGTTTGTAAGTTTTATTAATCTAAACCTTCTAAAGAAGTAATTAAACTAAATTTGTTAATATTTTGATCTTGCAGAATATCTATAACAGTTCTTATCGCCGGATACTCTTCTTTAGCATCTCCTTTTATAGAAAACCTTAATTCCTGGTTATGCAATTCTTTAACCGCATATCTTGATTGAAGGATCCATTGTTTTAATTCACTGTTATCTGTTGTATCTACAGGAATACCTGGTTGGTCTACTTTACTACGTTCTGCAGAACCTAATGCTATAAATTGCTTTAAACTGGCAATAGGAACTCCAAACGCATCTATTAAAGCAAAACGTTTCTTTTCTTCATCAGTAAATGTAATATTATACTGTTCGCCCATTCTCTGCAATGCATTCATTCTTACATCCTGACCAACTACTCCAAAAAACACCTTCCCTTGTCCTACTGTAATCGTAGAGATATCAGTATCCGGAAGCTTAACAGTTACTGTAGATGATGGGGTATCAACCGGAAGCGGTTCTGGTTGTCTGGCCGTTGCCGTTAAGATGAAGAAAGTAAGCAGCAGGAAAGATACATCGCACATAGCGGTCATATCTATCGCGGTACTTTTTCTTTTAATTTTTGCTTTTGGCATCTTCTTATTTTTATTATTAGTGTTTTATTTGATAAAAACTTTCTCCGCCTTAAGCGGGAGAAAGCTCAAAAACTATTCACTAAATCTTATCTGTGTGTTGCAGCGTAAGTTTGTACAATTGAGAATCCTGCTTCATCAATTGAGTAAGTTAAGCTATCAATTTTAGAAGTAAAGAAATTGTAAGAGATAATTGCAAAAGTTGAAGTAGCAATACCTGTAGCTGTGTTAATTAACGCTTCAGAAATACCATTTGCTAATGCTGCCTGATCCGGAGCACCTGAAGTTGCTAATGAACCGAAAGCTTTAATCATACCTGTTACTGTTCCTAATAGACCAGCAAGTGTACCAACTGATACTAATGTTGCAATTACAGTTAAGTTTTGCTCTAACATAGGCATCTCTAGTGCTGTTGCTTCTTCTATGTCTTTTTGAATAGCTAAACATTTTTGTTCTGTATCCATTACTGTGTCAGTTTCTACCTCTTTGTATTTTAGTAATCCTGATTTAATTACTGCAGCAACAGAACCTTTTTGTTTGTCACACTCAGAAATTGCACTTTCGATGTTGTTAGTAGAAAGATTTTGCTGTACTTTTTTAACGAAAGCATCAACATTTCCATTTCCTGCTGCTTTGTTAATTACAAAATAACGCTCTATTGAGAAAACGATAACCATTAAAAACATCCCCATAAGGAAAGGTACAATTGCTCCCCCTTTGTAAATCATTCCAAAATAGTTTCCTGGAAGCGGGTGATTTGCATTGTCTCCACCTTCGAAGTTTGATCCATCTCCCATAACGAATATGTAAAGTAACCATCCGATAGCTATACAGATTACGATAGCTAATCCTGCGAAAATACTTGAACCTCCTGAGTTCTCTTTTTTAGCTGTAGTTGGTTTTGGTGCGTTTGCCATTGCTTTTTTAAATTTAGTTTTTGATTAATTATGTGTGTTTATTGTTTATTTATACTCATTAATACAATACGAGAATAACAAATTTATGATTTAAACTTTAAAATCAAATTATTCACGTAATTGGTTTTTTGTTCGGTTATATTCTCCTCCTCAGCAGATTCAGGGTCTTAATAACGCTACGTTTTAAAAAAAAATGTCCCTCCAGGACAATTATATACAATTAAACTTATTTTTATTTTAAAAAGCAAATGTTAATATAAATTTAATACTAATGTTATGCTATCGATTGCTTTTAAAATATTCCAATGTTCCTCAAAAAGAACCTTTGTTTGAACAAATGTTTTTAGTAATTGTTTATCTCAAACAAAATAATTAATTCCCACCAATCATTTTCACCTTATAACCTTCCTTTTGAAGGATTTCTATTATTTTCTTCCTAAAATCCCCCTGGATTAAGATTTCCCTGTCTTTTACCGTCCCTCCCACTCCACATTTGGTTTTCAACATCTTTCCGAGGCTTAACAAATCATCTTCCTTACCCTTAAAACCAGTGATTAAGGTAACAGCTTTGCCGCCTCTTTGTTTTTTA
>JAZQRF010000104.1:0-4077 GCA_045629485.1 Pelobium sp. | reverse complement strand
CACAGCAGCATGTAAGACGCTGGTATGGAAACTGGTGGAGGACGATCCCTCAAAACGTACATAGCTATACTGGTCTTTATATTGGAACTGCTGGAAATGCATGGAGCTTATTATCGCTGGCGGCGGCAGAAAATGATGAAGAACTAATAAATACAATAGAGTACGCTTTTTAAAGAATAGATTAAACTAATGGGTAGTTTGTCATTTTTTGCTGAAACTCCTTTACGAAGTTCAAACCTTGTTGTTCCTATCATTTTTGATTTGTCGTTATTAAATCTTAACCAAATATAAATAATAGAATTTAGTGGTGCAATTAGTGGTGCATTTTTTAGATTAACTAAATGTAATTAGAGTTAATGATAAAATGTAAAACAGGCTTTAAAAGGACTTTAAAGTAATTTTAGTTAATTATGGGAATGTCTAAAAACCATTAGTTCAAGTCCCTCTTTCTCCGCAAAAGCCCAATATCTGAAAAAGATATTGGGCTTTTTGATTATTGATTGCCTTGAGAGATTACGAATCTCTATCGTGGCCTTCTGTTTTTACAATTTTATTATAGATTCCAAGCAGTAAAAATGGCGATGCCCATTGCCCAACAAACAATGCAGTATGCTTTTTGCCTAAACATTTCAACGTTGCTGATACTGCCATTGAACCTAATGCGGCCCATAAAAATAAGTCGGATGGAATTTTAGAAGTTTGCTCTTCAATTTTTTTGGCTACAAGGCCCTCTTTTCTTTCTTCAGTATTCATTGTTTTTCGATTTTAGATGAACCAATTAAAAAACAATATTTGTACCAAGTTAAATTAAGGAGTATTTAATACTTTTTAAAAACGGATCGAAAGCCAAGCTTGTGTAGAAGATCTTCAGCCACGCATCTTTAATCAGCCATCTAAAACTTATGCTAAAGCTTTAATAAAAAAATTCTGGCTCCGTTTATTTCTGCATGAGGGTGTTTCACTTCTTCCTGACTCATCAACTTTGAATGAGCTATCCACTTATTGTTTTTGGTAACGACTATCACAAATTTAGGTTTAAACCGGGCCTTATCAGCAAAAAAACTTGGTCGTTCCGATTGAATGACTTTTGTATTGGAATACCTTTTACCAAAATGTGCAATAGCCCCAGCTTGCTGGTAGTTATCTGTTAATATTAATGTAGATGAAGAATGCTGAAGTGGCAACTTCGCAGAAACTGATAAAGTTTTTTTTGTCAATTCTTCCCAACCTATCATTTGCCCGTAGTATTGAGTAAGCTGATGATACTTTCCATCTTCCCACCTTTAATAGCAATTTAACTCCGCTATAGTTTTTCATATAATCGAAATAAAGGATGGTATGCTGTAGTTTTAAAACTGGCACAACGGCTGGTAATGCGATTATTCCCGACAGGCCTAAAGAGTAAAAGAATAGAGAACGAATGGCTGGTTTGCCAGACTTTTCGAATAGTATAGCAAAACAAATTCCTCCGGCTGCAAACAGGACAGGGAAAGCGCCGAAAGAATAATATACTTTCCCCTTTATCGCTATTAATATCATTTGTAATAAGATAAATCCTATGGCTATGAAACTATATTTTTTAAATTCAGGAGATAAAATCAGGAACAACAAGCCAGCAAAACACACTGCTCCGGCTGCGCCATGCGCAACTAATAATTGTAATAATCTATCAGTATAATTCGTGGTGGCCCAATAATAAGAATTTAGCTCTTCCAGGTGTTTAAATAAAGGGAGCTCTTGTTCTATTTGCCATAATAAATGTGGCAGGAAAACAATTAAACTTATAACAAGAGCACCTAAAGAATAGCGATTAAAAAACAACGGGCGATACCTGGTGAAATATAAGCTAAAGAACAATGTGGTAACATAAAGACCGATTGAAAATTTATTCATCATCCCAATGCCAACAGCTAAACCCAATAAAATCAGCAATGTATAATTTGGCGACTCAATATAACTGAGGATTAAAAATAGACTGATAGCCCAAAACAATTGATCAAACACTACAGGATGCATCATGTAACCTGTGACCAGGAAAGATGGATCGGCAAGGATTGCAGAACAAGCGATAATTATGGCTATTTTACTTCCTCCCAGCTTTTTAGTGAGCAACCCGGTAAAAAAAACAATTGCCGCACCGCAGAGCGTCGGCATTAACCGAAGTGCCCACACTGAAACTCCGAAGAGCTTCACAGAAATCCAAACCAAGAATGCTATTAGCGGAGGCCCCTCTTTATATCCCCAATCTAACTGGTCTGACATTGCCATGTACAACAGCTCATCGGCATGGAAACCATAACGATGGTTAAATGGCAAATGCAACAGTAATTTCAGTACCGTAAAAAAAGTAATGAGCGGAATATATTCACTTTTCCAAAATGCCGATAGTTTTTGAAACATTTTATAAAAACCATAAACAAGGCATATTGTTCAGAAATTGAACATCTGTGTAAGTGCTATTCTATTACGCTTATTCTTCGGATGGAACCCATTTATATTGCCAATGCAAATCTTAATATATAAATTCAGTACATTAATATCCTTTTTGAGGGTAAGCCTTCTGAGTGTTTTAAAAAATAAATCCTACAGAAACGAAAGAGGTTTTGTAAAAAAATCTTGATTATCAAGATGCTTCAAGGAAAAGGAACAGGAGATTCAGTGATCTAAAAAATGTTAAACGCTAGAAGATGACTTGCCTTAATGGTCGCATTCAAGAATTGAATCTGGAGAAGATTGATATTGAAGAGTTGCTAAAAGTAATAATTGGATGAGGATTAAATATGTTTATGAAGTAAGGTGGATATTTATAGAATGTATTGATACCTGGAAATAAAAAAGGACAAGTCAAAAGTATTTGGCTTGTCCTCTGAAGTCGCCCTGACTGTGCAAATCACGAGCCTTTCCTGCATAATTTAAGAAAATTGGCGGCAATTAATTCTTTAAAAGAAACAACCTATCAGTAGCTATAGGTTAAGATCAAGATCTCTCCATAGGTTATATTTTCCAAAAATCTCTTTACTGATTTATTTTATTACAAAAGTGCATGCAAATAGTTTGCCGTATCCTTAAGTCCAATTTCACGAAGGCTTTCCAATACCTGATATTCATCCATAGCCGGATTCTTTCTATTGAGTACCATTTCCCTAAAAGCTTCAACCGCTTTATCAGAATTGAGATCGATGATGTCTGTTAAAAAATCATCAGCACTTTTAGCAGTCAGCCCAAACGATGCTAAATAGTCTGTAGGAAAATCTTTTAAATTACTCGTGACTATAACATTCGCATTCGTCTTTATAGCGGCTGCCAAAACATGACGATCTTTTTCATCAGGTAGTTCTAGCTTTTCAATTAAACTTGTATAGTTCTTGACCAAGGCATCCGGAAAGGCAGTGTTTGCTCTCTGAACTCTCTCTTCCGCTTCAGCTTCATCAACACCTTTCCTAATCATCACATCCCGCCATTCATCAAAAATATGTTCGCTCCATTTTGGCGTATAAAGATCATAGTGGGCAAACCAAAGCAATAAGTCCCGAGTAACTATCGGGAAAATAACATTGGTATCAAGAACAGCTTTAAATCTTACGCTATGAATCATACAACCCTAATTCTTCATCAGACCCCATGATATCTATAATATTCCTTTTCTGCTCTTCTTTCATCTTCCGTTTATATGCCAATACATCTTCAAACTTCACTCGTCGGTGCTTGCCTACTTTGATGTATTCTATCTCCCCATCTTCCAGCAATTTCACCAAATGAGGCCTTGAACAACCAAGTAGTTCGGCGGCTTTTTGAGTAGTAACCTCTGTGGCAATAGGCACTATAGAAATTGGCTTGCCCTCACCCATTGCCTTTAATACTTCACCTAAAAACTTTAACGCCCTTGAAGGGATTTTAATTCTTTCGTTGGTTTCCTCAATTTCAATTTCAGTTTCCTCAGAACTGATATGTGACAATAAAGAAGATAGTTGATGATATGACTCAATTGCCATTCGCTGTTCAAGCTTAGATGGTCTTTTCAATTCTTCTTGAGTTATCATAATATATAGTTTTAAAAAGTATACAAATATACAAAGC
>JAZQRF010000103.1:0-29983 GCA_045629485.1 Pelobium sp. | reverse complement strand
GCAAAAGGTTATGAAGCACATCTTGATGAAGGTGGAAAAATGATGATTACTTTAGCAGGAGCAATGAGTACTGCTGAACTTGGAATTTCATTAGCTGAGATGATTCGTCAGGATAAGGTTTCGATTATTTCCTGCACCGGAGCTAATCTGGAGGAGGATATCATGAACCTTGTAGCACATTCGCACTACAAAAGAGTTCCAAACTACAGAGATTTAAGTCCACAAGACGAGTGGGATCTTTTAGAAAACCATTATAACAGGGTTACGGATACTTGTATTCCCGAAGAAGAAGCTTTTAGAAGATTGCAGAAACATATTCATAAAATATGGAAAGATGCAGATACCGCCGGAGAACGTTATTTTCCGCATGAGTACATGTATAAAATGCTTTTGAGCGGCGACTTAGAGCAATACTACGAGATTGACCCTAAGAATTCGTGGATGTTAGCCGCTGCTGAAAAGAATTTGCCAATAGTGGTTCCGGGTTGGGAAGATTCTACCATGGGAAATATATTTGCATCTTATACTATTAAGGGAGAGTTAAAAGCCAGTACCATGAAAAGCGGTATCGAATATATGGCTTTCCTTGCTGACTGGTATCCAAAGAATTCAGAAGGAAAAGGTATAGGGTTCTTCCAGATTGGTGGTGGTATAGCAGGAGATTTTCCAATATGTGTAGTGCCTATGTTGTATCAGGATATGGAAATGGAGAATATTCCTTTTTGGAGTTATTTCTGCCAGATTTCTGATTCGACTACTTCTTATGGGTCTTATTCGGGGGCAGTTCCTAATGAAAAGATTACCTGGGGCAAGTTAGATATCAATACCCCTAAATTTATAGTAGAATCAGACGCTACTATAGTGGTACCTTTAATCTTTGCATGGATATTAAAACAATAATTGAAAAATAAAAATGATTTATAGCAACATAAAAAGTGCCTCAGGGCGCTTTTTATGTTTAATAGCTTATAGTGTAAAGCAGAGGCTATTTTTGCGGTAGTTTAGAATGATTTTAAATTAGTAATATAAGTCATGAAATTGTCAGCCAAAAGCTAATTAATTATACTTTTGTGCTTCGAAAATGTGGTGTAACTAGTGAAACGGTTCCATTTTCAATCAGAAAAAATTAAAAATTTAGTATAACGAACTCAATATGAGAAACTTCTCATCTGATTTTAAAAAATTAGTAAGATCCCTTCTGATAGTCTCGACTATCTCTTTAGGTGTGTCCGCGGTCGCTTTAGCTCAAGATGCTCCGGCAGATTCTACACAAGCGGCAGGTGCTGCTCCTGCGGCGGATGCTGCAATGACAGGAGATGCCACCGCAGGTGAGGCTTTGTATAAAGCAAATTGTACTTCATGCCACGCGATGAACAAGCGGGTGTTAGGTCCTGCTTTAGCGGGTGTTGATCAGCGTCATGATCGTGAATGGTTACATAAGTGGATTAAAAACGCTCCTGCAATGGTCGCTTCGGGCGATGCTGCGGCAGTGAAAATCTATAACGAGTATAACCAGGCGCCAATGACTCCTTTTCCTCAACTTTCAGATGCTGATATAGATAATATATTAGCATACATTAAAGTAGAAGGAGATAAAAAACCAGAAGCAGCAGCAGGTGCCGGTGCAGCCGGGTCAACTGGAAGTGGAGAGTCAGCTATTAGTGGTTACATGGTAGCAGGCTTAATCGCTGTTATCTTGATTGCTTTATTAGTGATTTTAGTTCTTAACCGTGTAATAGGTACATTAGAGCGTTTGCTTTTGAATAAAGGGGACGCCTTAATAATTGAAGAAGACGAAGAAGAACTGGAGAAAAAAGATCAGTACGCTAAACTTAGGAAGTTTGCTAAGAATAAAAAAGCAGTATTCTTTACTGTATTAGCTTTTATTGTATTGCTTGGTTCTTTTGGAACAGTTGAAATGTGGAACATTGGTGTAGATACAGGTTACCAACCAGTACAGCCAATTAAATTCTCTCACCAGTTACACGCAGGTACCAATCAAATTGATTGCCAGTACTGCCACTCTGGTGCATGGAAATCTAAAAATGCTACCATTCCTTCTCTTAACGTTTGTATGAACTGTCATAAATACGTTCAGGCAACTGAGAATTATGGAGGAGAGATTTCACCTGAAATCCAGAAAATCTATAATGCATTGGATTACGATCCTGAAACTCAGTCTTACGGAGATAATCCTCGTCCGATCGAGTGGGTTAGAATTCATAACCTTCCAGACTTGGCTTACTTCAACCACTCTCAACACGTTGTTGTAGCAGGTATCGATTGCCAGAAATGTCATGGTCCTATAGAGACAATGGAAGAAGTTTACCAGTACTCTCCGTTAACTATGAAATGGTGTGTGAACTGCCACAGAGAAACAGAAGTGAAGCATGAGGGTAATGCATATTACGATAAAGTAATTGCAGCTCATGAGCAGATTAAAAAAGGTGAGAAAATTACAGCTGCAGTTCTTGGAGGATTGGAGTGCGGTAAATGTCACTATTAATCGGTTAATTAATTAGAATAAACTATTACAGTCTTATATAGCTTAAATGGAAAGCACAAAAAAATATTGGAAAGGTTTAGAGGAGCTTCAAAGAACTCCTGAATTCGTTGAGAAAAACAAAAGCGAATTTGCAGAACCACTTCCTATCGAAGAAGTTTTAGAAGGGTCTGGTTTAGCGGCTTCAACGCCACGACGTGATTTTTTAAAGACTATGGGTTTTGGATTAGGTGCAGTTACTTTGGCTGCATGTAGCACCGCTCCTGTAAAAAAATCTATTCCATATCTTATCAAGCCAGAAGAGGTAACTCCTGGTATTCCTAACTATTATGCCTCAAGTTTTAAAGGTGGTGGCGTAATTGTTAAAACCCGCGAAGGTCGCCCTATTAAATTAGAAGGTAACCCTGCATGTCCGATTAACGGTGGCGGTTTAGACGCACAAGGACAGGCAGCTGTTTTAGATCTTTACGATAATGCTAAATTACACGGTCCTTTACTAAAAGGTTCAGAAGCATCATGGTCTGATGTAGATGAGTTTGTTAAAGGAGAATTAAATAAAGTTCAGGCTTCAGGTAAAACTATTGCAATAGTTAGTTCATCATTAAACAGCCCTTCATCTAAAAAGGCTGTTGCCGACTTTACTGCACAGTATCCAACTGCTAAACATATTAACTACGACGCGGTTTCTTATGCAGGGATTATCACTGCAAACACAAACAGTTTCGGAAAAGCAGTGGTTCCTCAATACCATTTCGAGAGAGCTAATGTAATTGTAAGTTTTGGTGCGGATTTCTTAGGTAGCTGGATTACTCCGGCCCAGTTCTCAAGACAATATGTTTCTAACAGAAACTACAAGTCTTTAGAGAATAAGAAAATGTCGAGGCACATCCATTTTGAAGCAGGAATGTCTCAAACTGGTAGTGGTGCAGATTCAAGAGTAGCATTAAAGCCTTCTCAGGAAGGAGCTGCAATATTGAGTTTATATGCAGCATTAACAGGTACTTCAGTTAGCGGTGCTTCTTTATCAGCTAATCAGGCTGCAGATATTGCAGTAAAATTAGCAGCGAAAGAGTTAGCAGCGGCAAAAGGAGCTGCTTTAGTTGTTTCCGGTTCTAACGACCCGGCAATCCAAACTGTTGTGAATGCGATTAACAGCTTCTTAGGCAGCTACGGTACTACTATTGATTTAGATAATCCTAACTACCAATATTTAGGTAATGATACAGATCTGCCAGCTTTGGTTGCGCAGATGAAAGCAGGCAGTGTAGGTGCAGTTTTCTTTTTAAACAGTAATCCTGCTTATACTTTTGCAGATAATAAAGGTTTAAAAGAAGGCTTGGCTAAAGTAGGCTTAAAGGTTTCTTTTTCTGATAGAAAAGACGAGACCGCTGTATTATGTGATGTAATTGCTGCTAACCATAATTTCTTAGAAGCATGGGGTGATGCTAACCCATTAGAAGGTTCTTATGCTATTGTACAACCTACTATTAATCCTATTTACAATACAAGACAGGCAGAAGAAAGCTTATTAGTTTGGTCTGATAATGCAGTTTCTGACTATTATACTTACGTTAAAAACACCTGGGAAGCTACTATTCTTCCATCTTTTGGTAAAACATGGAAAGATGTTTTACAAACAGGTGTTTTGGTAGCTCCAGCTAAAGCGGCCGGAAATTATGCTTTCGCAGGTAATGTAGCTGCTTCAGCAAGTGCTATTGCTGCTGCAAGTAAAGTTGCAGAAGGTGCTATCGAGCTAGACTTATATACATCTTCTGTAATGGGAGATGGTTCACAGGCAAACAACCCTGTATTACAGGAAACTCCTGATCCTGTATCAAAAGTGACCTGGGATAACTATGTTGCTATTAACCCTAAATATGCCGAGAAATTGGGCTTTGCTCAAAATGATTTGGTTAAGGTAGAGGCTAATGGTTACGCTGTAGAACTTCCAATTTTGGTACAGCCGGGGCAAGCTCATGAAACTGTTTCTATTGCGGTAGGTTACGGAAGAGCAAATGCTGGTAAAGTTGGAGACGCTGTTGGTAAAAACGCTTATCCGTTTATTGGTGCTAAAACAGTTACTCTAGAGAAAGTAGCTGGTTATTTTGAACTGGCTCAAACTCAAACTCACCATTCTTACGAAGGTAGGAATGTAATCAGAGAAACCAGTTTTGCTGATTACAAACATGATCCTGCTCACGGAAGTGGTAACCATGGTGCTAAACACAAAACTTACGATCTTTGGAATAAATACGAAACTCCTGGTCATAACTGGGTAATGGCTATAGACCTTAACGCCTGTACAGGTTGCGGTGCTTGTATTACTGCTTGTAATATCGAGAACAACGTACCTGTTGTAGGTAAAGATGAGGTTCGCCGTCGTCGTGAAATGCACTGGATTCGTATCGACCGTTACTACACTTTCAACGAAGATGGTAAGCAAATCACCAAAGAGAAGGAAATTGAAGATATAGAGGGCAGGATGGAAAATGTATCTGTTGTACATCAACCAATGATGTGTCAGCATTGCGACCATGCACCTTGTGAAACTGTTTGTCCGGTGTTGGCAACTGTTCACTCTTCAGACGGATTAAACCATATGGCTTATAACCGTTGCGTGGGTACTCGTTACTGCGCCAATAACTGTCCTTATAAAGTTCGTCGTTTCAACTGGTTTAACTACTGGAATGATTCCCGTTTCGACAACTACTTAAATAATGAATTTACACAACTAGTATTAAATCCGGATGTTACTACACGTTTCCGTGGGGTAATGGAAAAATGTACAATGTGTATACAGCGTATTCAGGGTGGTAAGTTACAAGCTAAGTTAGAGAAGAGAGAGTTAAGAGATGGAGATATTAAGATGGCTTGTCAGCAAACATGTGCTTCCAATGCGATCATCTTCGGAGATGCAAACGACCCTAACTCTGAAGTTTCTAAAGCACTTAAGAACGAAAGAACATATTATGTTCTGGAAGAACTTAACGTACAGCCAGGAGTTGGTTATATGACAAAAGTTACAAACACAGGATTACAGGAAGCTTAATATTTAAATAATAGAATCTAAGATATGGCATCTCATAGCGAAGAAGCACTTACACACAATACACCGGGGCATCACCACCACGAATCTATTTTGCGTGAGCCTCTTATTACCGGTAAGAATATCACCTATAAAAAAATTACAGATGATGTTTTATGGCCGGTAGAAAACAAACCTAATAAAGCATGGTGGATAGGCTTTATTGTAGCCGTTGCAGGCGCATTGCTTTGGTTATTTGCGGTTAGCTATACATTTTGGTATGGTATCGGAACCTGGGGAATGAATAAAACAGTTGGATGGGCCTGGGATATTACCGGTTTCGTTTGGTGGGTAGGTATTGGTCACGCCGGAACGTTAATCTCGGCAGTATTATTACTTTTCCGTCAGAACTGGCGTAACTCTATTAACCGTTCTGCAGAGGCGATGACGATTTTTGCGGTAATCTGTGCCGCTACTTACATTGTAGCTCACATGGGCCGTCCATGGTTAGCGCATTTCGTGTTTCCTCTTCCTAATCAGTACGGATCTTTATGGGTAAACTTTAACTCTCCATTAATCTGGGACGTTTTCGCTATCTCCACTTATTTCTCTGTATCGTTATTGTTCTGGTACACTGGTTTATTACCAGATATAGCTACAATACGTGACAGGGCTACGGGTTTAAAAAGAAGAATTTATTCGATATTCTCTTTCGGATGGACAGGATCTGTTAAAACGTGGCAACGTTTCGAAGCGGTATCTTTAATATTAGCAGGTGTTTCTACTCCACTGGTATTATCTGTACACACGATTGTATCCATGGACTTTGCAACTTCTGTAATTCCGGGATGGCATACAACCATTTTCCCTCCTTACTTTGTTGCAGGAGCGATTTTTTCAGGATTTGCGATGGTACAAACATTATTGTTAATCACTCGTAAAGTATTAGGTCTGGAAAACTACATCACCATGTTCCATATCGAATCAATGAATAAAATCATTGTATTAACAGGATCTATTGTGGGTGTGGCTTATTTAACAGAGCTATTTATTGCATGGTATTCTGGAGTGGAGTATGAGCAATACGCTTTCTTAAACAGGGTATCTGGTCCATACGCATGGGCATACTGGATCATGATGACTTGTAACGTAATTACTCCTCAGCTATTCTGGTTCAAAAAGATCAGAACCAGTATTCCTATCTCCTGGATCTTATCAATTGTTGTAAACATTGGTATGTGGTTTGAGCGATTTGTAATTATTGTTACTTCACTACACAGAGATTATATTCCATCAAGCTGGGCAATGTTCTATCCAACTTGGGTTGAGATTTCGATATTTATTGGTTCAATAGGCGTGTTTTTTACTTTGTTTCTTTTATTCATCAGAGTATTGCCATCAGTTGCTATGGCAGAGGTGAAACTATTGGTGAAAACATCATCAGAACAGAGCAAGAAAAAATTATTGGATGCAGGAGTTATTAAACCAGAAGAGGCAGAGTACTATAAAGAATCTTTGACCAAATTTGATAGTGTTGACCAGGCTGATTACGCAAATAAATAACAATGAGCAGTATTAAATATATTTTAGCATCTTTTGATGATCCTGATAACATGATGTCTGGGATTGACAAATTACAGGAAAATAATATAAAGATTTACGACGCTTATACTCCTATGCCAATCCACGGGATAGAAGATAAGTTAGGGGTAAAGAGAAGCCGCTTACCAATTGTAGCATTCATTTGTGGTATAACCGGTACAATTGCAGCCTTTACCATGATGTACTATATGCTTGTAATAGATTGGCCAAATAATATTGGAGGAAAGCCTGCATTCGCTTTTCCTGATTTTATCCCAATTATGTTCGAGTTAACGGTTTTATTTGCTTCTTACGGAATGGGTCTTTCTTTCTTTTACAGAACTCACTTGTTTCCGGGAAGAGCTCCAAGAGTGATGGACCTAAGGGCTACAGACGATCGTTTTGTTCTGGCGATAGATGCAAAGGAGAATACAGATCATGTTAAGATTGATTCATTGTTAAAAGATTCGGGTGCTGTAGAAATAAAGTACAACGATAGAAAATATGTTAGTTATGAATAAGACCAGTATATTAAGTTTGGCTTCTATAGCTTTAATTACTGCGACGGTATTAAGTTCTTGTAAAGATCATACTAAGCGGGCACCAGAGTTTGCTCCGAATATGTATGACGCGATAGCTTATGACCCGGATCAGAAGAACCCAAATTTTGCTGATGGAAAAACAGCACAATTGCCACCGGCAAATACAACTCCAATTGGATACCAACGTTTCGATTATCCTGGAACTAAAGAAGGATACGAAGCCTCTAAAGGAGCAGTTAACCCTTTGGAAGTAAATAAAGAAAATCTTGCACACGGTAAACAATTATATGTAGCGATGTGTGCTCCTTGTCATGGTGAAAATGGAACTGGTAACGGCCATATCGTAGAATTAGGTAAATATCCTGCTCCGCCATCTTATGCAACAGGGAATTCATCCAGAGGTGGTGCATTAAAAGACCTTACTGACGGACAAATTTACCATACCATACAATATGGTTTAAACCTGATGGGATCATATGCTTCCCAACTTTCTCCTGAAGAAAGGTGGAAAGTAGTAATGTATGTTAACGAATTACAAAAAGCACAATAATTGATCAGATAAATGGGAACTCATAATCATACTTATAATTTTTCAGAACAATTCGAATTCTCAGGAAAGGTTAAAACTTTTAGCTTAGTTGCTATTTTGATTGGAATTGTTGCGATCGCTTACGGATTTTTAACCGAAGACGGTTCTAATCATCATGCAGAGCGTACTTTTGCCAACCTTTTATTGATGAGTTATTACTTTACTTGCGTTTGTGCGGCAGGGGCATTCTTTATTGCAGTGCAATATGTAGCACAGGCAGGTTGGTCTGCAGGTCTAATTAGAATACCTGAAGCTTTTGCTAAAGTTTTACCAATTGCAAGTATCATACTATTTATCGTTGTTGCTGCAGGCTTGCTTAGCCATAACCTTTACCATCACTGGCACCATGAAGGACTTACTGATCCTAATTCTGAGAACTATGATGCCCTAATTGCAGGAAAAGCCAGCTACTTAAATGTTCCTTTTTTCCTTATAAGATTAGCCATATTCTTAGGAGCGTATAGTTTCTTTGCAGTTTTATTTAACAAGATTTCGAAAAACCAAGATCTTGAAGGCGGATTAAGCAGCTATAAAAGGGGTGTTAAAAATGCTGCTATATTTCTAGTAATATTTGGATTTACTACACCAATCTGGTCTTTTGATGTAATTATGTCTCTTGAAGCACACTGGTTCTCTACCATGTTTGGCTGGTATAATTTCGCAGCAATGTGGGTAACAGGTTTAGCTTCTATTGCAATCTTTGTAATCTTACTTAAAAAAGCTGGATATATGTCATGGATTAACGAAAACCATTTACATGATTTGGGTAAATTTGTTTTTGCTTTCTCTATCTTCTGGACTTACGTATGGTTTGCTCAATTTTTATTGATCTACTATGCAAATATGCCAGAGGAAACAGTTTATTTTTATAAGAGATTCGAACCAGAATATCTTCCTTGGTTCTGGTTAAATATTATTATCAATTTCCTATCTCCGGTATTAATTTTAATGTCAAGAGATGCAAAACGTAAAACTAACTTATTACTTTTTGTATGTATACTTATTATCTGTGGGCATTGGTTAGATTACTATATGATGATTATGCCCGGAACGGTAGAAGCTCATAGAGGATTTGGATTAATAGAAATTGGTATATTCTTAGGATTTGTAGGTACCTTTGCATTTTTAGTATTGAACGCATTAAGCAAAGCAGCTCTGGTTCCTAAAAATCATCCTTTCTTACAGGAAAGTGTACATCACCATATTTAATAAGTTTTCAGGTAGACTTAAAAGAAAATGAATATAAAGAAGTGTTTTAATTTAAGAAAAATGTTTTCGCTAACGGCCTTAATGGGTATTTCATTAAGCAGTGTAATAGCGCAAACAGCCGGAGTAGCTGCAGATACAGCTTCAAAAAACGAAGGCTTAGGTACAGTTGTATCTTACTATATTTTATTGTTCCTTTTGGCTTGTGTTTTTATAGGAATTATAGGTAAAGTATTACAGGTATACGAACTGACCAGGAAGATCCAGGGTAAAAGAGATGGGATTGCCTGGAATAACTTTAACAGCATCATGTTTGTTATTGCTTTAATTCTGGGTTTATACGGAGCATATTGGTCTTATACTGTACATGGCAGTATGATTTTACCAGAATCTGCATCAGAACATGGTGTTGCTATCGATCAGATGTTTAATACTACATTAATCATCACCACGTTTGTGTTTGTTGCTACACACCTGGTATTATTTATTTTTGCTTATAAATATAAATACAAGAAGAAGAAAAAAGCATACTACTATCCTCATAACAATACCCTTGAGAAATATTGGACAGTTATCCCAGCTATAGCTCTAACTGTTCTTGTATTAATGGGCTTTTTTATCTGGAGAGGAATCACTAACGTTTCGAAAGAGGAAATGGCAAGTGCTATACAGGTAGATGTAACGGCTCAACAGTTTTCATGGGAAGTAAGATACGGAGGTAAAGACAACGAGAACGGAAAGAAAAACTATAAATTAATCGGAAGCCTTAACGGGTTGAACAATTTAGGTTTAGATCTTTCAGACAAAAGAAATTACGACGATCTTAAAGTTTCAGAAATAGTTTTACCTGTTGGAAAAGCGGTAAGATTTACGATTACTTCTAAAGACGTACTGCACAGTTTTTACATGCCGCATTTTAGAGTGCAAATGAACGCAGTACCAGGAATGCCAACTTTCTTCCAATTTACACCGAGAATTACTACTGCAGAGATGCAGGAAAAAACAAGCGATCCTAATTTTCAGTACCATTTGCTTTGTGCTAAGATCTGCGGAGGTTCTCATTACAATATGAAATTTGCAGTTCGTGTGGTTTCTGAAAAAGAATATCAGAAATGGCTGACAGAGCAAAAGCCTATTGTAACAGAAGAAATGAAAAAAGAATACCAATTAGCTCTTAATAAAGAGAATAATGGTATCACTAACAAAATTGCGTTAAACAACTAAAGAAAATTTGAAGGAGATTATGGCTACAGCTGCAATTCATAACCCAGATGCAATACATGATGATCATTCACATGGTCATCATCATGAAACATTTCTGACTAAATATGTTTTTAGTCAGGATCATAAAATGATTGCAAAACAATTCCTTATTACTGGTATAATAATGGGAGTTATAGCAATGGGTTTATCTATACTATTCAGAATTCAATTAGCATACCCTGATAAAAGTTTTCCTTTATTAGAAGTATTGCTGGGTAAATTTGCTCCGGAAGGAAGATTAGATCCTAACTTTTTCTTATCACTTGTAACCATACACGGAACCATTATGGTGTTCTTTGTATTAACTGCAGGGTTAAGCGGAACTTTTTCCAATTTATTAATTCCACTTCAATTAGGAGTACGTGATATGGCTTCGCCTTTCATGAACATGTTATCATACTGGTTTTTCTTAACTGCATGTGTGATCATGATGGCGACCTTCTTTATCGAATCAGGGCCTGCAGGTGCCGGATGGACGGTTTATCCGCCACTATCTGCTGTCGCGAAAGCAATGCCGGGTTCTGGTTTAGGAATGACTTTATGGTTGGTATCCATGGTTTTATTTGTGGCATCCCAATTAATTGGTGGTATCAACTATATCTCAACTATCCTTAACATGCGTACGCATGGAATGGATCTTTGGAAGATGCCTTTAACCATATGGTCTTTCTTCTTAACTGCTATTGTTGGTTTATTATCTTTCCCTGTATTAGTTGCAGCGGTCGTATTATTAATTTTCGATAGAAGTTTTGGTACCTCATTCTACTTATCAGATATTTATATCGCCGGACAAGCTTTACCTAACGAAGGTGGAAGCCCAATCTTATGGCAGCATTTATTCTGGTTCTTAGGTCACCCTGAGGTTTACATTGTAATTATGCCTGCTTTAGGGATATCTTCAGAAGTAATCGCAACCAACTCGCGTAAACCTATTTTTGGTTACCATGCCATGGTTTACTCTTTAATTGGTATTACTGTATTGTCTTTCATTGTTTGGGGGCACCATATGTTCGTAACGGGTATGAATCCTTTCTTAGGAGGAGTGTTCATGATTACAACATTGATTATCGCAGTACCATCAGCAGTAAAAACCTTTAACTACCTGGCTACTTTATGGAGAGGTAACTTAAGATTTACACCAGCAATGCTTTTTGCTATTGGTTTGGTATCTTTCTTTATCTCTGGAGGTTTAACCGGTATATTCTTAGGAAATGCTGCTTTAGATATAAACTTACACGATACCTACTTTGTAGTGGCTCATTTCCACCTTGTAATGGGTTCTGCAGCAATATTTGGTATGATGGCCGGTGTTTACCATTGGTTTCCTAAAATGTTTGGTAGATTGATGAATGCTAAATTAGGTTACCTGCATTTCTGGTTAACTTTTGCAGCAGCTTATTTGGTATTCTTCCCAATGCACTTTATGGGATTAGACGGGGTACCTCGTAGATATTATGCATTTACCGAGTTTGAGTCTATGAACGAATGGTTATCTGTTAACGTGTTTGTAACATGGGCAGCAATTATTGGGGCATTAGCGCAGGTTGCTTTCCTTTGGAACTTCTTCTACTCTATTTTTTACGGAGAGAAATCAAGCCAAAACCCTTGGGAGTCTAATACTTTAGAATGGACTACTCCGGTAGAACGTATTCATGGTAACTGGCCAGGAGAGATTCCAACAGTATACCGTTGGCCATATGATTATAGCAAGCCTGGACATAGCGCAGACTTTATACCGCAAACTACTCCTCACTCGGAAACCATGTCTTCCAACATGCCTCATGATTTTGAAGGTAACGAAGAAGCAGAGAGAATCCAGGAAGAATGGAATGCTCAGAACTTAACTAGAAACGAAGAAGTAAAATAAGCTTATTGTTTCAAAAGATGATGGGGTATCCATGTAAGTGTTTATCTTACTGATACCCCATCTTTATGTAATAGAATAATGTACTCAAAAAAGGAAAAGCGGTTTATAAAGATTAATTTCATTACTATAATTGCGCTTTTTTTCTTGATTTTAGCTGGTGGGGTAGTAAGAAGCAGCGGTTCGGGAATGGGTTGCCCTGATTGGCCTAAATGTTTCGATCAGTATATTCCACCAACTGATATTTCTCAATTACCTGCAGATTACCAGCAAAAGTATGTAGAGGGCAGGCTCCAAAAGAATGAACGCTTTGCCAAGATATTAGACAAAGCTGGTTACCCAGATTTGGCCTATAAAATTAGGCATGATGAGAGTATTAAATTACCGGAAGAATTTAATGCCGCTAAAACCTATACCGAATATGTAAATAGATTAATAGGGGCTTTAACAGGTGTTTTTCTACTCCTCACTTTTGTTTACTCTTTACATTACCTTAAATCATATTCACGGATTACCATATTAAGTTTCCTAAATCTTTTGTTAGTTGTATTCCAGGCATGGTTGGGTTCGATTGTAGTTTCTACTAATTTAGTTGCATGGATTATTACAGTGCATATGCTGGTAGCAGTACTAATTATTGCGATTTCTATCTACACTTATTATTACGCGAAAGCCATACAAGATGTAACAATTACGACCAATAGCGCCGGAACACCTTTAAGATTATTACTTTTGCTTGGCCTGGTGATCTCAGTGATTCAGATTACCATAGGAACAGAAGTTAGAGAAGCAATTGATGCCTTATTATCACAAAATCCGGGCTTAGCAAGGGAAGAATGGTTAACTAACCTGGGGAATATTTATAGCTATCATAAAGATATTGCACTATTGGTGATAGTGATTAACATTGCAGCTTATGTATTCATACGGAAGAGATTACCTCAGAGCAAACAGCATAGTTTTTCTAAGGTATTAATTGGTTTAGTGTTGTTTCAGGTCTTAACAGGCTTTGTTTTAAATTATTTTGGAATGCCGCCATTTGCACAGGCCTTACATATTTTATTTGCAGTAGTTTTTTTTAGTGCACAGTTTTATTTGTTATTGATGCTGAAACCAGCATTACGAAATATATAGATTTGGGAACGTTTGTAAAAGATTTTAAGAACCTGGTAAAACTCAGATTAACATTTCTGGTTGTTTTTTCTGCCTCAGTTTGTTTTTTAATTGCAGCAGAAAGCCAGGAAGCGATAAACTGGGTGAATTGGATAAAGCTGGTGATTGGTGGTTTTTTAGTTACATCTGCAGCTAACGGCTTTAATGAGATCATCGAAAAGGACCTTGATAAATTGATGTTAAGAACATTAGACAGGCCTTTACCGTCTGGTCGTATGACTAATGGACAAGCCCTTGTGATTAGCCTGCTGATGGGTATTTTTGGTACTTACCTTTTAGGAAGTTTAAACCTTACCACAGGTTTATTATCAGTTTTTTCTATTTTTCTCTACGCATTTGTTTACACACCTTTAAAAAGAAAAAGTCCTATAGCGGTTTTTGTAGGTGCTTTTCCGGGTGCATTTCCTCCATTAATTGGATATGTTGCAGCCCATGGTAAGGTAGATCATATTGCTCTGATCCTATTTGCTATTCAGTTTGTATGGCAATTTCCACATTTTTGGTCAATTGCCTGGGTTCTGGATGATGATTACAAAAGAGCAGGATTTAGGCTACTTCCAACCACTAAAAGAGATAAGATAAGCGCATTAGTTACCTTAATATCAGCAGTGATTTTAATCCCTGTAAGCTTACTCCCAACGTTTTACGGTTTTGGAGGGAACATTATAGCTGGCGTTTCTATCGTTTCGGGATTGATTTTTGCTTGGCTAGCCTTGCAATTGTATCTGAAGCTGGATGTTCCATCAGCCCGTAAATTAATGTTTGGCAGTTTTTTTTATCTGCCCTTGGTTCAAATAGTTTTATTGTTTAATCTTAAATAATGTCAAATAAGAATATAGAAACAGATAGGTATAATTTCCAGCCCAAGAAATTTATTTTATGGCTGTGGATCATTTCGTCGACCATATTTTTTGCAGGTTTAACCAGCGGATTTATTGTTTACTCTGGAGACGGTGCAGGGAAAATACTCAATGTACCGCTACCTAAAACTTTTATCTATAGTACAATCATCATTATTCTTAGCAGTATAACCATGCACTGGGCTTATATTCAGACTAAAAGGCTCAGATTTGGTAACCAGCGAATTGGCTTATGGCTTACCTTACTTTTGGGGATTGCATTTATAGTGATGCAGGTGTATGGATGGGCAGTTTGGACTGATATGGGTGTTTTCTTTATCAATTCTAATGCAACAATTAGTTTTGTTTATGCTTTTACCTTTTTACACATTATACATATCTTAGCAGGAATTGTAATTATCATTACTGCTTTGTTAAGTAGCTATAGAAAGCTACCTAATGCCGTGAATTTATTCAGAATGGAGATTTCCTCTATTTTTTGGCATTTTGTAGATATTCTATGGATATATTTATACGTTTTCTTACTTTTGAACCAGTAATTTTTTAAAAATTTACAACCTATAATTTGATGAATACAACAGTAGCAAAATTAGACGAAGTTAAAACTACTTTATGGAGCGGCGGAAGGTCTCCATTTTCGGTAGAGTACGGGAAGTTAATGATGTGGTTTTTCCTCTTGTCAGATGCATTTACCTTTTCTGCTTTTCTGATCTATTACGGAGCACAGCGTTTCAGTCAACTTACCTGGCCAGATCCTGATATTGTTTTTCAATCTGTACCGGGATTAGCAGATAGCGGATATCCATTAGTTTTTGTGGGTATCATGACTTTTATCCTTATCATGAGTTCTGTTACTATGGTTCTTGCAGTAGAAGCAGGTCACAGAAATTCAAAAAAAGAAGTGGTTTGGTGGATGGTTGCTACGGTAATAGGTGGTTTTACTTTTCTTGGCTGTCAGGCTTTAGAGTGGGCTCACTTACATCACCAGGGATTTTGGTGGGGAACAATTCCGGATATGGAGACCATAAAATCATTTGGTGCTGACGGGGTAAGTGCACAGCAATTCGCTAATTTATTCTTTACCATAACAGGTTTTCACGGTTTCCACGTATTTACAGGGGTGATCATCAATATGATTATCTTATTTATGGCAATGGCTGGTGTTTTCGAACGCAGAGGACATTACTTAATGGTAGAAAAAGTAGGTCTTTACTGGCACTTTGTAGATTTAGTTTGGGTATTCGTATTTACCTTCTTTTATTTAGTATAACTCCAAAAATTAATAAGATGTCTCAAGAGAATATTCATACAGGCCATGCAGATGAGCATGAAGGAATGAGCAAAGCGAAGATCTGGAAAGTGTTTTTTATACTTTTAGGGCTTACAGTTGTTGAGTTTGTGATCGCACTTGCGATTCCTCATACAGTAATGTCTACCGGAGTAAGAAATTTTTTATATATCGCTCTAACTTTAGTTAAAGCTTATTATATAGTTGCCTACTTTATGCACCTTAAATTCGAAAAGTATGCACTTATAGTTGCCATTCTGGTTTCGTTTGTTTTTATTATTTATTTTATAATTTTAATGCTAACAGAGGGTTCCTACATTCAGGACAGTTTAGCGCTATAATGAAGAATAAATTTCCTATAGCTAAAATATTAATCCTGGTAACCATATTAGCGGTACCAGGATTTTTGTATTATTTGCTACAAGCAAAAGGTCAGAATCGGTATAAACCTCTTCCGATCTATGGACCAAAATTATTAAGCGGTACTTTTAAAGAGAAGCGAGGTAAAAAAATTGCAGATACCACTTATCATCAGATAAAAGACTTTAAAGCCATTAACCAGAATGGGGAAGTGTTTGCTTTAAATACTATTCAGAAGCAATTAATAGTAGTAAATTTCTTTTATTCAAAGTGTGATAAAGCTTGTCCGCAGGTTTTTAAAAATCTAGACTGGCTTTTTAAGGAATATCAGGATAATAAAATGATAAGGTTCATTTCTATCTCTGTAGACCCGGAAACAGATACTCCCGAAACCTTGTCTAAGGCGGCAAAAGAGCACCATGCCGTTGCTGGTAAATGGGATTTTTTAACTGCAGATACAGCTATTGTGTATCCCTTAGCTAACGAACAGTTTTTTGTGAATGCTTTGAAAAGTGAAGATGGCTTTGTTCATTCAGATAAATTGATCCTATTGGATGCAGATCATCGGATACGAGGTTATTACGACGGTGCCTCTGCCCAGGAAGTGAAGGATTTTGGGGATGAGATTAAAGTGCTGATTACAGAAGAACTAAGAAAGATAAAGGTAGATTAAAAACTGCCAGATTGATATGAGCGATAAACTAATTGTTAGGTTGATTACCGGAGTCTCCATTTTTGTATTTCTTGTGGTAGTTATTTTGAACCGGAAGATTATTCCTGTCACGATAGAAACTCCGTCATTTATTTACTTTTTCCCTAAGTTAAATGCGATGATCAATGCAACCTGTACTGTATTGCTGCTCCTTTCCTTATATTTTATCAAGAAAGGTAACATAAGGGTTCACAAAAGAATTAATATCATTACATTTCTATTGTCTTCGCTATTTCTGGTTTCTTATATCGTTTTTCATTATTTCGCTCCGGAAACAAAATTTGGAGATCTAAATAATAACGGAATTTTAGAACCAGAAGAAATTACAGCGGCGGGCAATGTTAGGTATGTTTACTACGTTATATTAATCTCGCACATTATATTGGCAGCGGGCGTTTTACCATTGGTTTTGTTGAGCTTTTATAGAGGAATACAAATGCAGGTAGAGCGTCATAAAAAATTAGTGAGGTATAGCTTCCCTATTTGGCTATATGTAACAATAACTGGTGTAATTGTATATTTAATGATTTCTCCATATTATAATCTTTAATCATGTTAAAGGCTTTTAAACTGATTTGTATTGTATTATTGTTTTTAGCTATTAATAGCATTAGTACAGAGGTACAGGCACAATGTGCAATGTGCCAGGCAACCGTTGCTTCTAATATAGACAATGGCGGAGATACAGGTAAAGGACTAAATGGTGGGATTATGTACCTGCTGGCTGCGCCATATCTTGCAATGGTAGGGATTGGTTATCTGTGGTATAAAAAATACCGGAAGAAGAATGTCGTAATAGATATGAAAAGAGAAAAAATAAATCTCAATTAAAAAGGGTCCCAGTCGTTAAACTGGGATTTTTGGTTTAATAGAATTACGGATAAGCTTTTCGAAATGGAATATCGTGGGTAATAAGAGACAAAAAACGTAATTTGCCACTAAATAAAAAAAGATGTCTACAACACCGAAGTTAAAGGCCATGCTGTTGGCTAAATGTCCAAGATGCAGACGGGGAGATGTTTTTGCCAATTCTATGTATGGCTTTCATCAGCAAAAGATGTATGAAAATTGTCCCAAGTGTGGTTTACGTTATGAGGTAGAGCCAGGATACTTTTATGCTGCTATGTATGTAGGTTACGCTATAAACGTAGCGATAGGCGTAATCGTCGGATTTATTACTTATTTCATAACCGGAGAGGATAAGTCTCCCTGGATTTACATCATTACTATTTTAACGGTAAGTATTATCTTAGCTCCTTTAAACTTCAGGTATTCAAGAATCATATTGCTTCATTTGCTGTCTCCCAAAATTAAATATGTAGCCAGTTATGACAAAGATTAAACAGCGGACATTAGATTTTTTAAGCCATTTAAATGATAATAATAATAGAGAGTGGTTCCAGGAAAATAAGTTATGGTATGAAGAAGCGAAGCAAAATGTAGAAGAATTTACCGAAGAACTATTAACTACTATTAAACAAGCAGACGGTTCCATTCCCGAGCATATCACTGCTAAGAAATCAGTACTAAGAATCTATCGTGATATCAGGTTTAGTAAAAATAAAACACCATATAAATCTAATTTCGGCATCAGTATTTCTGCAGGAGGAAAAGCCACAGGAAGTGCCGGATATTATTTTCATATAGAGCCAGATAAAAGTTTCATCGCTGGCGGATACTGGGCCCCGGAAGCATCCCATTTAAAAGCTATAAGACAAGAAATTGATTATAATACTTCAGATTTTTTAAAGATTATTGAATCTAAAGAATTTAAAGATTATTTTGGAGGTTTAGAAAGAGAAGATGCATTAAAATTTGCTCCCAAAGGTTACGATATAGATCATTCTCATATAGAAATCTTAAAATTAAAGAGTTTTGTATGTGTTCGTGATATCAACAATAAATCAGTCACCAGTGATAAAGGAATGGATGAAATATCAAAAGGGATTAAATTGATCGTCCCTTTCAATCAGTTTTTACAAAATGCGTTAGTTTAATGAAGATGAAATTTAAATTTTTAGTAATTGCAGGTTTTTGTTTACTCTTTAGTAGTTCCTGTGTGGTCCTGTCGAATAAAAAATACAACAGGCTTTTAGCTGATAAAGATTCTATCGCTGCAGGTTGGGAGAATTCTAAAATAAAAATAGAAACATTAGAAGATGAAATTGCCCGCTTAAAAGCAGATACTTCCAATCTCCACCAACAAATCAGTTCTCTAAATGCGCAAGTAAACGATCTTAGCGGGAATTATGCGACTTTAAGGTCTAACAGCTCGTCAGAAATAAATAAGCTCTCAGAAGATCTGAAAAAGCGTGAAGCGAGATTAAAGGAAGTAGAAGAAATTCTAAGAAAACGTGATGAAGCTACCAACGCTTTAAAAAATAAACTGCAAAAGGCACTACTAGGTTTCCAGGAAAGCGGCTTAACCGTCGAAATTAAAGATGGTAAAGTTTATGTGTCTCTTAGCGACAAACTATTGTTTGCTACAGGGAGTATCGTAATTGATGAAAAAGGTAAAGTTGCGCTACAAGAATTGGCTAAAGTATTAAATACACAACCAGAAATTAACATTGCAGTAGAAGGTCATACAGATAATCAGCGGGTAGGGAATTTAGGTCAGATAAAAGATAATTGGGATTTAAGTGTTTTAAGAGCCACTTCGGTAGTTAGATTTTTAACAGAATCTCAGAGCATTGATCCCCAAAGACTCACAGCAACCGGCAAAGGCCAGCACCAACCCCTACAAACTGCTAATACCGCCGATGCGAGAAGTAAAAACAGAAGAATAGAGATTGTACTTTCTCCTAAATTAGATGAATTGTACAATTTGATTAAAGAGTAAGCTAGCAAACTGTTGTTTATAGTAAAAAAGGCCTGAATTTTCAGGCCTTTTTTGTGTTATTTACTCTGCTTGAATTTATATAATTGTTCTTTAAAAATTATTATTTGCTTCCTTTTATTTCTTTTTATTTCTTTTTTATTTTATAATTGTATCTCACTTCTAAGTACCTAAAAGTTAAATATGAAAATTCATTTATTTTCACTGCTTCTGATTAGTCTCATCAGTGTGCGAAGTATAGCCCAATCTCCATTCGATCCACAGGGACACCGTGGGGCAAGAGGTCTAATGCCAGAAAACACAATCCCTGCCATGAAGTTAGCTCAGGATTTAGGTGTAACATTAGAGATGGATATTTCCTTTAGTAAGGATAAAAAGGTTTTGGTATCTCATGACCAATGGATGAACGCAGGGTTTGTATTAGACCCACAAGGAAACGAAATTCCTAAAGATAAGCAAAAGACAGATTATCGTTTATACGATATGCCTTATAGGCAAATCAGGAAATTTGATGTAGGTAGTAAAGTGAATACAGCTTTTCCAAAGCAAAAGAAACTGGTAGCCTATATTCCTCAGTTGGCCGAATTAATAGATTCCGTAGAAGCATATGCGAAAGAAAAAAATTATAAGGCTCCTGTTTACAATATAGAAACTAAATCAAATGTAAATGGAGATAATATTTATCATCCCCGGCCAGAGGTATTTGTAAAGAAGTTGATGAAAGTTATCAAATCTAAAAAGATAGCAGATCGGGTAATTATTCAATCTTTTGATGTGCGCACATTAGAGATAATGAATAGAAAACATCCGGCAATAAAAACAGCATATTTAGTTTCAAAAGGAGGGTTGGAAGAGAATCTTAAACTATTAAGTTTTAAGCCCGATATTTATAGCCCGGTTTATAAATTAGTAAACAAAGAACTTGTTGATAAATGCCACGAACTAGGAATCAAAGTTATTCCCTGGACTGTAAATACAAAAAAGGAAATAATAGAAATTAAACGTCTTGGTGTAGATGGGATCATTTCAGATTATCCGGATCTTTTTTAATAAGAGTAGTATTAAAGTATATGAAATTTTCCTTTTTAGGGGCTGCAAAGCATAAGCCGTTGTTAGAAAAGCAGGAGATAGGCCCAACTTATAAGAGTTTGCGTAGAAAAGTATTCGCGGGTATTTTTATTGGTTATGCGGGTTATTATTTGGTGAGAAAGAATTTTTCTATGGCCATGCCCGACTTGATAGACATGGGTTATACAAAGGCTGATCTTGGATTTGCCTTGTCCGGAGTCTCCATAGCCTACGGTCTCAGTAAATTTTTAATGGGCAACGTTTCTGATAGAAGCGACGCTAGAAAATTTTTGCCTATAGGACTGGCACTCTCAGCCTTGTGTATGATTGTAATGGGCGTTTTCCCTTTTGCAACCAGCTCAATAGCTATTATGTTTGCGCTATTGTTTCTCAATGGCTGGTTTCAGGGTATGGGTTGGCCTGCCTGCGGAAGAGTGGTGGTTCACTGGTTTTCTAAACGCGAACGAGGGGTTAGAATGTCGATTTGGAATGTTGCACATAACGTAGGAGGCGGATTAATTGGGCCCTTGTCCATAGTAGGCCTTGCTATTTTTGGTGTATGGCAAAGTAATTTTTACTTCCCCGGAATAATTGCATTAGGAATTGCAGCCATAGCCTATTGGCTGGTGAGAGATACCCCGCAATCCTGCGGTTTGCCACCTATAGAAGTGTATAAAAATGAAGTGGCCGCCGAAGCTATAATAGAAGAAAAGGAGCTGTCTGCAAAACAAATTTTTCTTGATTACATCTTGTTCAATAAGGCATTGTGGTTTATCGCACTAGCCAATGTATTTGTTTATCTGGTAAGATATGGAGTGCTGGATTGGGCGCCTACCTATTTAAAAGAAGCTAAGGGTCTTTCTTTAAGTGAAACAGGTTGGGCATATTTTGCATACGAGTACGCGGGTATTCCCGGGACATTATTGTGCGGTTGGATAAGCGATAAGATTTTTAACGGAAGAAGAGTACCGGCAACTATTATCTACATGGGTTTGGTATTGGTGGCGGTATTGGTTTACTGGAAAAATCCACCCGGAAATCCGCTAATTGATACTGGTGCCTTATTGGCTATAGGCTTTTTAATTTACGGACCTGTAATGTTAATAGGTGTACAGGCTTTAGATTTAGTTCCTAAAAAAGCGGCAGGTACAGCGGCAGGTTTTACAGGTTTGTTCGGTTATCTGGGCGGTGCCGTTTTTGCAAATATAGCAATGGGCTATATTGTAGATACCTGGGGCTGGGATGGGGGGTTCTATATTATGATCCTGGCCTGTATCCTTACCATAATACTAAGTTTGTTTACCTGGAACGATGAAAAAGTTCGTTTAGCAAAATAATTATTGAAAGTTCCTGATACTGAAATCAGGAACTTTTTATTTAAACGATTGTTACCCTTATTCCCCTGCTTTCTAAAGATTTTCTTGTTGCCTCAGATAAACCGTCATCTGTAATGATATGGTCTATATCTTCTATCCCACAAATTTTCCCAAAGCCTTTTTTTCCAAATTTAGTGGAATCAGCCAATACGATGGTTTTTTGGGCCACATTCATCATTTCCCTGTTTAATTGAGCCTCTGTAGAATTGGTAGTGGTTAAGCCATATTCCAGGTCTATTCCGTCAACGCCAAGAAATAATTTATTGCAGTAAAAATCTTTCAATATACCTTCTGCATAGGATCCTGTGACAGAGGCAGAACTTTTTCTAAGCACACCGCCTAATTGAATGATCTCTATATTCTGATGATTAAGTAGTTCGAGAGCGACATTTAATGCACCTGTTACCACCATCAGACTTTCTTTAACAGAAATAGCCCTGGCCAAAGCCAAAACGGTTGTGCCCGATGCAATAATAATAGCATCGTTCTCCTCGATAAGGTTTGCCGCGGCATTTCCGATTTTTATTTTTTCTGCAGATTGTATTTTTTCTTTTTCATTTACAGGACGATCAATAGTATAAGGATTTTGCTGCGTTGCTCCGCCATGTGTTTTAAAGAGCAATTTTTTCTCCTCTAGTAGCTTTAGGTCCTTTCTGATCGTTACGGGAGAAACATCTAATTCCCGACATAGATCAACTACTGATACATATTCTTCTTTATGTAACTTATTTAAAATTACCTGATGTCTTTCAGCGATATTAAGCATGATAATTAGGGTGTAATTTCTTAAAAATACGAGTTATAAATTTATAATTCATAAAAAAGATAATCGAAAGAAATCTGCAGTTTTTTAGGTTTCGTTATTTATTTCTTATACTTGCTTTATATTTCTTTTTGTTACTAATTGCGCAATATGAATAGTAGAGTTAATCAATTGAAGAAACTAAATGAGGATGTCGTTTGGGATATAGTAATTATAGGTGGCGGTGCAACAGGTTTGGGTTGTGCGGTTGATTCAGCATCTCGCGGTTTCAAAACTTTATTATTAGAACAATCAGATTTTGCAAAAGGCACCTCTAGCAGAAGTACTAAGTTGGTACACGGGGGGGTGAGGTATTTAGCGCAAGGTGATGTAAGCTTGGTATATGAAGCACTTTATGAACGAGGACTACTATTCGAAAACGCCCCACATTTAGTGAAAAAGCAATCCTTCATCATACCATGCTTTAATTGGTTTTCTAAAGTGAAGTATCTGGTCGGATTAAAAATATATGATTGGATGGCTGGTAAATATAGCTTTGGAAGCTCTGTCTATAGGAGGGCTGCTAAGGTTCTTTCTGCTTTGCCGGGATTATCCGCTAATAAATTAGCCGGGGGAATAGAATATTATGATGGCCAGTTTGATGATGCCCGTTTGGCTATTAATTTGGCGCAAACCGCTATGGAGCAGGGAGGCGTTTTATTAAACTATGTACAGGTTTCAGGTTTAACTAAAGACAGCAAGAATAAAATAACCGGACTCGAAGCAGTAAATGTGGAAACTGGTGAGCATTATGATCTTAAAGCTAAAACGGTGATCAATGCAACTGGCGTTTTTGTCGACGACGTGTTACGGATGGATGTGCCTTCGGGTAAACCGCTGGTTCGGCCCAGCCAGGGGGTTCATGTGGTGTTAGATAAATCTTTTATGGATGGAGAATCTGCACTGATGATTCCTGAGACCTCAGACGGCAGGGTGCTTTTTGTAGTGCCGTGGCATGATCACCTGTTGATGGGTACCACAGATACCTTGTTAAATAATACGAGCCTCGAGCCACTAGCTTTACAGGAAGAAATAGATTTTATCCTTAAAACTGCCGGAGATTATTTGACCAAAGTACCCACAAAGGCTGATGTCTTGAGTGTATTTGCTGGCTTAAGGCCGCTTGCTGCACCAGACAAAAACACCAATAAAACAAAGGAGATTTCCCGAAGCCATAAACTGATCGTGAGCGCTAGCGGACTAATTACCATCACCGGTGGTAAATGGACGACTTATAGAAGAATGGCGCAGGATACCATAGAGCAAGCTATTAAGACTGGAAATTTAGAACGTGAAAAGTGTGTAACCTCAGATTTGAAAATTCATGGTTACACTACTAAAAAACAAGCCAATCATTTCGATGTGTATGGTAATGATGCGGAGAGTATTCGTTTATTGGCTATAGAAAATCCTGATTTAAAAAATATCTTACATCCTCTTTTTCCAAATATAGCAGCAGAGGTGGTTTGGGCTACAAGAAACGAAATGGCCCGTACAATAGAAGATGTTTTAGCCAGAAGATTAAGGGTCCTGTTTTTAAATGCAAAAGCGGCTATTGAAATGGCGCCAAAAGTGGCGAGCCTGATGGCTGAGGAATTAGGACATGATGATGCTTGGGAGAAAGAACAGGTGGAAGAGTTCATAGAGGTGGCAGAAGGATATGTATTGAACGCTCAGAAAGTGCTTGTTTAGTATCATTTAAAAGCCGGCCTGGTATATACCTGGGACATATAGGGGCCCGGTCCGAGGCTTCTTCGTATCAAGTCCACTATATTGGTGGACTTGATACGAAGCGGAGTCGAATGGACCCCCTACAATGTACTTTTAAGGAGCTTTTTTATTTAAGATTTTTCGTAAATTGAACATCAAAAGAAGAATCTTAAAATGGCAATTCAAGAAGGACCAATTTTCCGCGAGGGAGTGACTATAGATGGAATCATTTACTATAAGTGGAGAGGTATGGAGTTGCTACCTTTGAGTGGAGACAGATTTAAAAATAAGGTTTAAATTTGTTTACACATGAGAAGAGTATTTGACGAATCTTTTAAGAAAATGGCAGTAGAGCTTTCTTATATTAAAGAATCCGTATTAGAGGCAGCAAGAGAATTGGACATGGATGCCGGTAGATTAAGTAAATGGCGTATGGACCCCAGATATAATGGAGGTACCGTATTGCCTAAAAACGACAAATTGACTCCTGAAGAGCAAGAAATCAGGGAGCTAAAGAAGAGATTACGGGATGCTGAACTGGAAAATTCGATTTTAAAAAAGGCGGTGGCCATCTTTTCCAAGGGAGACTGAGAAAGTACGAGTTCATACGTGAACACATAAATGTTTTTCCAGTTGAAAAGATGTGCAATACAATCAAAGTTAGCAGTAGTGGATTTTATAAGTGGCTGAACAGACCACAGAGTAACAGAGAAAAAAAGACAGCGGAATTATCTGCCCTGATACAACAGGAATATGAGAACAGCCATCAGATCTACGGAAGTCCCCGTATTACACAGGAACTGAAGAAAAAACACAGGCCGGTATCCAGGTCATATGTAGCGCGTTTAATGAAGAAATTGAATTTAAGAAGTAAGATCCGTAAAAAATATAAGGTGACCACCGATTCAAACCATAGTTATCAGGCAGCTGAAAATCTCCTTCAAAGAGATTTTTCAGCGGATGCATTATCCCAAAAATGGGTTGGTGATATTACCTATATAAAGACTGCTTGCGGATGGGCATACCTTACTACAGTTATCGATCTTGCCGATCGGAAGGTTGTTGGGTGGGCATTCAGTAATGACATGACTGCTGGCAATACTACTGTTAAGGCCTTAGCAATGGCTATAAATAACAGAGGGGTAGAATCGGGCCTGATATTCCATTCCGACAGGGGAATTCAATATGCATGTGATGAGTTTAAGCTTTTACTAAATAAAAATGGTATAAAACAGAGCATGAGCCGAAAAGGTAACTGCTGGGATAATGCAGTAGCTGAAAGCTTTTTCAAAACACTAAAAACAGAATGCATATACCATCAAAAATTTGTCAACAGGGAGATCGCAAAGTTAGAGGTATTCAGGTACATCGAAGGATTTTACCATACCAAAAGAATACATTCGGCAATTGGGTATAGAACTCCAAATGAAATGGAAATTTTTTATCGCTCAAAACAGAAATTAGCAGCATAAAAAGTCTCCACTTTTAAGTTGCAATTCCAGTAAGTACCTTATGAGGGCAGCGCCCGGTAAAGGTGGAGTGGAACAAACTACGGCCACTAAACGAAGTTCACAGTCATTTGGTATTGCAAGTACAGCGGCCAGGTTGCTATACCGTTCGTTCGAAAAGATTATCCCAGCTTATCTTAACAACAGAACAATGCATAACCGAGTAAGAGGGGTCATGCGTAAGGTGGTTGGCCAGGAGAATTCTTCTAAAAGCGCAGCACTTTGGAACTATGGTTACCTGGAGCAGTTCGCTTTTAATGACCAGGCCATTCTTCATCCGCAGATGCGGGATGAGCATATTTGCCGTATGCGCAATAAGAAAAGTTTCAGCATATCGATTCCTAATATAAATTTAAAGCAAATCCGGGCCCCCAAGACTACGCATAGGCTATGCTTACGTTTGATGGCGGCAGTATTTGATTTTGGCAGGAATAAGCTGAAGGCTGATGAGCTGCAGGAGCTGCCTTTCTATTGCAATGATTCGGAAACCCCTGCAAAAGAAGTAATCTTCCATTTTCCAAAAAGGATCAAGACAGGAGATGTGGTTATCGTGACCTTGCAGCTTAGTTTTTTTAATAGCAGGAACAAGGTGATAAGTACAGCTAAGAGCAGTGAATTCGAAGCTTCAGAGATTATTGGGGTGTTTGCTGTGTGATGATTGGTTTTGCAAATGGCATGCTGGTTCTCAGCTCATCTAAAGAATTTTCAGAGAGGTTTGGTTTCTGAATTTAAATCTGTGTATTCTTTTTAGCATTTACTTTTTTAGCTGTCTGGTGTTTTTAGTTTAAAAATATGCGTTAAAATAAATGAAAAAGAAAACAATGTGAAAATATCTGATATTAGCTTAGGTGTTTTTATAAAGAATTCCGCAGTATTACTTTAGCAGGATCACGCATGGTAACAGGTTCTTTGTTGATAATCGCTTTTGCAGCTTCTTCACCCATTTTATTGAAGTCTGTGCTTATTACTGTAATGCCATTTTCCAATACCTCTTTCACGGCGGTATCATTGTAAGAAATCAAACCAATGTCTTTGCCGAGCTGCCAATTGTTTTTTCTGGCAATCTTTATAATGGTAATATCATCCTGGTCATATCGGCTGAAAGTGATGTATACATCGCCTTTTTTTGCGGTAGCCTGATCAATAGAGTGAAATATGCGATACGACTTGTTATGCCTTTTTGAAAAGATCTCGAAACCTTCAACAATGTTTTTAGCATGGAAAGCTTCTAATGGAGCAATTAGTATAAGTCTTTGATACTTTTCCAGTTGAGGTAAAAGTTCTGTAAGAGAATCGAGAATATCAGATTTATGATCCTGGTAAATGCAAGAATATTCTCCTGTTAAGTTTTTTTCCTGATAATCGAGAATAATCCTCTTATGAGGAGGGATTTTATTTATAATCTCCGTAACCTTTTCTTTAAAGAAGGTAATGATGACGAAATGGGTGTAATTATTTAAATTTTCTTCTACCAGTTTTTCGAATACTTTGTAATTATGATGGTGGAAGTATACATCAACATCTGCTTGATCTTTAATTGTCTCTAAAAAAGAATGGTAAACCTGGTCTCTTAATATATTCATTTTATCCAAAATCAAACAGACCCGGTAAGGATGATATTGTGCTTTCTTTTTCACATAATATCCTTTGCGATATTCAGATTCTATAATGCCTTTTTCAGAAAGATAGTTTAAGCCTTTTAAAGCAGTCTCCTTACTGATTTTAAATTTTGTTGTTAACTGATTTAGTGAAGGTAATCTATCATTGATATTTAACTTATTACTTTCTATCTGGTTATTGATGTATTCAACCAACTGCATATATTTCATGCGATGGTTTAAGCCAGTAGTTAACGAGGTAGATTCTAATGTGTTTTTCAAATTTTGATAGTGTTTTTAATTGTTACGCAAAATTAGCTTGTTTATTTGGATAAAGCAAGAGACCAGAGCAGACCAGTAAAAGCCATTGTTTTTCTTTATTATAGTAATGATCAATTAATCAGATACTCTGCAATATTAAGATCTTTTTTGAAAGGATTAAAATCGAACCTTTCGATGTAATTCTTCTGATAACATTATATACAAAGTGCTTGTATAAAGATAGAGATGTTCTTTAATACCAGATGGGTTCATTAAAACCTTACAAGCCTGATGACAGAAGTGAAGGAAAGCAAAAATATGAAATAGGAGTATACATGTGGCTGTGAAAAGGCCATCAAGGTTATGATGCTAATATGATAAAGTCTTTCTCTCTGTGTTAATTCAGAAGGTAATGGAAAATATAACAAGATTAAGATATATGCCTTATTTAATTATAGTTATCAGCATTAATAAAATGCTAATTCAATAACCTGAAAAACTGCTATTTTTTAAAAAGTAATAAATTTTTGGATATATAATAATTAATCTGTTACTTAGTATTGTTTTAGACCAAACCAAACCAAACTAAGTGGCCATTAATTTAACCAAAAAATAACTAAAATGTTAAAAAGACTTTTCATTATTATTTCTTTAAGTACTTCTGTGCTTATTTCTTATTCTCAATCTTTCAAAGATGGAACATTATCTGTAATTCGTATTGGAGATGGAAAGGATGCATTATCTCTTAAAGCTTCTCCTGTATTTGTAGATGAATATACTACCGAGGGAGAATTAATTAGAAGTATAGCATTACCTACTTCTCCAATTGGTCAGAATAAATCTCTGACTTTAAGTGGGAGTCAGTTGGATGAGGGATTTGCAGGTTTATCTCAAGACAATAAAACATTAGTGTTAGCAGGATATAACGCAGCTTTAGGTATAGACAGCGTCTTTAAAACGCCTAGTTCTCAAGTAGGCAGAACCATTGCAGTAATTTACGCTGATGGAACTGTTAATACCACGACATCTATTCAAGATGCTTTTGGGAAAGTTCAGGTTAGATCTGCAGTGGCAAATGGAAATGATATTTGGGTAACCGGAGGTGGATATGGTATACGCCATACTACACTTGGATCAGAAACTTCCAAGGCAGTTACTAATATAACGGGAAGAGTATTGTCCGTTTTCAATGGTCAATTGTACGCATCATCCATCGCTCCAAATGTTAGAATGGCAAAAGTTGGAAGTAATTTACCTATAGCTTCAACATCTTTAGAGAATCTTCCTGATTTTCCTACAGATGGAAGTACATGGCAATATTATTTATTAGACCAAGATCAGTCCGTGAGTGGTCCGGACGTCCTTTACATTGCCGATAATATTAAAGGTATCTGTAAATATTCTTTGGTAGATAATGTTTGGATATTGAATGGTAAAATTGGTTCAGGCTTTTTTGGATTGACTGCGCAAAGCACACCAGAAGGTGTTGTGTTATATGCTACCCAGGCAATGGGAGATTCTAAAACAAGGTTGATAACTGTTACAGATAATGGCGGTTATAATGGTGCTTTTTCTGGCAGAGTTAAAGAGTTGGTTAAGGCCGCTCCAAACACTTCTTTTAGGGGAATAACTTCTTCTCCAAAATAGATAGGAAAATTATGAAGCAAGTAGAAGGCATTCTCTTGCTTCACTTAAGTGATATCAATTATAAAATTTACCAATAATAGGACATTATGAAGAAAAAATTACTGATTGGACTTTTGTTTGTTGCGAATAATTTATTCGCACAAAATTTAACTCAGGACAACCTGATATTAGTCCGAGTAGGGGATGGGGTATCAGCTTTGGGATCTAC
>JAZQRF010000102.1:0-4619 GCA_045629485.1 Pelobium sp. | reverse complement strand
ATTCCTAAAAGTGAGATTGTGAAACAAGTTCAGAATGACCCGGTTAAAACTTTAAAATCTCTACTTTCAACTTTAAACCTACAACTTATAACCTAAAAACCTACTTACTCCTCAACTTCACACTCACAGCCGGTAATCCGTCAGCTCTTGCAGTTAATTTTAACTTACCTGCTTTCTCTGTAGATTTTATAATAGCCAAACATTTTCCTTTCCAGGCTTTCCTTTCTGGTTTACTTAAAGAATTAAGGTCTGCCTGGTAACCATTATCAGTTCCGGCAATGGTACCATTTCCTTCCAATGTGAACTTCACCAGGTTATCTGCATCAGGAACAATATTGCCTTGTTTATCTAATACATTTACTGTAATGAAAGATAAGTCATTTCCATCAGCTTTAATTTGTTTTCTATCTGCAATCAGCTCCAGTTTATAAGGCGCTCCAGCTGTTTTAATTTCTTTGGTGAGTACTGTTTTGCCATTCTTTTTAGACACCGCTTTTAGGGTACCTGCTTCGAAAGGTACTTTCCAAACTGCATGCAGGTTTTCGCCTTCTTTGGTTTTGGTACCTAATGATTTTCCGTTAAGGAACAGTTCCACCTCATCGGCATTATTATAATAAGCCCAAACGTCTACCGTTTTTCCTGCTTCCCAGTTCCAGTGAGGTAGTAGGTGTAATACAGGTTTATCGGTCCATTCGCTCTGGTACATGTAGTACACGTCCTTAGGAAACCCTGCTAAATCTACAACTCCGTAATAAGAACTTCTTGCCGGGAAATCATAAGGAACCGGTTCGCCAATATAATCGAAACCAGTCCACACAAATAAACCTGCTAGAAAATTGCGATCTTTAACTTTTTTCCATGCTGTTTCATGCGATACACCCCAGTAAGCCGCTACGTTATCGTAAGCTGTAACCGTATGATCTGCATTACCATTTACTACAAATTTGTCTTTTGAACTCGCCGGCCATAATCTTAAAGTATCTGCTAAATCATACACTCCTCTTGTTTGTAAAGCCGAAGTTGTTTCTGCAGCAAGCAAAGGAATATTTTTGAATCTGCCCGGAAGACTATCATAATCAAAAACTTTATAGTTGAAACCCAATACATCAATTGCATTGCTTTGCCAGATAAAGTTTTTCTCGGGAAAAGTTTCTGTTAAGGCAGTAGTAACCGGACGTGTAGGATCTAATGCCTTTACAGTCTTGCTCAATTCTGCAGCTATTCTTGTTCCTGTACTATCAAACTGCTCCCTGATTTCGTTGCCAATGCTCCACATAAAAACTGATGGATGGTTACGGTCTCTCTTCACCAGATCTTCTAAGTCTCTTTTGCTCCACTCTTCGAAATCTAAATGGTAATCGAACTTGTTTTTGCGTTTCTTCCACATATCATAAGCTTCGTCCATTACCAGGAAGCCCATTTTATCGCATAAATCCAGAAACTCCGGCGCTGGCGGATTGTGTGCCGTACGGATAGCGTTTGCCCCCATTGCCTTCATTATTTCCAGCTGGCGCTCCATGGCTCTTACATTTACAGCAGCGCCAATAGCTCCCAAATCGTGGTGTAAGCAAACACCTAATATTTTTAATGGCTCGTTATTTAAAGTGAATCCTTTTGCTACATCAAAGTTGAAAGTGCGCACTCCCAGGTTTTTTGTAGTCTCATCTGTTAAAGCCTCTCCAATGTAAACGCTTGTTTTTATCTTGTAAAGATGTGGATTGCTTACCGACCAAAATATTGGGTTAGCCAATTCTATATCCTGCTCTACAACCTGTAAACCTTTATTAATAGAGGCAGTTATTGAAGATTGAGAAAGTTCTTTTCCCTTTGCATCAAGAATACTCAATACAACTTTTACCTGCTGTGTTTTACCACTGCTGTTTCTGATTCCTGTTTTCTGGTTTACGGTAGCTTTTACTTTAGAAACCTGTGGTGTAGTTGTAAAAGTTTCCCAAGGTTCTACTGCCACTTTCTGTGTAGTAATTAAAGTTACGTTTCTGTATATCCCCGAACCGGTATACCAGCGGGAATCTGGCTGCTGAGAGTTATCCACTCTTACGGCAATGGTATTAGGCTGCGATCCGTAATTTAAATGCTGTGTAATATCATATTGAAAAGAAATATATCCGTTTGGTCTTTTGCCAACAGATTTTCCGTTGATCCAAACTTCACTATACTTATAAACTCCATCAAATTTAATAGTAGTGATTTTTCCTTTTGCGCTTTCCGGCAAAGTAAATGTTTTACGGTACCAACCAATTCCTCCAGGTAAAGCACCTCCCGCGTTGGTAGACGGATGCTCTTTTTTAAAGTCTCCTTCAATGCTCCAATCGTGTGGTAAGTTTAGTTTACGCCAGTCGCTGTCTGAAAAAGAAGCATTTTGTGCGTTTGGTTGATCTCCTAAAGTAAACTTCCAGTCTTTATTGAAATTAGTTTCCGTACGTGGTTGCGCAATAGCTTGAATGCTTATTGCTAAAAATAAAATAATATAGTGTAGCTTCTTCATGTATGTTATTTTTTATTCTTGTTATGGAGAGAGCAACGAAGCACTCTCTTTTTATTTTTTACAATGTTAAAGGCATTTGCCCTCAATCCTTTCCGGCCTCTTGACCGGCCTTGTCAAGATACTTTTTTCCGCAAAAAGTATCCAAAAACTCTCCGCTGCGCCGCTTGCTTTTAAAGTTTCTGCTAAAGCTTCTTGAGTAATTACCGCAACCGCCAAGGCGGAATATAGCGTAAACGGTTGTTATTGCTTTGGCATGATAACCGTATTACTTACCCAGTTTAATTCTACTTTTCTAAAAACTTAATCTTACTCTTCCCTAAATCTTTTGATGTAGCCACAGCAATACCTCTTTGGTCCTTTTTGTTAACTGCACAGTAATAATGGTAAACCACGCCTTTATGTTTAATCAAGAAAGATTTATGCGCATATAATTCATCGTAAGGCTCTGAAGATTCTACCAGGTTTTCTCCATCCCAGTCTGTCCAGTTTATAAGGTCTTTAGATGCAGCAAAACGATTAAATGCTCCGTCCCTGTCTTTCCAGAAAGCACCAAAATAGAACATTACATAATTGGCTCCAATTTTTTGGATAACGCCATCGCCCGTTATTCCTACCGGATGATGCACTACCGGCTTGGTCTGGAATCTTTTCCAGTTTATCATATCATCAGAAACTGCCATACCAATACGCTCGTACCAGCGGGTTTTCTTATTGTCTTTTAAGGAATCGCCAACCGCATTGTAATACATCACGAAAGGATGCCCGGTTAAACGCTTTTTATCTTTAATAATGGTGCTCTTAAATAATTTATTGCGGTTTTCCCACCAACGTACATCTGCATCCTGGGAAGTTAATACCGGTTTATCTAACCTCGTCCATTCATGAGCTTGAGAAGCATCTTTCTCCGTATAAGCTATTCCAATAGACAAAGGTTCTGGCTCATAGCCTTTGCTATTGCCACCAAAATAAGACATCCAGTACTTCCCATCGTACTTACCCAGTTTATAATTGCCGCCCCACTTTGTACTTTGCAATGCGTTGTAACCTGCTTTTTGGTAATCGTCCCAATGCCCTTTATTTTCGGCAGACATTAATTTACCTTCATTTGTCCAATCCAATAAATTGCTGCTGCTTGCCAACCAGGTTTCGTAACCATTTCCATCAAAGATCAGGTAGGTCATAAACCACTTGTTGCCTTTCCTAAAAATGGTTGGACAATCCATTTTTTTGTCATTACTGCCCGGCACCATCACCAACCCATATTTATACGGAGTTTTCACTTCCTCGTAAATGGCCTGCATTTCTTTTTGGCTAACCTCTTGTTGCGCAAACAAGGTATTGGAGAACAACAGCGCTATAATTATATATTGGATCTTCATGCCTATTGAACCTTAAAATTGTAACTCCCCGAACCTGTTTTCACGACATAGCGATCACCTTCCATTTGTCCCTGGATTGATTTCCCGCTCTCGGTAATTTGTTTTCCATTTTTTGCAGGCAAGTAAATAGTAGCCGTTGTATTTGCAGGTATTTCTACCTTTAGCTCAAAAACATCTCCGTTTATCTTCCAATCGGAACTGATTAAGCCATAAGAAGAATTATAGGTGGCTATCGCCGATGTAACATCACCAACAGGCTCAGGGTAAATTTTTATTTTATCATAAGCTACAGCATCTTCAGCTGCCCTGATTCCGGCCAAACCACTGTAAAACCATTCCATTAAATGCCCCAGCATAAGGTGGTTGTTAGAAACCGAAGGTAAAGCCTGCCACGATTCTGTTAAAGCAGTGGCGCCTTTTGCCAATTGATAACCATACCCCGGAACATCGTCGCGGCTATTCATATCAAAAATCACATCCGAACGTCCCTCCGCCTCGAGCACCCTTAACACGTAACGGTAGCCAATATCTCCTGCAGTTAAGGCATTATTCCTGTCGCGGACATCCTTAATCAGGTTGGCCAGTACCGCCTGTTTATGTTCAGGCTCTACCAACTTCATGTAAATTGCCATCGCATTAGCCGTTTGGCTACCGGTAGCATATTGTTTGGTTTTGCTATTAAAAAATGTATCGTTGAATGCTTTCTTTACATCTGCTGCAAACTTTTCATATTT
>JAZQRF010000101.1:0-2307 GCA_045629485.1 Pelobium sp. | reverse complement strand
TTCATTCGGAGGAAGATTATCATCTTTAACTCCGTCAGGTTCATTACTCAATCTTGAATAGGGAAAAAGTCGCCCGTTCTTTTCCAACAGATATTCAAGACTCTTCGCCAGCTTCACCCGGTTTTCTTCTTTTTGGACTGTAGTATCTAAATAAAAATATTGGCCTGCAAGTTTATAGTTTTGCAAGGATAGGGCTTTGATAAACCCTTCTACGGCACCGCGAGGATTTCGCCTGCCCAAAGAATCTATTGGCCATACGGGAGTTGCTGCTTCCTGATTTTTTGTAGTGTCAGGCGTCAGCAGTTGTGCTTCTGCTGTTAAGGTAACAAAGATGAAAAATAGAGTGATAACAAGCGACTGCTGAAATTTATATAAACCTGAAAAGATTGAATTGACCATAGGATTCTTAAATATTATATAAACCCTGAAACATTTTTAAGGTTTGCTTTTTTGCAGTTTTTATATGTTTCTAATAAAAAAATCTTTTTATTTAGGGATATATTTCTAAAATTGATAAAATGGGTGAAATCCTTAATACAATTAATAGTTTAATTTGGAGTGATGCACTCATTTTATTATGCATGGCAACAGGAATTTATTTTTCAGTTGTCACCCGGTTTCTGCAGCTACGGTATATTAAAGAAATGTGGAGACTGCTTTTTGATGGGAAGAGCTCAGCAAAAGGGGTGAGTTCTTTCCAGGCCTTTTCAATTGCTATTTCGGGCCGAATTGGTACTGGGAATATTGCTGGCGTAGCCACTGCCATAGCAATGGGTGGTCCCGGAGCAGTTTTCTGGATGTGGCTCATCGCTTTTTTAGGCGCCTCTTCAGCATTTATAGAAGCCACATTAGGGCAAATTTATAAGGAAGTAAATAACGGCCAATACAGAGGCGGACCAGCTTATTATATAGAAAAAGGTTTAGGCATTAAATGGTATGCTATCGTTTTTGCTATAGCTACTATATTAAGTGCTGGCTTCTTTTTGCCAGGAGTACAGAGTAACAGCATTGCGTTAAGCATGAAAAATGCTTTTGATATTCCAGTTCTATATACTGCAAGTGGATTAGTAGTATTGTTGGCTCTCATTATTTTTGGTGGTGTAAAACGTATTGGAAAAGTAGCAGAGGTTGTTGTGCCTTTTATGGCTGGCGGCTATATTCTCATGGCTGTCCTCATCATATTATTAAACTTTAGCCAAATTCCATCGGTATTTATGCTCATCATAAAATCTGCATTTAATTTAGAACAGGCCTTTTCCGGTGTATTTGGTATGGCAATTTCGTGGGGAATTAAGAGAGGAATCTATTCTAATGAAGCGGGGCAGGGTACCGCGCCTCATGCAGCTGCGGCAGCAGAAGTTAGTCACCCGGTAAAGCAAGGTTTGGTACAGGCTTTTTCTGTTTATATAGATACACTATTTGTTTGTACGGCTACAGCATTTATGATTTTGTTTACTGGTAAATATAATGTGGTTAATCCCGATGGAGGTTTTATTGTAGAAAATATACCAGGCGCCAGTATAGGTGCAGAGTATACTCAACTAGCAGTAAACGCTCATTTTCCAGCATTGGGTGCCGGATTTGTCGCAATTTCATTGCTCTTTTTTGCTTTTACAACCATTATGGCGTATTACTATATTGCAGAAACCAATTTAAGTTTCCTTGATAAAAAAGGGAATAAATGGATGCTCAATCTTTTACGCTTACTTATCCTGTTCGCTACTTTTTATGGCTCAATAAAAACTGCAAAAGCCGCCTGGACTTTAGGCGATATTGGTGTAGGAATGATGGCGTGGTTAAATCTTGTGGCTATTCTGCTGTTAAGAAAACCCGCATTAAAAGCATTTAAAGATTACCAGGAACAAAGAAAAATGGGTAAAAACCCCATATTTAATGCAGAAGAACTGGGAATAAAAAATGCTGGAGAATGGAATAAAAAGGATTAAATGTGTGATTTTTTATGATTCATTCTTTCGAAATTATTAAATAAAACCACCTATAACGTTGCCGGTATCGATTGCATAAATTAAAATAGCCTTTCTCTTTTGGTTACAGACATTTCTGGCTAAAATTGTAAATCACCTTTATTGAACTGTGAGCCTAGAGCTTACAAGACCAATTAAAATTTATGAGAAAATCCCTTACCTGTGCTTTGCTTATAGCGAGTATATCTATTGCGCACTCCCAAACAAAACAATCAGACTCTAAACATTACGTTTCCAAAGTTTGGTCTCCAGATTTAGGTAACGGAAAATACAAAAACCCTGTTTTAAATGCAGATTATTCTGATCCGGATGCGATACGTGT
>JAZQRF010000100.1:0-5129 GCA_045629485.1 Pelobium sp. | reverse complement strand
TATTGGAAAACCTCAGTTGACGTATAATTTTAAAGGTTTTGTGTCTAATCAGCCTAAGAGTATTCCTCTACTCAACGGCAACCAATACGCTACCTTGATTCCGGAAGAAGTTTCTAACGCAGACGGAACCCCTTTAGATATACAAAGGAACAAAGAGTTTTCTTTTGACCCATTCGATCCTTACTGGTATAATAATTACAGTCAGAATACTGATTGGATAAATGCGATAACCCAAACAGGTGTATCTCAGGATCATAACTTATCGATGACTGGGGGTGGTGAGAAGGCCAGGTATTACGCATCATTAGGTTACAGTAATGTAAAAGGAACAACAGTTGGAACCGATTTAAAAAGGATCACAACTAAAATCAACTTAGATTATAATGTATCTACCAAAATCAGATTTAGGACAGATATTACTTTTACACATTTGGATAATGCACAAAATTTTCCCGGATCTATTAGAGGAGTTGCGTTCAATAAAATGCCAAATATGTCAATTTATGAGTATGATTTATACGGGAATCAATCACCAATTTACCTTTCTCCGGCTTCTAATATACAAGGGAGTTTTGGTTATGATCTTGATAAAGATAAGGCTGCTGGAACATATAACCCAGTAGCAATGGCCCTGCAGGGTATAAATAATCAGGTCGGTAATCGAGTTATACCACACTTCTTTATTCAGTATGATATATTGCCTGTATTAACGTCAACTTTTGATGTTCAATTTGATATCAATAACACCAAGCAAAATACATTTTTGCCGCAAATCGCAACCGGACGACCTAATACAGAAACAGTTGTAAATAGAACGGGAGATGTTGATAGTGAGACATTCGGGGTTACATCCAAACTAAATTTAATTTATAGGCCGAAATTAGATCCGGAGTTACATTCTTTTCAAACTTTGTTGTCCTTGCAATCAAATGATTCAAGATATCTGTCTTATAAAGTAGCAACTGCTAATACAGCATCTTCTTTATTACAGGATCCTTCAGATCCTTCGAGAACTATTAATTCGGATTTAACTTTAAAAGCCTACCAGGGGGCAACCAGAAGCGTCGGCGCTTTATTACAAGGGCAATATTCGCTGTTAGACAAATATATCGTCAATGCTGCAGTAAGAGTAGACGGGAATTCAAGATTTGGTCCTGATAATAGATATGGCGTATTCCCATCTTTATCATTAAGATGGCGTGTATCTGGAGAGAATTTCTTAAAGAACACAAATTTTATAGATGATTTGAGCTTGAGAGCAAGTTACGGACAAAGCGGAGGAGCACCTTCTAAAGATTACCTTTACTTTAACCAGTATAGCCCTTTTGATTATTCTTATGCTGAGCAGTCTGGAGTTTATCCTTCTAATATTGAATTGTCTAACTTAAAATGGCAAACTGTTACCGGTACTAACTTTGGTTTAAACTTTTGGATATTTAAAAATAGAATTTTGATAGATGCTGAGGTTTATAGAAACAGAACTACTGATATGTTTTTTGATAAGTTGGCTATACCTACTTATACGGGTTTTAGCCAATATTCAGCAAATATTGGAACTATGGATAACCAGGGTTGGGAAGTAATGTTAAATACCATTCCTTATAAAACTAAGAATTTACAAATCGGGTTTGATTTTAACATTGCCCGTAACACTAATATTATCAGGAAGGTTTCAGAATATTTTCCCAAGGATAATGGTATTTTAATTAACCAAAATGGTAAATATCGTTCCTACCTTTTAGAAGGTAATCCATTTGGCTCATTTTATGGATTTAAATACAAAGGTGTTTATAAGGATGATAAGGCAACTATTGCGAAAGATGCTGCTGGCAATGAAATTATTGGCCCCGGTGGGCAAACGGTTCATATGAGATTTGGTTATCCGGCAATAGATTATACTTTTCAGGCGGGTGATGCGATGTATGAAGATATTAACCACGATGGAAATATTGATGAAAAAGATGTTGTGTTCTTAGGTAATGGTATTCCTAAGGTGACCGGAGGTTTTGGTCCTAGTTTAACCTATAAAGGTTTAACCCTAAGAACATTTTTTAATTTCCGCTTAGGCTACCAGGTTATTAACTCTGCTAATATGACTACAACAAATATGTATTCTTATGATAATCAAAGTACAGCGGTTTTAAGGAGATGGAGAAACCCGGGTGATGAGACAGATATACCGAGGGCACTTTTTAGAAGAGGTTACAATTGGTTAGGTTCGGACAGGTATGTGGAAGAAGGGTCTTTTGTGAGGTTTAAATCTGCCACCGTTAGGTATAACCTCCCTGCAAGTTTATTAAACAGGTTGAAGATAAGAAGTGCGAGCGTTTATGTAACAGGAGAAAACTTAGTAACCTGGACCAAATATACCGGACAAGATCCTGATGTTTCTACTCGTGGTGATAATGACCCTTTTAAAATTAACGTTGATGATTCTCTTACACCACCTACCAGAAACATTTTGTTTGGCCTAACCGCAGGATTTTAATTAAATATTTAAGGAAAGAAAATGAAAAAACTAAAATATACAGCGCTACTTTTATTGGTGTTATTTACCTCTTCATCCTGTAACAAATGGCTTGATTTAAAGCCAGAGGACGGCATTATCAGGCAAAACTATTGGCAAACAAAAGAACAACTTAAAGCTGCAGTAATTGGGTGTTATTCTTCTCTGCTACAGCCAGGTTTGATTTACCAACTGTTTAGGTGGGGCGAAATGAGGGGAGACATGGTAAGCCTTTCTCTTCAAGCCTCAATTGATGATGTAAATATTATTGAAGGAAATATTTTGGCGTCAAACTCAATTGCAAATTGGTCTAATGTATACCAAACCATTAACTATTGCAATACGGTTTTAGAATATGGACCTTTGGTAAAAGACAAAGATAAAACTTTAACTGATGTGCAGCTTAAAGCATACCTCGCCGAAGCGCATGCACTTAGGGGTTTAATGTATTTTTATTTGTTAAGAGCATTTGGAGAGGTACCATTACAACTTAAAGCGACATCGAGTGATAACAGACTTGATCAACTGGCTAAAAGTTCAAAAGAGGATGTTTATAAAACAATTATAGATGATTTTGAATTTGCAGAAGTCAATGCTCCATTGAGTTATGAAAATAAAATTAATTCTAAGGGTAGAATAACCAAATATGCTGTTTATGCGATGCTTGCTGATGCTTATTTATGGAACGACGATTACGAGAATTGTATCGCTTATTGCGAAAAAGTAGAACTGTCTAATCAGTTTGCACTTTTTCAAACATCAAATCAGCAAACATTTTTTGATGAAGTTTTTAGAAATGGTAATTCTCAGGAAAGTATTTTTGAAATTCAATTTGATCCTCAAAAGCAAAATCCAGCTTATACTTTTTTTGCTGCAGCTAACAGACAGTATTTAATAGGTGCAAAAGTCCCGGATTATTTTGGTGTAGATGCTGTAGATCCACTAAACAAAGATTTTAGAGGAGATGGAGCTTCTATTAGAGCTGATGATCAGTCTATCACTAAAACAGCAGGGATTTATAATGGGTCCGACTTTAGATTAGTAGATAATACTAACTCGACTGCCAATTGGTTTCTTTACCGTTATTCTGATATTTTATTACTCCATGCGGAAGCTTTAACATGGTCTGGCAGAGCAAATGGAGGCATTGATGCATTAGCATTAATTGAGCGGGTAAGAGATAGGGCAAACGCTCTGGAATTTACAGAAGAAGCCCCTTCTGATACAAGTCCGGAAGATATTTCTGCATACCTATTAAGAGAACGTTCCAGAGAATTTGCTTACGAAGGGAAGAGATGGTTTGATATGTTGAGAATAGCCAAAAGAAATAATTACCAACAGCTAGATCTAATGATTGATATTATTGCAGAAAATGCACCAGTAGATCGCCAGCAATCAATTATTAATAAGTACAGGGATGTTAGGAGTCATTATTTCCCAATAAGCCAATATGAATTGCAGTCAGATAAAAATTTAGTACAAAATCCATATTATCAATAAATAGAAATTTAAAATCTAAGGACATGACAAAGAATTTAAAACTACAATGCTTTATCATCACCGTGATGATATTGAGTGTATTAGGTTGTGAGAAACAATCTATGGTTTACACTACAGACAACTCTCTAAATATTACAGGTTATTTAGATAGTCAACCTGATAATTTTTCGGAATTTCGCGAAATATTGCAGCTAACCGGTACTGCAGGTTACCTTAATGCCTGGGGTTCGTACACGCTATTTGTTCCAAACAATGCTGCCGTGAATGCCTATTTAAAAGATATAGGCAAGACCTCCATAAAGGATGTGGATGTAGCTACTTTAAAAGATTTGGTAAAATTTCATTTGATTGAAGATACTTTATCTACCAATAATTTTAAAGACGGGAAATTACGTACTCTAACCATGTACGGACAATACCTGACCACAGGTGCACAATATTCTAACGGGACTACCAATATTACAATTAACCGCCAGGCTAATTTGGTAAAAGGAAATATCATAACCGGAAATGGTATAATACATGTGGTAGATCGTATGCTTATCCCTGCAAAACTTTCCCTTGCTAAATTAATTGAAAGTCAACCAGAAAAATATTCATTTTTTACGCAGGCTCTCAAAGAAACCAGTCTTTATGATTCGTTAGATATTTTACCTGCTGATAATAAAAACAGATGGTATTCTGTGATTGCAGAAACAGATTCTTCTTTAAAAGCAGCAGGATTCTTAACATACGAAATGTTGAGAGCTCTATCTAAGACAGGTGATCCTAAAAATCCTCACGATAGCTTACGCAAATTTGTAGAGTTTCATATTTTGCCAGGGATAAAATACCTGTCGGATATTGCTTCCGCACCTTCTCATGTGACATTAGCCCCAGCAGAAGTTATTACCTCTAAACTTTCAAACACGAAGGTTTTAATTAACGATGACGATTTTAATGGTAAACATGAAACTGGTATTTCATTAAATCGTTTAAACAGTGATTTTTCTGCCACCAATGGCGTATTACATACCACTGCTCCGCATACTGCAGCAGGTGTAACTTCAACCGGGCATTTAGCAATTAAAGTACGTTTACCTTTTAGGTTAGATTGGGATGTTGCAGATTTTCCAGAGTTAAG
>JAZQRF010000099.1:0-4703 GCA_045629485.1 Pelobium sp. | reverse complement strand
AAAGCTTAATACCAGCTTAATGTTGTCGAAACAAAGGGGCTGTACTTTTAAAGAAAAAATAGAACATGAAAAAGATTAAATTTTTATCACTTCTGGCAGTTTTAACCATCACGTTTGCTGCATGTAGAAAAACAAATGATGAAGAAACAATTGTGATTGATAAAGAACCACAAGAAGTAGCCGGAGATATTACAACCAACAGAACTTTAACTGCTGATAGAGTTTGGATCTTAGACGGATTTGTATTTGTAAAAAACAATGCGGTATTAACAATTGAACCAGGAACTGTGATTAAAGCAAAAGTTGGACAAAAAAGTGCTCTAGTTATTACGCAAGGTTCAAAAATAATGGCAGAAGGAACAGCACAAAAACCAATTGTTTTTACATCTGGTAAACCTGTAGGTCAAAGAGCTCCAGGAGATTGGGGTGGAATCATCCTCATAGGAAGAGCTACTACCAACCGAACTACTCCTCAGGCTATTGAAGGTGGCCTAGGGTTAACTTACGGAACCGAAAAAGTGGATAATGATAATTCCGGAGTATTAAAATATGTAAGAGTTGAGTATGCGGGAATTGGTACCAATGATAGCGAGATTAATGCGGTGACTTTTTATGCCGTTGGTAACGGAACTACCATAGAAAATGTTCAGACGGTATATGCAAATGATGATGCTTTTGAATTTTTTGGAGGTACTGTAAATGCTAAACACTTAGTCGCCTACGCTACAGCTGATGACGATTTTGATTTTGATTTCGGATATAATGGCGCTATACAATTTGCTTTGGCACTAAGAGATCCTCAGTTTGTTGATTCTGGAGATGCAGGAAATGGTATTGAGTGTGATAATGATAAAGATGGAACAACAGCTACACCTGTGACGAAGCCAAGATTATCTAACTTAACCCTTATTGGCCCGAATAGTGCAACAGGTACAGCATCTAACCATAACTATGGTAACAGATGGAGAAGAGGAACCAGCTTTGTGTTAAACAACTCTATCTTATTAGGAAATCAAAAAGGTGGCTTATCTATCGAATCAGATATTACTGCAAATTCTTATAAAGGCGGAACTTCAGAATTTAAGAATAACATTGTAGCGGTGGTTACTGCTCCTTTCTTAAGTACTTCTTCGGCTTTTACAGCTGCAGAAATGAGAACTAAAGCTTTAGCAGAAGGTAATGTTGAGCTTGCAGCAGCAGCTGTACAATTAAATTCTCCATTTAATTTATTAACGCCTAATTTCTTGCCAATTGTGGGTTCTCCTGCTTTAACCGGCACTTTTGCAGCAACTACTAATGCAACTAGTGTAAATTACAGAGGTGCTTTTGGAACCACTAACTGGACAGCTGGCTGGACAAACTGGGATCCACAAAACAAAGTATATTAATCAGAAAAAAATATATTGATTTTAATCCTGCCTTTCAAAAGGGCAGGATTTTTTTGTTTTCTAAATTTAACAGAAACTGAATAGCTATATCCGTATAAGACCAAGCGCAATTGCAATCAAGGGATGCCAATAGAAGCCAAATGCTACCACTATCACAACAGGAGGCTTGTTATTTTTTTAACGCTGACAGGGTTTCAAACCCTGTCAGCGTTCTGGGAGTGTACCCTGTTGTCATTGTCGGAGTTTAAATTCTATTCTCTCAGATTTTACCATTCTACCTCTATTGCTGATTAAAAGGGACTTAACAGGAGATATTGAAAGCGGTTGTGTTATCTACAGTCTTATTTACCCTGCCATACCCGTTTTTTACAAATGATGAAGAAAAAGGTGCTTTTGTCAAAGATTTATAGGGGTCTTGGCCGTACCTTCTTCGACTCAAGTCCACCTAGCTAGTGGACTTGAGTCGAAGAAGATGCGTACAGGCCTGCTGTAAGGGGTTTCTATGGGCTTTTTTATTTGAAATTTTCGCTAAATTGAAGCAGGAAAAAACAAATGATCATGGCTATTCAGAAAGGACCAGTTTTCTTAGAGGGAGTAACGATTGAGGGCATTGTTTACTACAAGTGGAGAGGCATGTACCTTACCCGACGAGCTCCCGGTAAAGGTGGGGTTACACAAACGACAGCCACTCAGAGAAGTTCGGAGTCATTTGGTGTAGCCAGTGCGGCTGCCAGGTTATTGTACCGTTCGTTCGAAGATCTTATTCCTTCCTACCTCAACAACAGGGTGTTGCACAATCGCGTCAGAAGCGTTATGCGTAAGGTAGTTAAGCAGGAGCACTCTGCTAAAAATGCAGCGCTGTGGAATTTTGATTATCTGGAGCAGTTCGCTTTCAATGACCAGGCCATTTTTCACCCGCACTTGCGGGAGGATCCCATCTGCCGCATAGACCATAAGAATAGGGTGATTGTATCGTTGCCGAAGATAGACCTCAGGCAAATTAGGGTTCCCAGGACCACAAGGAGCATATGCTTAAGATTAATGGCAGTTGTATTTGATTTCAGCAGGAATAAGCAGAAGGCTGAGGAGCTGGTAGAAATGCGTTTTGATTGCACCGATTCGGAAATTCCTGCAAAAGAAGTGATGTTCCGTTTTTCGAAAAAGATAAAGACAGGAGATGTGCTGATGGTTGGCCTGCAGTTTAGTTTTTTCAATTATAGGAATAAGTTGATAAGTACAGCGAAAACGAGTGAATTCGAGGCTTCAGGGGTGATAGGTGTATTTTCTTTTTAAGAGGATCTTTTTTGATAGGTGTCTTCCATTAACACCTAACCAGTTATGGGAATTTCTACCCGGAAGGAGTTTCATGGTCATCGCACCTGGCAAATGAACCAAACAAAGCCAGTTCAGATATGGGATACCTTCTGACTACATCAGGTTTATTCGCCTTTAAAATATGTAGGATTTACTTAAGCCTGTACCTATTGCTATTATTTGTTTTTCAAAATCTCCACCTTTTCCTTTTCACTGGCCAGTAATCTCTCCAGTGTCCTATACTGAAATACGTTTACAGTAAGAAAGCAATTTTCGGTTATGGTTAGGCAAAACGCCAATTGCTGTCAAGGGAAGCCAATTACAGCCAAAAGCTACTACTATCAATAGGGGTAGAAGCCCTAATGTATCCTTAACTTCGCCGAATAATTTTCCACATTAATTTTGCAATTCTCGATTGTATATCGTAATATTGCGATGTATATATGGGGCTCACAAAAACAGAAATATTTACAGACGAACAGAACCAGCTTGCTGGTTTGCTTAAAGCGTTGGCACATCCTGCGAGGATTGCCATCCTGCAGCGTATCCTTGTTTCCAATGCCTGTATTTGCGGCGACCTGGTAGGAGAATTGGGTTTGGCACAAGCTACTATTTCCCAGCATCTAAAGGAGTTGAAAAATGCAGGGATCATACAGGGGTCCATCGAAGGGGTGAGCGTATGCTATTGCATCAATCCTATAGTATGGAAGAACTTTGAAAGTCAGCTTAGCCAATTCTTCTCTGCCTATAAGGGCGAGACAGGGTGTTGTTAAAATTTTTTGTTTAATACAATCGTAATATTGCAATAATACTTTAAATACATTAATGATGAAACTTTCAGAAATAAAAGAGATCCTCGCTACGGCTGAAGGAGTGAATTTTAAGTTGGAAAATGGCAATGCGGTACCTGAGCACTTCCATGTCACCGAAGTGGGTATAGTAACAAAGGATTTTATCGATTGCGGAGGTACAGTAAGGCATGAAAAGGTAGCGAATTTTCAGCTATGGGATGCCGATGATTACGAACACCGTTTAAAGGCTGGTAAATTACTGAGCATTATCTCACTATCGGAAAAAGTGCTGGGTATGGATGACCTGGAAATAGAAGTGGAGTACCAGTCGGAGACAATTGGCAGGTATGACTTGGCTTACGATGGCAAAAATTTTCTATTAGTAGCTAAAACCACGGCATGTCTTGCAATGGATAAATGTGGGATTCCTGCAGAAAAACAAAAAATCGAAATGAAAAACCTTGCTGTTGGAGCTTCAGCTTGCAAACCGGGCGGCGGTTGCTGTTAATTATAATCATTATAAAAATGAAAAGAATATTAGTATTGTGCACCGGAAACAGTTGTCGGAGCCAAATAGCAGAAGGATATTTAAGACACTTTGCAGCAAACCAAGCAGAGGTTTACAGTGCCGGAATAGAAACTCACGGGGTTAACCCTAAGGCGGTAGCCGTGATGAAGGCAGACGGTATCGACATCTCCGGCCATACTTCCAATAACATTGATGAGTACAGAGCGATCGACTTTGATTATTTAATTACCGTTTGCGATCATGCAAAAGAGAGCTGTCCGTATTTCCCCACAAATGCACAAAAGATCCACCATAATTTCCCGGATCCTGCGAAAGCAACTGGGACAGAAGAGGAGATTATGAACCAGTTTGTGATTGTAAGGCAGATGGTTAAAGATTTTTCGAAAGACTTTGTAGAGCGTAATATTCATTTAGCAGGAAGTATAAATTAAAATAAGATGTCTGCAACAAATTGTGCACCAGCAGTCAAAAAAAATGGATTAGGATTTCTGGACAGGTACCTCACCTTATGGATTTTTTTGGCAATGGTGGCCGGAGTTTCTTTGGGTTATTTGGTACCCTCTTCAGCAGGGTTTATCCACTCATTCTCTTCCGGTACTACCAATATTCCATTAGCTATTGGCCTTATCCTAATGATGTACCCGCCCCTTGCGAAAGTCAAATATGAACAAATGGGGAGAG
>JAZQRF010000098.1:0-4629 GCA_045629485.1 Pelobium sp. | reverse complement strand
AGGAAAAATCGGAGAAAAAATTGGTGTTTCTAAATATGAAGTAATAGAGGCTGAAAAAGTTGTTGCTTACATTCACGGAAACTACCGTTTAGGTGTATTGGTTGGCTTTAACCAAAATGGCGCTGGATTAGACGAAGCTGGTAAAGATGTTGCGATGCAAATTGCAGCAATGAGCCCGGTAGGTGTTGATAAAGCTGATGTTGACGCTAACGTAATCGAAAGAGAATTAGAAATTGCTAAAGAACAAATCAGAGCAGAAGGTAAACCAGAAGAAATGGTTGAAAAAATTGCTGCCGGTAAATTAAACAAGTTCTACAAAGAGCAAACTTTATTAAACCAGGAATTTGTTAAAGACTCTTCTAAAGATGTTCGCAAATTCTTAGGCGAAGTATCTAACGGTTTAACTGTTACTGCTTTCAAAAGAGTTGTTTTAGGAGCTTAATTTAAGCATACATCCTGTAAAAAAATCCCTGGCTTTTATTAGCCAGGGATTTTTTTATTTCTAGTAACCTTTTACGATAATGCTGATACCGGTTAGGGGCAAAATCCAAAATCTTATCTCTTTATTAAGATAAATTCCTATTTTTGCCAAAATCCCCCTTAAATGAAATATAAAAGAATCCTGTTAAAGTTGAGTGGAGAATCCCTTATGGGCGACCAGCAATACGGTATAGACAACGCCAGAGTTTTACAATATGCAGAAGAAATTAAAGCCGTAAGAGACCGTGGAGTAGAAGTAGCAATTGTAATTGGCGGAGGAAATATTTTTAGAGGGTTAAGTGCAGAAAAATCCGGTATGGATCGGGCCCAGGCAGATTATATGGGCATGCTGGCCACAGTAATTAATTCTATGGCTTTACAAAACGCCCTGGAAACTGTTGGCGTTTTCACCAGGTTGCAATCTGCAATTAAAATGGAGCAAATTTGTGAGCCTTACGTCCGCAGAAGAGCTATGCGACACCTCGAAAAAGGCAGAGTAGTGATTTTTGGTGCAGGTACCGGAAACCCTTATTTTACTACAGATTCTGCGGCTGCTTTAAGAGCCATTGAGATTAAAGCCGATGTGGTATTGAAAGGAACAAGAGTGGATGGCATTTATACTGCCGACCCTGAAAAAGATGCTTCAGCTACTAAATTTGATGAATTATCCTTCGTCCAGGTATACGAGAAAGCATTAAATGTAATGGACATGACAGCTTTTACCTTATGTGACGAAAATAAATTACCTATTATCGTGTTTGATATGAACAAGGAAGGCAACCTGATGAAACTGATAGAAGGCGAAAAAATTGGTACATTAGTAAAATAAACAGCTTATTTTATTCAAAATAATTTAAAGATGAACGAATTCATTAAGTTAGAATTAGACGAAGCAAAAGAAACAATGGCAAAAGCCATTGCTCATACAGATAACGAATTTACTAAGATTAGGGCAGGAAAAGCTTCACCCTCAATGTTGGATGGCGTAGTAGTAGATTATTACGGCGCACCTACGCCCCTGGCTCAGGTAGCGAACATAAACACCCCTGACGCTCGTACCATTGTTGTACAGCCGTGGGAAAAAGCAATGATAGGCCCTATTGAAAAAGCCATTATCATATCGAATGTTGGACTTAACCCTCAGAACGATGGTATCGTGATTCGCTTAAACGTACCTCCACTTACCGAAGAAAGAAGGAGAGATTTGGTAAAGAAGATGAAAGAAGAGGCGGAAGCAGGAAGAATTACCATCAGAAACATCAGGAAAAACACAAATGAAAGTATCAAAAAATTAAAGAATGATGGTGCTTCCGAAGATGAAATAAAAGTTGGTGAGGCAGAGGTTCAGAAAATAACTGATGCTTTTATCGTTAAGATCGATCAAATGGTAGAAGTCAAAGAAAAAGATATCATGACGGTTTAAACCGGAATATCTTCACCATATAAAAGGGAACAAAACTTAGGTTTTGTTCCCTTTTTAATTTGGCAGCTAGCTAAGCTGCTAATATTCATATTATCCGTCCGATAGGAACTTCCTGCTTGATCATTTCAAGATGAGTTTTAGCTCCAAAATGTTCCGCATCTTTTGATAGTGCCGATACAAAGGCAGCCCTGGCATCTTCTTGTTTTTGAGAACCTAAAAATCCAAGACCTTGAATAAATAAACAATGGACCTCGTTTCTCAATGCCATATCATCTTCAAAAATCAGCAAATCTGGTAAGGATACTGCGAAATAATCTATTTTCACCTCATCGTTTATATGCTCCTTTCCGTATTTAATAAGTTTATTAAAAATTGCTGCAGCCTTTTCGTTATGCCCTAATTTGTTCCATGCTAAACCTTGATAAAATATCTTATCCGGCTGTTGATCATTATAAAAAATAGCTGCCGAGGGCTCGTCTAAACCAACAGTTGCTTTTGTGAAATAATCTTTAGCTTTCTCAGCCTCACCCAAACCTTCGTATCCGCATCCCAAGAAATAAAATATATCATTTTCCTGTGCACCGAAGAGCTTACCTTCGCCTAAGTTATGAGGATATACCCGGGCTCTCTCTAAAAGTATTATAGCATCGGAATGATTTCCATCTTTTATCATAGACTTTGCCAGCTCAACAAGGCTATAAATATATTGCCCCGAAGCTTTTCCTTCGCCTCCTTCCCATGGATGGAATTTCCTTTCTGAAATTAAGTCCAATGCTTTTTCGTATGCTCCGATAAAATTATAAAGTGCAGCCCTTTCGAGGTAAACATCGTCTCGCTGTACAGCTGTTTTCAAATTTTCTTCCAGGAATTTCAGCCTTTCTTCCGGACTTCTGTTCAATCTTTTATAAAGCTGGTCGAGCTCCATTAATATCCTCGCATCAGTTTTATCAAGTTCAAATGCCTGCTCTAAGTAAGCTAAAGCCCGCTTTGGGTCATTTAATTTATTGAAGCAGGCAATTCCCAGGTTTCTGTAAGCTGTTGGAAAAGAATTGTCCAGGTTAACAGATTGCTCCCAATAACCTATGGCCTCTGCATACTGCCGCTTGTCATAAAACAAATTGCCCAGATAATAAGGTGCTTTTGCATCAGACGGATTTAAAGAAATCGCAACTTTCAAAATTTCTATCTCTTCCAACCTGTTAGGGAAACAGAGATACGGATCGGCAGCTGCCGCCTTTTTAAACCAGCTCATCGCCTGCTCATTCTCGCCTACTTTATGAGCCAAAAACCCTGAATAATAATAAATCAATGGATTCAAATTCTCCTTTTTATTTAAACAAGCTAAAAGGGATGCCGCTTCGATAAATAGGCCTGCTGCTATATAATCTATGGTATAGGCTATAAAGTTCTGCTCGTAATTCCTGGAAAGCTCCATCAAATGACTCAGTACTTTTTCACTTTCTTCTTCTTGCCCTGATAATTTAAGCGCATTAGCTTTTTCAAACAAGGCTCCAAAATTAAAAGGGTCTCTTTGTAATGCGTTTTTTAGTACTTCAAGAGCTGCTTCTTGGTTTCCCAATTTGCGCCAAATAGCGGCCTTTAAAACATAAGCTTTGCCATTATTTGCATTGCGGTCTATAGAAAAATTAATATGTTCTAATGCCAACTCTAAATCGCCCCGGGCAACGTCAATTTGTGCCACCGCGAAATAACCCGTATCCTTCCAGGCATTACTCCAGGTGGCTTTATAAAAATATTTATATGCCTCATCCTGCTGATGAAGATGTTTAAGACATAAAGCCAGGTTATAATAAGGTTCGCTATCATACGGATTTGGATTTCTTTGGGTAATAGTTGCTATCGCTTTCCTGAAATAGGGTTCGCCTTTTGCAAACTGGCCACGTCTTAAATACCATAGTCCCAAAGCATTATTATTACGAACATCTCCCCCATCTCTTTCTAAAGCCTTTTCGTAATAAGGAACAGGACTATAAGTTGCATGACGGTATTGCTCCAGGTGCTGACCGGTAAGAAATAATTGTTCATTATTACCTATTTCATCAGGAGCTAAAGCGGGTTTAGCTGCTTGCGGCATCTCATTTTTTTGGCTTGCTGAAGAATCATACCTCAACATCTCCTTTCCTGTTGCGCTATAAATAAACAGTAAAAGTTGCTCATCTGCATCTCCCGAAAGCACCAATTCTTTAGTGTATACTAACTCTGGAGAGAGTGAAATCCTATCTTCAAAAACGGCATGTTCTCCGGTAAATAATCGAAGGGTGATATTCTCCTGTAAAGAAGTGACATAAACTTTTAGCTCAACCTTATTTGCAGTTTTATTTAGAGCGATAAGGATGTCTTTAGTCGCATTTTTTACAACGCCCAGCTCTCTGTAAGGTAAAAAATATTGCGTGAATGACTTTTCTTCATTGGGCATCAACCAGGTAAAATCAGGCTGATTGTCGGTAAACATTCCTGTCATCAGTTCAATATAGGGCCCGTCTTCATCAGTAAGATTCCTGTCCCATGCCTGTCCAAAATCGCTATGCCCCCAAGTCCATTGCTTTTTCCCCGGCGACACATGATGATTGGCCACATGCAGCAAACCAGCCTGAGCATCATGTTCGTACCCGCCAACAAAATCATAATCAGAGTTTATGGCCATGTAAGAGGTTGGTACAGGAATATTTTTATAGCGGGAAATATCTGTTCCCGGAGAATAATCT
>JAZQRF010000097.1:0-9663 GCA_045629485.1 Pelobium sp. | reverse complement strand
CCGGAGCTTTCTCTTCTGTCGGCAAAAGATTTTCTTTCTGCTCCGTATCCGCCTTCTTTTCTATCACCATGCGGCTTTCTGTCTCCGGAGCTTTCTCTTCTGTCGCCAAAAGATTTTCTTTCTGCTCCGTATCCGCCTTCTTTTCTATCACCATGCGGCTTTCTGTCTCCGGAGCTTTCTCTTCTGTCGCCAAAAGATTTTCTTTCCGATCCATATCCGCCTTCTTTTTTATCACCATAAGGTTTTCTGTCAGCTCCGGAACCTCTGTAGCTTTTTGAATTCCCATCGTCAGCTTTTTTTCTGAAGGCTGAACCTGGCTTGGATGAAGAATCTGAGGAGAATGATTTGCCTGATTTTGGCCTTCCGGATGTTCCTGACCTCGGAGATTTATTTTGATCTTTTCCGGACTTGTCGTCGCGACTGTTCCTGTTTTTATTAAATGGCATGTTATTAATATTAACCCTTTAGGGGGGCACCAAAGGTAAGGAAATTAACCCACTTTTTTGGGTTAATCTGTGTAAAATAATAGGGTGTAATTTGGCCTGAAAAACACGCTAAAATGAAGGTTAAAAAACGGTGGTTTTTGTAACTATTTGATAATGTGAATTATAAAATGTACTTTTGCATACTTTTTAATTAAAGTGGTGATTAAAACAAGAATTATGATAAGAAAAAGCGTAGTTACTTGTAGCTTCATATTGACCATTTGTGTACTCACAAAAATGTTTGGTTACAGCTACTCCACCGGGTTTATGAAAGTGATTGATCCGATAGAAAACAAAGTAAAAGCAACAGTAAAAGCAGAGGAAAAAGAAGAACAAAGAAAAGTACTAAATTTCGCAAATGAGCACCTCCCTCTGGGTGATAAGAAGATTAATTATAAAATGCAAAAAGCTTTAAAAGCGAATTCATTTTATAGAATGCAAACCCTCAAGCTACATCAAAGAGCTGAGAAATTTTTTCCGATAATAGAGCCTATTCTCGCCGAGTACGGAATCCCTGATGATTTTAAATACATGCCTTTGGTAGAATCCGGTATGGCACATGGCAGGGTTTCTCCAAAAGGAGCCGCGGGCTTATGGCAATTTATGCCGCAAACCGCCCGGGATTATGGTTTAACAGTAAACGGAAACATTGATGAGCGAAACAACGTTAGAAAATCTACCGTAGCTGCGGCCCGGTACATAAAAGACCTGTACAAGATTTTTAACAGCTGGACCTTGGTTGCAGCGGCTTATAATGTAGGGGAGGGAAGTTTGAAAAGACAAATTAGCCACCAGCAGGAAGATAATTATTACCGCTTAAAATTAAATAAAGAAACAGGGAAATATGTTTACAGCTTAATTTCTATGAAAGAAGTAATAGAGAATCCTGTGAAGTATGGTTATAAGATTCAAAATTCAAGACGCTTGTTAGCCTATAAAGATTAATTAGTGAATTCATTTTAGATTAAGGGAAGCCCAGCAAGGCTTCCCTTTTTTTTTGCAACATATTTTTATTTAAACTTGTTCTAAATAACAGAAAAGTTTTACATTTGCTTCGTCTATTTAGACTAATAATAAATAAGTAATATTTCAATTTAAAATATGAAAACTTTTACGTTCAAACTATTTATTCTCTTTCAGCTATTTAGCTTAACCATTTCTGCGCAAGTTCAAAAGGGTGCTATTGTTGGTCAGGTAAAAAGTAAAGATGGTCATGCTACAGAAGCGGCAACAGTAAGTGTTAAAGAATTAAATAAAAGCACTTTAACAGATGGAAATGGAGAGTTCAGATTCGGATCTCTTAACGCAGGTAATTATACTGTAATTGTTTCATACCTGGGTACCAGTCCAATTGAGCAGACTGTTCAGGTTAGCGCAAATGCTTCAAGTAAGATTAACGTTTCACTTTCAGAAAACACTTCGGAATTAAAAGAAGTAACCGTTACAAGCTATAATTCTATCAATAACAAATCTGTTAGCGTTGGTAAAAGCGGTATTGCTGCAAGAGATTTACCTCAAAGTATTCAGATTATAGGACGTCAGGTTATTGAAGATCAACAGGTAAATAGGCTAAGTGATGTAATGAAAAACGTTAACGGCGTAGCTTTAGGTGCCAATAGAGGAGCAGTTAATGAAAACTTTTTTGCAAGAGGATACAGCTTAGGCACTAATAATATATTTAAAAATGGAATGAGAGCATCAACCGGTTCTATGCCAGAAGCAAGCACTTTAGAATCAGTTGAGATTTTAAAAGGAAGTGCTGCATTACAATACGGCGGAGTAACAGGCGGTGCGGTTGTGAATATGGTGACAAAAAAACCAAAATTTACGAATGGAGGAGAAGTTTCTTTCAGAACAGGCAGTTACGATTTGTATAAGCCAATAGTCGATGTATATGGTCCTGTGACTAAAGATTTAGCATTTAGAGTAATTGGTACATATGAAGATGCTGGCAGTTTTAGAAATAATGTAACCGCTGATAGGGTGTATGTTAACCCTTCTTTATTATATAAATTAGGTGAGAAAACTGAATTTCTTTTACAAGGTGATTATCTTAAAAGTGATTATACTCCAGATTTTGGTATAGGTTCTGTTGATGGTAAAATTAATAAAACAGTAGGCAGAAGTACTTTTGTTAATACCCCATGGGCATACAATAATACCGACCAGGTAACTACGCAATTAAATGTTAATCATAAATTTAATGAGATTTGGAAATTGAATGTTATAGCAGGTTTACAATCATACAATAGGAATTATTTTGGTGCAGAGCGCATTCAAGCTGATATAAATGGCGATGCTAATAGAACTTTAAACCGTACTCAATCAGAAGAATTTACTTTTAATCAACAAATTAATTTAACCGGCGAATTGTTTACTGGTAAAGTTAAGCATACCATTTTAGTGGGAGCGGATGCAGATCAGTCCAATACAGATGCTTATGCCTTTAATATAACTGGTGGAACTGCATACGATAAGATTAATTTATTTAATTTTTCTAAATACGCATTAAGAAGCGACATTCCTGAATCATCTTATTCTACAAGAACGACTACAGATATATTTAGAACAGGTGCTTTTGTGCAAGATTTAGTAAAATTAAGTGAAAAATTTAAAGTGTTAGCCGGTTTGCGCTGGACTTACCAAAGAACTCCCGAAAGCAAGAAATATAATTATGCCGATGGGCAAACATCAACTAATGTTAATAACCCAGCAGGAGCAAAAGTAGATAAAGCTTTTTCTCCAAAATTTGGTGTTATTTATCAGCCTTTACATTCCACAAGCGTGTATGTAAGTTATGCTAATAATTTCACTTCAAATACTGGTTATGATATAAACTTAGCTCCTATGGGGCCCTCTCTCATAGATCAATTTGAAGCAGGTATTAAAAATGACTTCTTTGGAGGTAGATTTTCTACTAACCTTACATGGTACAGAATAGAGAATAATCGTTTATCTCAAACTCTGATGTTGGCAGATGGATCTACTCCAGATCCTAATATGAAAGAATTTACTGGTAAAACAGCAAGTGATGGCGTGGAATTAGATGTAACGGGTAATATTTTAAGAGGTTTAAACTTTATCGCTGGTTATTCTTATAATTTTATGAGATATACCAATACTATATCTACTACTGGAGTTAAAGAAGGAGAGCGTTTGGTAGGAAGTACCGCACACACAGGAAATGGAACTTTATTTTATACTTTTCAAGACGGAAAAGTTAAAGGTTTGAAACTAGGAGCTTCTGCATTTTATACAGGTAAGCGTAATGCTGGTTGGAATAATACAAAAAATCGTACAGATGACAGAATTATTCCTTTAGACGCTTTCACAACCTTTGATTTATCTGCCGGATATTCCTTTAGAAAAGTAAGTATTTTGGCTAAAGTGTCTAATATTTCGAATAAGTTCAATTATTATGTACACGAAAACTATAGCGTAAACCCTATTGCTCCACGCCAGTTTATTACCACATTGGCTTATAAGTTCTAAAAATAAAGGTCACATAAAATGACATTTTAAAAATAAGGTTGGGTCTGTGGTCCAGCCTTTTTTTGTTAATTTTGCATTTTGATATTCAGGAGGATAAAGCATCCTGGATACCATACGCATTTATTTAGAGCAGGAAGCTTTTTTATGAGTAAAAAACCTATTGATCTTGGAGAACAAAGTGATGTTGAAGTTTACGGTGCCAGGGTTCATAATTTAAAAAATATAGATATTTCTTTTCCCAGGAATCAGCTGGTTGTTATTACCGGTTTAAGTGGTTCAGGGAAATCTTCTTTAGCCTTTGATACCATTTATGCCGAAGGGCAAAGAAGGTATATGGAAACTTTCTCTGCCTATTCCCGCCAGTTTATGGGCGGTTTAGAGCGTCCGGATGTTGATAAAATCTCGGGGCTGAGCCCGGTAATTGCCATCGAGCAAAAAACTACTTCTAAAAACCCACGTTCTACGGTAGGTACCATTACCGAGATTTACGACTTTATGCGTTTGCTGTTTGCCCGTGTAGGAGATGCTTATTCTTACAATACCGGCGAGAAGATGGTAAAGATGTCTGAAGACCAGATTTTAAACCAGATCTTAAAGCAGTTCGACGGCAAACCCGTAAACATTCTTGCCCCGGTGGTTAAAGGAAGAAAGGGACATTACCGCGAATTGTTCGAACAAATCAGGAAACAGGGTTTTCTAAAAGTAAGAGTAGATGGAGAAATTGTGGATGTGACCCCTAAAATGCAATTGGACAGGTACAAGATCCATGATATAGAAACAGTTATCGATAGGCTCATTGTAACTCAAGATGATAAGAAACGTTTATATTCATCTATACAACAGGCGCTTAAAATTGCCAAAGGCATCATAAAAATATCAGATAAAGAAAATAATGTGTATCATTTTTCAAAATACCTGATGTGCCCTACAACCGGTATTTCTTATGATGAGCCTCAACCCAATACCTTTTCTTTCAATTCGCCTTACGGCGCTTGTCCTGAATGCGATGGCCTGGGTTATATCTTTGATATTGATGAAGATTCGGTAATCCCGAATAAGAAACTCAGCATTTTAAACGGTGGTTTGGCTCCTTTGGGAGATTATCGCGAAACCTGGATCTTCCAGGTCATAAAAGCCCTGGGCAAAAAGTATAATTTTTCTTTATCCCAACCTATAGAAAAACTTAGTCCAGAAGCCATAAAGATTTTACTGCATGGCACCGAAGAGTTGGTAACCGTTCCGGTAGAATATAATAAATGGAATGTACAGAATTACCAGATCGAGTTTGATGGCGTGATAAAAATGCTCGAAGAGCAAAGTGAAAAGAAAAGTGAATCGGCCAATGCCGACCTTGATGGTTACAGAGTCTTAAAAAAATGCCCGGTTTGCGAAGGGGCAAGATTAAAGAAGGAGTCCCTAAACTTTAAAGTTGATGAAAAGAATATCTTCGAGCTCGCCTCAATGGATATCCGTAACCTGCAAACCTGGTTCGATAACCTGGAAGACAGGCTGTCTGAAAGGCAGAATGTAATTGCCAAAGAAATTTTAAAAGAGATCCGCTCAAGGATAGGCTTTTTGCTGGATGTAGGTTTAGAGTATTTAACCCTAGATAGAACTGCCCGTACACTTTCTGGTGGGGAAGCGCAGCGTATAAGATTGGCTACCCAAATAGGTTCGCAATTAATGAATGTCATGTACATCCTTGATGAACCTTCTATTGGTTTGCACCAGCGGGATAACGACCGCCTGATAAATGCTTTAAAGGATCTTAGAGATCTTAGTAATACGGTTTTGGTGGTAGAGCATGATAAAGACATGATTCTTGAAGCAGATTATGTGATAGATATGGGTCCGTCAGCCGGTGTTCATGGCGGAGAAGTAGTGGCACAAGGGACACCAGCCGAGTTGTTAAAATCAAATACCTTAACGGCATCTTACCTAAATGGCATTAAAGGAATTGCCATTCCCGAAAAATTAAGAGAAGGAAATGGAAAAGTTCTTTCGCTTAAAAACGCAACCGGTAATAACCTTAAAAATGTAAGTGTTGATTTCCCATTAGGAAAATTAATATGTGTAACTGGCGTTTCGGGTAGTGGGAAGTCTACTTTAATTGGCGAAACTTTATACCCTATATTGAATAAACATTTCTTTAGGGCCAAAAAGCAACCCATGCCTTTTAAAGAAATTAAAGGACTGGAACATATCGATAAAGTAATAGAGATAGACCAAACACCTATTGGCCGTACGCCAAGGTCTAACCCATCCACCTATACAGGCGTGTTTTCTGATATCAGGAATTTATTCGTGGCACTGCCCGAAGCGCAAATCCGTGGATATAAACCAGGTCGTTTCTCTTTTAACGTAAAAGGTGGAAGGTGTGAAACCTGCCAGGGCGGGGGAATGAAAGTCATTGAAATGAATTTCCTGCCCGATGTACAGGTGCTGTGCGAAGAGTGTGGCGGAAAGCGCTACAACAGGGAAACTTTGGAAGTTCGCTTCCGCGGAAAATCTATTAGTGATGTGCTGGATATGAGTATAGAAGATGCAGTTACGTTCTTCGAAAATATTCCTTCTATCTACCGCAAGATTAAAACCCTAAAAGATGTGGGCTTGGGCTATATTACTTTAGGCCAATCGTCTACCACACTTTCGGGTGGAGAAGCACAGCGGGTAAAATTAGCAACCGAGCTTTCTAAAAAAGATACCGGCAATACTTTTTATATATTAGATGAGCCTACAACGGGTCTGCATTTCGAAGACATCAATGTATTGCTCGGGGTAATTAACCTGCTAGTAGATAAAGGAAATACCGTTTTGGTGATAGAACATAATTTGGATGTGGTGAAAGTAGCAGATCATGTAATAGATTTAGGTCCTGAAGGTGGCTCTGGAGGCGGGAAAATTGTTTTTGCAGGGACACCACAGGGATTGGCAAATTGTAAAGACAGTTTTACAGGTAAGTTCCTGAAAAAAGAGATGGCGGGCACAGCTAAGGTTTAGGGATTTTTTAACTATCTTTAAATGAGTATTTAAGCTGTTGTCTTATGAAAGATAAGAAATTAAATGTACTGGAAGAACCTGCCGCCGATTATGAAAAGGCCGAGCTGGAGCAATTAAAGTTAGCCTTAACAAGGTCTTATACTGAACGTTTTTTTATCATGACAAGGTTGATGAAAATGGATATCATGTTAAGAAATTCAAAAATCACTCATCAGCCGTATGTTAAGATTGAAAAGAAATAATGGATATTTTTGATGAAGAATTATTAAAGCTCTGGCGCAATCTGCTTGCCAATCAGGTAGAATTTATTATGATTGGTGGTATAGCTACGAACCTTCATGGCTATCACAGAACTACTAATGATGTTGATATATGGCTCAATGATTCTTTATCAAATAGAAGGAAATTAAGAGAAGCCTTCAAAAATTATGGGCTTGGTGATTTTTCAGGAATCGAGACTATGCAATTTGTAGCGGGTTGGACAACTTTTCGTCTTGATAATACGCTGGAAATAGATATAATGACTTCGCTTAAAGGCCTCGAAGAATATACTTTTGACCAAGCCTATCAGCTAGCGTCTATTGCAGATATTTTAGATGTTCGGGTTCCATTTCTTCATATTAATCATTTAATTCAGGCTAAGAAAGCAGCAAATCGGCCTAAAGATCAAATTGATGTGATTGCACTTGAGAAAATTAAAAAGCTTCGTGAAGAGTAAATCTTCTAAACTTATCTCCTTTTTTCACAACAAACATTTTATTTATTTTAGTGTTAATGTTTTACGATTTCGTATCCCTATATGCTAAAACTCTTAAATGCCAGGCAAACCATGCTGGCAGACCAACATACCATTGATAATGAACCAATAACTTCTATAGAGTTAATGGAAAGGGCCTCTCAGGCTTTTGTGAAGTTGTTTACAGAAAGGTATCCCAATAGAAATCTACGAATTTCTGTGTATTGTGGTAAAGGCAATAATGGGGGAGATGGTTTGGCCATTGCCCGTTTGCTGATCCAGGAAAGGTACACCGGCCTCAACGTGATTATTGCCGATTTTAGCGAAAACGCCTCGGTAGACTTCAACAGAAATTTAGAATTATTACAGGAACTAGATACCAACATATTCTATTTGAAACTTGCATCTGAATTAGAGTTGCAACATAGCGATCTCATTATTGATGCACTTTTCGGTATAGGATTGAACCGTCCGCTGGAAGACGAATGGGCCAGGATCGTGAAAAAGATCAATCAATTCCCGGGAATAAAAGTAAGTGTAGATGTTCCCTCGGGTTTACCCTCAGAGGGAGAGGTGAAAGGCGAAGCTATTTTTAAATCAGACCTGGTAATCACATTCCAGCGTCCAAAGCTTAATTTTTTATTACCTGCCTCCAGTCCCTATATCAAAGAATGGAAAGTAGTCAATATTGGGTTAGACGAAAACTTTATAGAAAGTACGGGCTCTCCCTACTATTGGTTCTGGAAGAAAGATGTGCAAACCTACCTAAAGCCACGCCTGCCTTTTGATCATAAGGGGCTATTTGGGCATGCCCTGTTATTTGCCGGTGCCGAAGAAACCATGGGAGCAGCACTTTTGTGTGCCGGCGCCTGCCACAAAACAGGATGCGGTTTAACATCTATTGCTATACCATCGACTGGCTTAACTGCTTTAAATAGCCGCATACCTGAGGTCATGTATGTGAACCGCGATCAATTGGAGAATTTGGATTGGGAAAAATACCAGGTTGTTGGTATAGGGCCGGGGTTGGGCACCCATGCGGCGAGCCTCAGCCTGCTAACAAATGTGATCCAAAACTTTAAAAAACCATTGGTCATAGATGCTGATGCGCTCAATTTACTGGCCGAAAATCAAGAGTTATTATCTTCAGTTCCACCTTATTCGGTGCTTACACCTCATAAGAAGGAATTTGACCACCTTTTCGGAGATCATGCCAATTGGTGGGAAAGAATAACCTCAGCTTTTGAAAATGCCAAGCGTTTAAATGTATATATCGTACTCAAAAACCGTTATACGATGATCTTTAGCCCGCAGGGGATGTGCTATTTTAATTCTTCCGGCTCACCGGCCATGGCAAGCGGTGGCATGGGCGATGTGCTTACGGGGATGATTACGGGATTAATAGCCCAGAGCTATAGCATAGATAAAGCAGTATTGTTAGCTGTATTCAGCCATGGCTATGCAGGCGAACAGCTGGCACAAACGATGTACTCCGTTTCTGCGTCTAACGTGATCAAACAGATCCCTCTTGTATTTAAAGAATTTGTAAGCTAGGCTATAAATCAAATAGATGCTTCTCGGCATGGTAAGAAGATCTTACCAGCGGCCCACTTTCTACATATTTGAATCCCATCTTCATGCCGAACTCTTTGTATTTGGCAAACTGATCAGGATGTATCCAGTCCAGCACCGGGTGGTGATTTTTGGTAGGCTGAAGGTACTGCCCAATGGTTAATACATGTACTCCTGCTTCATGTAAATCAGCCATGGTTTCCAATACATCGGCTTCTGTTTCGCCTAAACCCAGCATAATTCCCGATTTTGTTCTTAAACCGAAATCAGAAATGCGTTTAAGGCATTCCATGCTCCTGTCGTATTTAGCCTGTATACGCACTTCTTTGGTGAGTCTTCTTACCGTTTCAATATTGTGAGACACCACTTCTGGTTTTT
>JAZQRF010000096.1:0-10974 GCA_045629485.1 Pelobium sp. | reverse complement strand
AAGGGGTTTAGGCTTTTCCACTTTTATTCCTGTTTTTTTCCTTCCGATGGTTATTATTTATACGAAAAGCATCAGGACAATCAATGCAGAAATTAAATCCCGGTCTGCAAATAATTCTAATTAGGGTTTCTTCAGCTTAAGGTTTACGCTCTCCTTTTCTAATTGTTTAGAGTACTCTTTAAAGTAAGCAAAGTCTTCTCTAACACGCCGCAAAGAGGCTATTCGCAAGAAAGAGATCAACTTTTTATTGCAGGAAACCGCCTTTCCTTTGAAAGGAATCGTCTTTCCTTTGAAAGGAATCGTCTTTTCTTTGAAATAATTCGTCTTTTCTTTGAAGGAATTCGTCTTCTTCTTGAAGGAAAAACCCTCTGTATAATGGATTTAGTGTTTATTGAAACACCTTTTTCATATAAGCAGTATTGGCAGAGAAATTATCTAATACTTTAGTTGGAAACCTGGCGTCCCTTGAACGTTCTATCACCAACCAACCTCTCCAGCCCATTTTATCTAAAGTTTCTTTTACTTTATACATATCCAAACGGGTATTTTTCTCCAGCCAAACGCCATCTTCATCGGTACAATGGATCTGGCAAATTCTTTTCTTTCCTAAGATTTGAAGTTCTTCTATTAGATCGCGTCCTTCTTTTAAAGGATTAGAGAAATTGAAGTAGATCTTGATATTTTTTGATCCTATATCTTTAAGGAGCTGTTTGTCTCCACGAGCATCTAAAGCGGTTTCAATACCGATAATCACTCCTGCTTTTTTTGCCATTTCTCCGGCAACCTTTAATCTTTCTACAATAGCCGGCCGCAATTCAGGATTCTTAATTAAATCTCCTTTTACACCAAGCGGTAGAAAGGCTACCTTCACTCCTAGTTGCTGGCAGGTGAGCAAACAATCGGCAATCATTTTTTTATAGGTTGGCCGGGTTGCAAAAGATTGGGCATAAAAACCTGTCATTGCAATAGAACAAATCTCTACATTTAATTCTCTTGATTTTGCAAGATAATCTTGTCGGGTTTGCAAATCAGCAAGCTTACTGTCAAAAGTATCCCGGTTACCTAAACCTCCCATATCTACTTCCAAGCCATCAGCTCCAATATCTTTTGCTAACTGGAAAGCGCTGATCTTTTGTCTTTTCAGAATCATCAGGTCTATTACAGCAATTTTATAACGCTTGCTTTTATCAGCGAAAGCGTATAATGAATTCCCCAGGATTAAACCTGTAGAAAGTATACTTAAACTAGTGATGAATTGACGACGATTGGTTTCCATTTTCATACGTATCAGCTTTAATTTGAGAACAGCTTTTCCAGGTTTTCGTAACCTTTTATAGCATGAGCAGGTAACCGTCCTCCTTTATCTCCAAATACATAAAGTGCTTCTTTTTTCTCTATGGTGCATTTAGACTCGTCGTAATTACCGTCTTTGTCTTTTACATTATTTCCGTTTAGCTTGAAGTTTTCGATTAGAAAATCATACACCGGTTTACGTTTGGAAAAGCCAAAGTCATGTCCGTCATCAGGAAGGTGAACATTTTGCACCTGATTGGTTTTGCCATAGAAGCCGTACATTTTTTGCAGGTATGGAAAATCATGCTGAGGCATGTGCGCTGTCCAATCCTTTCCGTCGGAAATCACGAGCTGTGGTTTTGGTGCAGCCATGGCGGCTAGTTCTACATTATTGGTTCCGCCCCCGCAAAGGTGAATGGGCATACCACTTTCGCATGGGCACCCGCCATAAAAATAGGAAGATAGAGATACTACAGGTATACTCAGTTTTATTCTATCGTCAAGAGCAGTCATTAAAGTCGTATGGCTGCCGCCGCCAGAGCCCCCGCAAATACCCACTCTATCTTTATCCACCTCTTTTAAAGACAATAAATAATCTAAAATTCTAATGCCACCCAGTGTTTGAACAGTCATAGAAAGGCTTTTCCGGTGATCGGCATAATCAAACTGCAAACCAGACTCGCCCCATGCAAACAAATCATAACTGATGGCTATAGCTCCCATACGGGCGATCATTGCACAACGAATTTGACAGTCTTTTCTAAAACGATGATCGAACCAATGACCATCCGGGTTTAAAACTACCGGTACTTTACCTTTTATATTTAATGGTTTGTAAATAGAACCGTTAACATATAAACCAGGCATAATTTCTATAGCGATATTTTCTACGGAATAGCCGTCCATTATCCTTTTCGGGGTAATGATAGGTTTCGATTTTGGTTTAGCAGGTAGCGGAGTCAGTTTTAACGCCTTAAATAATTCTGGTTTAAGAGAATCTTTCCGGGCTTCCCAGCTCTTTCTGTCGTTGTAGCGTGAAGCAAGGGTGTCCAGGTATTTCCATCCGTCCTGCACATCCCAACGGTAATATTCGTATTCTTTTAACTTATAGGTCCTTTCGCCTTCTTTATTTAGTTTAAGATCTAAAGGAGCAAAAACATTGGTGAGCGTTTCTTCTAAAGAGGGTCTGATGCGCCAATCTGCATAGGTTAGAAATTTATCTTTTACCTGCCCGTCATTATATTTTATTTTGATATTGAAACGTTGCTCGATAGCTGTAATCACATCTTTAAGCGGTTTTTTATACTGGTTATCTGCATTCTCCTGAGCAAAGGATAACAATGCAAATGTACTGAGGAATAAAAAAAGCAGCTGTTTCATATCCTTATTTTAAATATTATAATCTTGATTTCTTTTCTCTTTCTTCTCTTCTTCCTGCAATCCATCCGCTGTAAAGCAGGTTTCTATCCAATACAGGTTTCGGAAAAAACAAACTAGCTATGTAACCCACCCCTATAACAATTAGATGGCTGTATACTCCTAACATCAGCTTGTCATGCGTAAAATTATAGGGTCCAAAATCCAACAGTAAAAACTTTTCTTCGCCAAAGCCAATTTCTGTAGAGGTAAGGAAAGCGTAAGAAGTAAAAATCACACAAATTACAATTGCAATGTTTACCCCCTGCCTGTTGGCTCTTGCCGAGAAAACGCCTAAAAGAAAGATCCCCACAATTCCTCCGGAGAAGATGGCATATAGTGTAAAGATGATTCCTAATACACCTTCGCCTCCAACATTAATATAAATAGCGCCAATAAGAATAGAAATGATACCAGATATGGCCACCATCCAGCGGCTGGCTATTAAATATTCGTTATCCACCTTATCAGGACGTATTTTCTTGTAATAATCTTCTATACCTACCGCAGCAAGGGAGTTTAAATCGGCACTCAGGCTACAAATAGCAGCAGAAATCATGGCAGCCAATATAAAACCAACTACGCCGACAGGCAATTGGGTCATGATGAAATAAGGGAATACGCTATTTGGACCTACCCCATCCGGTAATGGCTGTTGCTGGTAGTACACAAACAAAGCGGTACCAATAAACATAAAAAGAGACCAAACCGGAACGGTTAACAATATCCCTAAAAGAGACGCTCTGATGGCTGCTTTATCTGATCTTGCTGTTAGGTAACGTTGTATTACGGTTTGGTCGGTCCCGTATTTCTGGATGGCATAGAACATTCCGTTAATAGCCATTACGATAAAGGTTAATCGGGTAAAATCTATATCATAGGGACCAAAGCCGGTTCGCCCATTAGCGGAGGCAATGTCCCAAATTTCGGGTAACCCTCCATCCACAGAATAGATGATGACTCCTAAACAAAGTATCCCACTTGCAAAAAGCATAAAACCCTGGAAAACATCCAGCCATATTACAGCCTCTATTCCGCCCATAAGATTTACGGCAATAATGATCAAACCAACTACAATAATAATAAGGAATGTATTAAAGCCTGTCATGCTCGATAAAGCTACAGCCAACAAATAAAATACGGTTCCCATGCCGGAAAACTGACGTAAGACGAATGCAATAGAGCTATAATAGCGGGCCAAAGAGCCAAATCTCTTTTCAAAATATTCGTAGGTACTTAAACCGATAACTTTCCGGTACAGGGGTACAATAAACCATATGGTACCCATCAGTACTATCGGAACCATTAAGCCCTGGACCAGGAGGATCCAATTGGAAGAAAACCCTTCTCCCGGATAGCCTAAAAAAGTAACACTACTAATAAGGGTTGCCAATAAAGACATCCCAATAGCCCATGCCGGCACCCGGCCTTTAGCAGAAAAATAGGCCTCTGTAGTGTTTTGATTTCTTGCATACCTTAATCCAAAATATAGTGTAATTAATAATACAGCAATAATGATTGCATAATCTACTATGCTTAAAAGAGGTTTATCCATTTTGGTTTATTAGTTGGAATTTAAAACTTCCATATTTTATTAGACCAGGTATAACTCCCCGGCTTTAATGTGATTGCAAGGCCCTTTGTTGTTGTTAAACTCCTGGTTACTCCAGGTGAAAGCTCCTGTACAACAAAAAGCTTATTAATATTTAATTGCTCTAATACTTCTGATGCGGTAGCTCCGCCCTCGATAATTAGTTCGCCTATATTATTATTTTTAAAAACTTCGGCAACAGCCAAAGCCATATTCTTCCTTATGTTTACCGCTTCTTTATTTTCGCTAAAACTATTTTTTTGATCTATAGCTATAACAGCTTTGCCATTTTCTTCTAGTAAGCCCTGTATCTTTTTACTCCATGTAATAATATCATGATCATGACTTTGGGCATTTAATAAATTAGCCGGCATGTATGCCACTGGCTTACCTTTGAGTTTTAATGCTTCAATTAAAGCATGACTTGCATTAAATTTAGTCCCGCAAACGTAGAGTAAAGGGAATCCTAAAGCTACATGTTCTCTATAATGTTTAGTGAAGCAAGTATATCTCTGCTCTAAAATTGCCGAAAAGAATGCTGCAGAACCCGCAATTAACATCCCATCTGCAATCTTTTTTGCCCAGCTAGTTAGGTCTTCTTCACTTTCTACCTCACCAATAACAATTTCGTTTAAAGGCAATTCGTAAAGATGATTTTTTACTGCAATATTTAGGCTTTCGGCAGGCAACATCTTCAATACAGAAGAACTTTTTATTGGAAATTCCGGGTCTTTTGAAAAATCAGTTTCATGAATTGGAATCCCATCAATAAAATAAGTAGCATCTGTGATCTTTCGTCCTGCAGCAGGATTAGCCGGAACAAGCAAAGCCCGTTTTAAGTTTAATGCTTTAAGCTGAATTTCGATCTCAGGAATAATATGCCCCCTTAATACAGAATCTATTTTTTTAAAGATAAATAAAGGTTGGAGCTGCTTTAATTGATCACATAAAGAACGTATTTCGTTCATCGCTTCTTCTTTAGATTTTGATCGTGAGTTGGTATTCACAATCAATAGGTCGGCTCTCGAAGATAAATCTGCCGGAGAGGTAATTTCAACCGTTAGATTATACCTTAAGCCGATGCCGCCAATTTCTGCTGCTCCGGTGAGATCATCTGCAATTACTACTATCATATTCAACACCTAAATACTTAATTACACAACAGCTACTTTTTTTCTTTACGATATTTGCTCAGTTTAATTGCTGAAGCTATTGCAAGTGACATAGCGTCTGGGCTGGCAACGCCCTTACCGGCAATTTCAAAAGCGGTACCATGGTCTACCGAAGTTCTTATAATGGGCAATCCCATAGTAATGTTTACACCTTTTACAGTATCCATTTGTTTTTTTTCGGGGTTCCATTTAAAACCGGTGAGTTTAAAAGGGATATGTCCCTGATCATGATACATGGCCACCACGCCACCGTAATAACCAGTTGCTGCCTTAGAAAACAGCGTATCAGCAGGTACAGGGCCTTCTACATCAAAACCTCTTTTTGCAGCTTCTTCAACTGCAGGTAAAATCTCCAAATCGTCTTCTGTACCAAACAAGCCAGAATCACCTGCATGTGGATTTAGTCCGGCGATACCAATTTTCAGGTTCTCTTCTCCTAAGCTGATCATCCCGTGGTGCAATAACTCAACTACCTCTAATATCCTGTCGGTTTTCACCAAATCGCAGGCCTGGCGTAAAGAAACATGCGTAGAAACATGAATCACCTTCATATTGTCCTCAACCAAAAGCATTGCATACTTCTTGGTATTGGTATAGTGTGCATAAATCTCGGTGTGGCCTGCAAAATGATGGCCGGCTTCGTTAATTGATTTTTTATTAATTGGCCCTGTTACTGTAGCATCTATTTCTTCTGCCAATGCCAATTCTATCACCTTTTTAACTGATTCAAAAGAGGCATTTCCTGCCTTTGCAGATACGACTCCAAATTCTAATTCATCGATATTAAAGTTTGCAAGGTCAAAAACATCCGGTTTACCGAATTCAAATTTGGCATCTTCTACTTTTTTGATTGAGTTAATACTAGTCTTTAAACCCAATTTCTCGATTATATGATTAAAGACACCCGCGTCTCCTACCAATACTGGCCGGCAGGTATCATATATTTCTTTTTCTAAAAGCGCTTTTATAGCTATTTCTGGACCAATACTGGCAGGGTCGCCCATTGTTATTCCAATAATTGGTTTATATGACATTGCTTAATATATTGAGTGTGATTTTTTCTCTGTTAATTAATTCGTGGAAGGCTCTGCGAAGGTCGTTCTCTTCCTGTAAAGAAAGTCCCTGTAGTGGAGGCATCATAATGGAGGAGCATAAGCCCAAATCTTTCATCAATACTTTTAATGCCCATAAAGATTCGCCTAAAGAGCGCTCATGCTGATAAAGATTCCCCATTAAATCTGATTGCGATTGATGACGATAAGCCTTTTCAAAATCTCCGCTGAGCACTGCATGGCACATTTCCATGTAAATTGCCGGTGTTACATTACCTGTACTTGGCACCAAACCATCGCTACCGTTAATTAGTGCATACGCAGATTTTGCTGCCCAACCCAGGAAATGACTAAAGTCTTTACGGTCTTTCCACAATGTTAAAGATTCATCCAATCTCTTTTCGCTTCGCTCAGAATCTTTAGTTCCCACAATATTTTCATGGTAACTTAACTCATCCATCAACTTTAAGGAAATAGACATGTGCGTAGTAGCCGGAATATTATAGATAATTAATGGTCCTGGAATTTCATCTGCCAATCGGATAAAATACTTCTTCATTTGATCTTCTGAGAGATGATAGTAGGTTGGCAAAGTTGCAGCTACGGCATCTACTCCTGCATCAAAACACCTTTTTGCAAATTCTATCGAATCTTCTAAAATATTCGAGGATATTCCTGCATAGAGCAACGTATCTTTTGATCTGAACCTGGCAGCTGCTTTAAGATAATCTTCTTTAAAAGAATTGGGTAAAGATGCCGATTCCCCCGTGGTACCCAATATAAAAGGTGCCGCTTCGCTCCTGTAAAGGTGGGTAAATATTTTTTCAACAGCTTCCTGATCCAGCTTATAGTCTGCAGTTAGCGGTGCAATAACCGGAACAATTGTTCCCTGGTATTTTTTTTCTGTTTTCATTTTAATAAGCTGCTGTATATATTGATCTTGCGTCGGCAAGAGTGATTTCTCTTGGATTGTTTATTAATAGTCTGGTGATTTTCATAGCATCATTTGCCATTTCTTCAATAGCGTGTTCAGGAATATTCAACTCGCTTAAACGAGAAGGAATCTTACATTTTTTTATGAGTTCTTTTATTTTTTCTATCCCTGCTAATGCAGTTTCTTCGTCGGTATTTTCTCGTCTGCAACCTAACGCAACAGCTACTTCTGCATATTTCTTTGGATTTGCTACATAATTATATTCCATTACATAAGGCAACAATAGCGCATTAGACAAGCCATGTGGTAAATGGAACATGCTTCCTAAAGGATAAGACAAAGCATGTACACCAGCTGTATTTACTGGGCCTAAACAAAACCCGCCCAAAATACTTCCCAGAGCGACTTCGCTTCTGGCTTCTTTATTTTGACCATTGTTTACCGCTTCTTCTAAATTTGCAGCTATTAAGCGCATCCCTTCAAAAGCATACATATCTATAAAAGGCTGAGAAAATTTATTGGTAAATGCTTCTAAACAATGAGTTAATGCATCAAGCCCTGTTGCAGCTGTAATGGAAGCCGGTAAACTTAGCGTTAACAGCGGATCTGCATACACCATATCCGGTACCAAAAACGGACTGATAATTCCCTTTTTCTGATTGTCATCATCTACCAAAATTGCGTTTGGAGAAACTTCGCTCCCAGTACCCGAAGTAGCAGGAACACAGATTAAACGTTTGTTTCTTCCTTTTAATAAACCATTACCTACAATTTCTTCTAATGTTTGAGAATTGTCTAGTTGAGCTGCTATTAATTTAGCTACATCTAAAACACTTCCGCCTCCAATACCTATTACAGTATCAGCATTAGAATCTTTTAATTGATTTAATAAGCTCTTGAAATCATTAAAAGTTGGCTCCTGTTCAATACTTGCATCAACTATAACAACAATATTATTTTGCTCCAGTTCGCTTATAAAGCTCGTGAGCTGGATAAGCAAAGGCTTAATTGTTAATAATATCACTTCTCTGCAATTCAACTGAATAAGTTCTTCAGCCAATTGTGTCATTACCCCATTTCCAAAAACCAATTTATTTGGAAAATTAATTTTTAAAATCCTTTGCTCTGGCATCTCGTTATACCTCTTATTTGGCCTAAATTTTTTACTCTTCTTCTTTTTTATACTCTTGTAAAACAGGAGCGGTATACCCTTTTACTTTTGGCCATACTCCATTTTTTATTTTTCTGAGTTTTAGTTTCTTTGGATCTACAACTACATGCTTCATCTTTTCTCTTCTCCAGGTATAGGCAAAATGCAATAGGCCATCTGAAGTTTGGATTACCGCTGGATAAGAATACTGACTGATCGGAGAATCTTCAAGAATTAATGCTGCCTTCCAATTGGTACCATCTTTCGAAACAGAAACATTCAAAGGTGTTCTTGCTCCTTTTGGATTTTCCTTTGGAGGCAATACATGGTTATAAACCAACACATGCTTCCCATTTTTCATGGTTACTGCATCGGTTCCTGAATTATTATTTGGTAATGTTGTTTTTGCTAAAGGAGTCCAAGTTTCTCCATTATCATACGACCATGACTCGGCAATAGCCCAATTACGTGTTCTTGCCAGGATTTGCAATTTCCCGTTACCATGATCCAGCACACTTGGCTGTATCGCATTAATATCATCATTGCCTCTGGCAATAGGACCCACCTTGCGCCAGGTTTTACCAAAGTCTGGAGTAATTTCGAAGTGGATATTCCAACCGTTACCTTCTGTACTGGTTGGGCAAATTAAATTGCCGTTGCTTAATAAAATAGGTTTATTTTTAACCGGACCCAAATATCCTTCCGGGAGTTTTTCTGCTGCAGACCATGTTTTGCCGCCATCCTTAGACCGTTTTAACATTCCCCACCATTCTGATGGTTTTGGTCCAACTTTGTAAAACAACAATAAATCTCCACCGTCAATCTGGTATAAAACCGGGTTCCAGGTAGGTAACCTTTTCCCGTCTTCCTGTACACCATCAGCGACAGAAACTGGTGCTAACCATTTTCCACTCTCCTGACGGGAAACATAAATCTCCACGTCAGGATGTCTTTCGCGTGTCCCTCCAAAAAAAGAATAAACTAAGCCTGTTGGTGTTTCTACAATTGTTGCAGAGTGGCAAGATGGAAAAGGTGCTTTATCGTAAATAAATTCATCCTGGATAACTCCTTTTTGCCATTTTGACGACACTTTCTCCTGAGCTTGCAATGCAGACAGTGATAAAAAGCATACGATGGTACCTAATATTATTTTATTTTTCATTTGATTTCTTTGCTTTTTCTGCCTTTACTTTATTGGTATAATCTTTATATAACTGTCTCCAGCTTCTGCCGTTTGCATTTAGATAAGCTTCGGATTTATCTTTATATATCTCGAAAATGGCAGAGATCTGCTTCATGTTCTTATAATCTATAGCCATTTCCCTTGCTTCTTCTAAATTGGTTCTGATCACCTTTTCTTCTTCTGCAGTTAAATCCGGCACAATGGCTTTATAACCTTTCATCGTAAAGTCTACTTTACCAATGGTGTATTTATCTAAAATGAAAATGATTTGTTCCGGACTCAATTCTTGTTTTAGCCCATCCATCAAGGTTTTATGCACTTCTCCTGGCATAGCAGAATCTGCGATGATAGAGCGGTGTAATTCATTCAATTTCTCTCCGGTTCTTGGGTTAATTCCTGCCGGAACCGTACTTGCCGGATGACTGTTATGCCAATCTTTTACAGCTATTAGGTGTGTGGCAATTAAAGCCTTAACTTTTTCCTCTTTTTGTTTATTATTCAGCTTCAGTTCAGCTACCCATTCCTCCGCTTTTTTCTGTTCGCCTTCATTATTTTGGGCGATGGTATTCACCATCAAAAAACTTAAGAACAATAGTGAAAATATTTTTTTCATAGTTTATTGGTTTATAATTTAGTTTTGAATTGATAATTACCAGATCCTATTTCTACCAGCACTCTCCCATTTTCTGCTGATATAATCTTAAAATCTTTATTTCCCTGGATTTTTCTATTGCTTTCTGTTATACCAGAAGCGTCCTTTGCTGGCAAGTAAACCTGAGCTTTAGAATTTGCAGGAATGGTAATATTCCATTGGAATGCCGATTTACTTTTTGTCCAGTGGCTTTTTACTTCACCATATGGAGTTTGGAAAGATGCATTCACAAAGTTTAACCCCTCAATCATTTCAGGTTTCATTTCTATTTGTTTAAATCCTGCATCCGCAGATTTAATTCCTGCTAAATTTTCATAATACCAAATCAGTAAATCGCCTAACATCATCACATGGTTTTGAGAATTCATTTTTGGATGCGCTGTATTGCCGTTCCATAATTCCCAAATGGTGGTAGCACCATTTTCTATCATATAACCCCAGGATGGATAGGTTTTATTGGTTGCGATTTTATAGGCTAAATCCACTCTGCCCATATCCGTAAGGGTACGCATAATCCATTGAGTCCCTATT
>JAZQRF010000095.1:0-13213 GCA_045629485.1 Pelobium sp. | reverse complement strand
GCCTCCTACAGCAAATTCTTAACTGATGTGGTTTCGCCTTTGGTAACTTCCGGATCTACAGTAATGATACATGGCTATACAGATGTTATTGGCGAAGAAGAATACAACCGCAAATTATCTTATAGCAGAGCAATGGAAACTCAAAAAACCATTGAAAAAGCCTTAGCTTCTACAGGAAAAACAAATGTAAAATTTGAGACCTTTGGATTCGGAGAAGATCCTAACCGTACACCGTTTGAGAATAACCTTCCGGAAGAACGCTTTTACAACAGGACTGTAATTATTGATATTACTCCCGGTAAGTAATTAATGCCCATATTAAAATAATTAAAAGAAGCCGGATTCAAGATCCGGCTTCTTCAATTTCCACCAATACTATTTACTTTCATACTCAAGTTGATCAATGAATAATGGTTCCAGACTCACATCTGTAATCAGGATTTATCCCGCTGCCACCAAAGACCCGAGTCACAAAAAAAATTAATAATCAGCCATTTAACCGGCAAAAAATCTTTCCTTCATTTATTTATACCTATCTTTAAGAAAAGCCTGCCAGGCGTTACAGGAATTGCTGTCAAAATTTAATTGCTATCTGTAACACTTTTCTATACTGATGCTGGCTGGTATCCGCACATCACCTATTAAGGCTTGCTGCTGAGGTGGCCCCTGGCTCTTCTACATAATATTCTATAATTTCACCTATAAAGAAAAAACAAAATGAATAAAGACAAGAAAAAAGCAGCTCCTGCAGAAAACAAAAAAGCTCCTTCTGATTATCAAAGCGGAAAGACAGCTGTGAATAAAATTGAAGCCCCTGCAAAAGGGAAGAAAAAATAAATTAAATATGACAAGTCAAACAATAGTAGCTGAGGCTAAAAGCTATGCAAATGAGCTCAACACTTTTGCTTATGAATACGGCTTTAGCAGCCAGGATGGCTGGCTACTTGTATTAACCAGCGATACTAAAAAAGCAGAAATAGAAAAGAAGTTTTATCCGACGCTCTCGATAGCCGTACCGCCAGAACTAGCTGATGAATTCCGGAATTTGGTGATTTCGAAGCTAAAACATCTTAAATCCGAAGAAGAACAAAAAGCTTTAAGCCAACCGACCTTAAAGAATACAAATTCTATTACTGCCTACAACCCGGATAGAATAATGTAAAATATCCTTAGGCTCCTTTCGATTTAAATAAAAGTATAGATATGATTACAGATTATATATACCTATCGCCCTCTTAGATAAGGAGGGCTTTTCAATGCCTTTAAAATTTGAGGGAAAGATTAAGTCTGTAGATCACCCTCCTACACATCTACATCTTTGACTTCACTATGCTGGTCTGCAAACTCTGTAGGCGTGAGCTTAAACTGCTGGTAAAAACATTTAGAGAAATACGAATGAGAGCTGAATCCCACCATATAGCCAATTTCGGAAATATTATAGTTATGGGCAGATAACAGTTTTGCCGCATGTTTTAACCGGATTAACCTAATGAATTCATTAGGTACATGCCCTGTTAGAGACTTCACCTTTTTATACAGGCTGGAACGGCTCAAACCTACTTCTTTACCCAACTCCTCTACCGAAAGCTGTGGATCGGAGATTCTTTCCTCTATGGCTTCAATGAGCTTGTTCAGGAACTTCTTATCACGGCTGCCGGTAGACAATATATCGGTACTGCTAAAAGGTTGCTGCGAAAACTTTTGTTTAAGCGTTCCCCTGATCTCCATCAGGTTTTTGGTTATTAAAGCCAGCTGTTTCCATTTGAATGGCTTCGGCAAATAATAATCTGCGCCACTTTCCAAACCTTCTATTTCTGCATCTGAATTGGTTTTCGCGGTAAGCAGGATAACCGGTATATGGCTAAAATTGATATCTCCCTTAATTTTAGCACAAAATTCTACCCCATCCATTACCGGCATCATCACATCAGAAATGATCATATCCGGATCATATTTCTCTGCCTGAATAAGTGCTTCTGATCCGTTCGCCGCTGTAATTACCTGATATCCCTCTCCTGTAAAACTTTTTAACAGGAAGTCTTTCATAGAGTGATCATCTTCAACCACTAAAACAACAGGCCTGTTATCTTTCGTTTCTTCTATATGCGGTTCTCCCTGCTGAATATTCTTTCCGGGGATATTCAACTGTTCTTTTTCTGTAACCAAAGGGAGTAGCACCGTAAAAGCAGTACACTGACCCTCTTTGCTTTTTACCAGCAATTCTCCTCCATGTTTTTCTGAGAGAGATTTGGATAAAGAAAGTCCAATACCCGTACCTCCTAAATTACTATAATGATGTTCTTTAGAAATAACCTTAAAGAATTTCGTAAAAATATAATCAATCTGGTCTTTAGGAATACCAATTCCATCATCTTCTACAGTAATGGACAAAAATTTATGTTCTCCCTTTGTGATAACCGGATCTATAGTAATTAACACCCTGCTCCTGCTAAATTTAAAGGCATTGGTTAACAAGTTTCCAAGTATTTTCGTTAGGGCTTCACCATCTGCATAAATATTCAGCTTCTTGAAACTGCTCTTCATAGAAAAAGCAATCTCTCTTTTTTCTGCAACCAGTTTAAACCTTTCGTACATGCTGTTTACAAAAGATACCAGCTCGAGCTTCTCTATATACAGTTTAAACACATCACTTTCTATCCTCCTAAAGTCTAGCAGCTGGTTAACAAGGGAGAGCAACCGGTCGGAATTTTCTTCCATTACCTTTAGATTTCCCCAATTTTCCGACTGATTATCCGTAGTATTTATCATATTTTCCAATGGCGCAACAATTAAAGAAAGTGGTGTTTTAATTTCATGCGCCATTGCCGTAAAAAAATCTATCTTTTGCTTATAAAACTCCTGCTCACTCTTATTTTTCAACCGCTCGAGTTTAATTTCATTCCTTTTCCTGGCTTTTTCTATCAAAGCCCGACGACTGTACAGCACTATAGCAATAAGCAATAATGTATAAATAAAATAGGCTAGAGTAGTTTTATACCATGGAGGAAGTATCGTGAGCTTAATTTCGGCCATTTTATTTTCAAAGGTCCCATTGGCATCCTTCACTTTAAATACATAATCGCCTGCCGGTAAATTGGTATAGGTTGCTTTTCTTTGGCTGCCAACGTCGTTCCAATTTTTATCAAAACCTTCCATTTTATAGGCATACTGTATTTTATTAGGGGCAATATAACTTAAGGCTGCGTATTCAAAACTGATAACCGATTGAGAATGCGACAATGTAATCTCCTTTGTATAATCTATTGATTGATGAAGTGGCCCCTGGGCATTTACGGTAACATCTTTATTAAACAGCTGAAAATTTGTTAAAGAAAGCTCTATAGGCGAATTTTGATTCTTTATACTATCCGGATAAAAGGCATTGAAACCGTTAATTCCACCAAAATAAAGCTTCCCCTCACCACTTTTATAAAATGCCTTATAATTGTATTGCTGGCTTTGCAGATTATCCCATTTACCAAAATAACGGGTAGATTTTTTCTGCAGATCGATCTCAAAAATTCCATTATTGGCAGATAGCCATAGCGTATTGTTGCTTCCTTTTAAAATACCATAAATAACAGAGCTTTTAATCCCATACTCTTCATTACCTATCCTAAACTGCTTTGTCTTTTTATTGAAAATATTCAGCCCTCCTGCATCTGTACCCAACCATAGGTTGCCTTTCTCATCATCATAAATACAAATCACTTTGTTGGAGCTTATGGCTCCAGGTTTATTTTGATGAGCATAAGTAGTAATTTTATTAGTCTTACTATCAATACCGATGAGTCCCCTATCATAAGTGGCTATCCATATTGTCCCTTCCTTGTCTTCATAAACCTGGTAGATACAGCTTTTGTCTAGTCCTTCTCCTTTTATCCTAATAAAATTATCTTTTTTAGGGTCGTATAAATTTAAGCCGGAAATGGTAGAAACCCAGATGCGTCCCTTCCTGTCTTCATCAATAGAATATATACTATTATCACTCAATGAGGAAGAATTTGAAGGATCATTTTTATACCGCTTGATTTTTCCTGTACCCGGATGATACACATTTAATCCTCCGGTGTACATTCCTATCCATACATTTCCTTTTTTATCTTTATACAGTGCATGGATATTATGGTAGGATAGAGTATCCTGACCTTCATAAGGAAACTTTTTAAATGATTTTTGCTGGGAGTTATAATAATTAAGGCCACCGTCTTCTGTTCCAATTAAAAACCGCTGCGGACTAACTTCTAAAAAAGCACTCACTGCATTACCCGACAAAGAATTACTGACCCCGGTAGGATAATAATATTCAAAACCCGATGATTTTTCGTTATAATAATTAAGACCTCCAAAGTAAGTTCCGGCCCATACTCCCCCCTCACGATCTTTAAAAATCTTGTATACTGCATCATCACTGATACTTAAGGGATCATTGTTCTTATTCTTGTAAACCGTAAACTGCTTAGTTTTTAAATCTAATACATTCAAACCTTTCTCAGTTCCTAAATATAAAAGGTCGGGATTGGGCTGATAAATAGTACGAACAATATTATCACTGATAGAATTATCACCAGCTTTTTTAAAAATATAAAAACGCTCCGAGGCCTTGTCCCACAGATTTAGACCACCAGACATCGTTCCTATCCAGATATCACCAGCAAGGTCTTTATATAATTCGAGGATGAAATTGCTAGACAAACTTCCTTTTTCCGGCCCTGCTTCAAAATGCCTGATTTTCTTGGTTTCCGGATCAAGTACATCTATTCCCTTCCCGTAAGTTCCTATCCATATTTCACCTTCGTTATCTTCTATTACCTTAGATATTTCATTGGATGATATAGAGGAATGCTGAACATCGTGACGATAATTTATCAAATGCTTTTCTTGTGGAATGTATTGATAAAGGCCATTAGTTTTTGTGGCAATCCATATATCTCCGGATTTTGTTTTAATAATATCATTGATAAATTGCTTACCAATAGCCTTAAACAAGCTGAATTGCTGATTCTTCAGGTTAAAAATATAGAGCCCCTCATCCGTACCTATCCAAAAAGTGTAGGTATTGTAACTAAATATTTTCCTGATGAAATTATTCCCTAACGAGCCCGGCAATTTTTCCTGATACTGGAAGCTCTTAAATTCGTAGCCATCGAAACGATTGAGCCCATATTTGGTCCCAAACCACATATAACCTTCTTCATCCTGAGTAATATCCCAAATGGTATTGGAACACAAGCCGTCTGTTACAGTATAATTCCTGAAAAACATTTTCTGCGCAAACAGGGCTTGTGCAATAAAAAGATGAAGGAATAAGAATAGGGCAAAAGCCCTATAATTAAATTTCAGCATAAGCGAGTTTATAGGTAAATGAATATCGGTATAAATTCCCTAAAATGCAGCTTATTTTAAACCATTTAGTTTCCGAATTAGATCAACTTCGTCTTGCCTGTATGGGGTACCATCGCTTTTAAAAATATCATGAAACCATTCTATAGGCTGCTCCCCACTCGGAAGGGGAGTATCCCAGGCATAAATGGTATTAGATTTACCTGCAACCAAACCCCAGTTGATCGCTCCAATGTTCTCCTTCTTTAAGATCGGGAGTATGTTTCCAAACCGGCTGTTACGTGTTCGGGCCATATATTCGGTACAGATCATAGGTCGTCCATGAGATTTCAATATATCTATTACTCTTTGGTGCCATTGTGGTTCTTCATAATCATGATAGGTAATGATATCTGAATTTAAAGCCTGGAGGGCATTCAACTCATGGTAATCCCAGGCCCATAAGCCTACACTTATAGGTTGACTTGGATTAACCGACCTTGCCCAACTGAAAACATTTTTCACCAAAGGAATTGAAGTAGTGAGTTTACCAGAATTGCCGGGCTCGTTATAAAGGTCCCAAAGTAAAATTCGCTTATCGGTTTTAAACCTGGTTAACACATCTTTTACATATTTCTCTAGTGCCGGAAAATTCTCCGGATTCTTTGATTCAGGATCTCCGGGGTCCTGCACCCAACCAGAGTTATGAATGCCGGGTTTAGGATCTGGCTGCTTGCCTGGAAAACCCTGTTTATTCCAGCAATCGTCGAAAAACACAAATATGGTCTTAATTTTATGTTTATCCGCGATGGTTAAATATTGATTCATGCGGTCTTTAAAGCCTGAAGCATCCTGTTTCCAGGCGATGCTATGCAGGTAAACCCGCATGGTGTTAAAACCAATGCCGGCCGCCCAACCCAGTTCCTTATCAATCGTAGCCGGATCAAAGCTTTCTGCCTGCCACATTTCCAACTGGTTAATGGCCGTACTGGGTAAAAAGTTGGCCCCGGTGATCCACTGGTGCTGTTGATACCATTCTTTTGCTTTTTCTACCGACCATACTTTACCTGGTTCACCCGTCTTCGTTTTCTGAGCTTGCAGGTTAAGGGCTGCAAAAAATAAAAAGAGTATTAAAAAGTGATGCTTTAGCTGTTTCATGTGTCTTGTTCTTTAAATCAATTTGTAATTTCGCTTCATTAAATAATCCTACCGCAGTTTATAATCCTATTTATTATCCGAGGGAATGGGAAGCTTGGCATTTGTTTTTAATGGCCTCCCAAAATCGGGTGTCCCGTCTGCATTCCATGTGAATTTTTGTGCCCTTGGTGACCTGAATCTTCCGCAGCCCTGGCCAGGTTCTGAATTTGCATGGTATAAAATCCAGTCCTCTGTTCCATCCGGGGATTTAAAAAAAGAATTATGGCCCGGAGCGTAAACGCCATTTTCGGGATCTTGCTTAAACACAGGCTCAGCACTCTTTACCCAGGAATTTGCCTTTTTGATATTCTTGCCCCTAAGGGTTAACATACCTAGTGCATAAAAATCTGTCCAGCAACCGCTTGCAGAATAGATCAGAAAAGTGTGATGCTGATTCCGTAAAATCTGTGGCCCTTCGTTTACAGCGACGTGAGGCGGATTACCCGGATCATTTAAATCCCCATGGTTTTCCCAATCCAGTTCGGGACTGGAGATCTTGTGTCTTTTGCCTTTTATCGTCCAGGGGTTCTTCATCCTGGCGATATAAATTTCCTGCTTTCCATTTACATTTCCTTCCCAGCCTGCCCAAACCATATACAATTTGTTCTTATGGTAAAATACCGACCCATCTATCGCCCACTTATCAGTTTTATCTGTAATCTTTCCTTTAAATTCCCATTCACTAGTCATGGGATCTGCCGAGCTGTTTTCTATCACATACATCCGATGATTACTATTGTTCCCGTCATCTGCTGCAAAATACACGTACCACTTACCTGCTATAAAATGAATTTCGGGGGCCCATAGCTCTTTGGAATACAAGGTATTCGCAGGAGGAACAAAAATGGTTTTCCTCTCTGCTTTAGCCAAATCAGCAAGGTTCTTTGTTTTCCAAATTACCAGGCTGTCCTGCAAAGTATGGGTATAATAGTAATATCCATCTTTATGAATACTCCAGGGATCAGCCCCTGAAGGCAATAAAGGATTGGTAAAAGTTTGAGCAGTCGCTGATAGCCAATTTCCTGCCAGGAATAAGACGATAATTACTTTAAAAAAGATTCTCTTCATAACTGTATATTATTTTTCACCGGAAGGTTTAACGATTTTGAGACCTGTTGCTACGGGTTCACCAAAGTTGGGTGTGCCATCGGTATTAAAAGTAAATTTTTGGATTCTAATGTTTCTTTTGTCTGAGCAGCCCTGCCCAGTCACAGAGTTTGCATGATAAATGATCCAATTTTCTTTATTATCAGGAGATTTAAAGAAGCTGTTATGGCCAGGACCAAAGGCATTATTTTGTGGACTTTTAGAAAAAACAGGTTGTGCTTTTTTTGTCCAGTCTGCAGCTACAAGCGGATTACCTCCTGCTTTTAGAGCTAATAAGCCAAGTGCATAATCATCTGTTCCGCAAAAACTGGTCGAATAGGTGAGGAAATATTTATTATCGGGACCCTGCAATACCTGTGGAGCTTCGTTTACACCAAAACCACGCTTTTCCCAATCAAAATCTGGCTGGCTTAACAGCGTAACATTTCCTTCCAGCGTCCAGGGATTGGCCATTTTAGAGATATAGATTTTCTGGGTAAGATCTGTATTGGTTACATCCGGACGGCCGCACCAAATAAAGTAACGCTGGCTATTGTATTCCATCACTGTTCCGTCAATAGCCCAAAAATCTGTATTGGCATTATGAATTTTACCTTTATCAACCCATGTGCCGGCCGTAGGATCAGCATTGCTGTTTTCGAGAACCCAGGTGCGCTGGCTGATATCTGTGCCATTGCCCGCTGTATAATAGATATACCATTTATTATCCAAAAAGAAAATTTCTGGAGCCCAAACATTAGACGAATTCTGGCTGCCCGGTATAGGACTAAATACTAATTTTGAGCTCGCAGAGGCCAATTTAGAAATGGCATCTGTTTTCCATAAACGTATCGCATTTCCTACAGTATGCAGGTAATAGTAAACCCCATCCTTTTGGTATACCCATGGATCGGCTCCATTTAGCAAGGGATTGGTAAAAGTATTGGTAACCTGCTCTATAGGAACAATGGGCGGATTATCTTTTTTTCCGCAACTGGTAAAGTTTGTTACCGTTAGGAATAATAATAAAATCAAGCTCCTCCGGAATATCGTCTTTGTTATCATAGTAATATCTTAATTTTAACCAGTGAGGCATTACCCTCACTGGTTGTTTTTATCTGTCATAGCCAGGATTTGGCGTTAAGTTCGGGTTGAGGTCTAAATCTCTTTGTGGGATAGGATAATATTCGTGTTTACCCACCTCAAAATTTGTAAACTCGGGATCTCGTGTTTTTAGTGTAGAATTAAGGTCTCCCCACCTTAACAGATCAGCCCAACGCCAGCCTTCACCTGCCAGTTCGGTAATACGCTCATGTTTTAACTGTTCAAGAAATGGTGTTCCGGTTAAACCAGGCTTTGCAACACTAAGAGGCAATAAGCCGGCTCTCTCCCTTACTTCGTCTACAAATGGATAAGCTTCCAGCGTTCTGTTTAATCCGTGTAAACATTCTGCATACATCAATAGAACATCAGCATAACGTATTAAGCGATAATTGTTTGGAGAGCGAAATCCTTCTTCATTTTTCCAATGATCGTTGAGTAGCTTTCTAAACCATACACCATTTGCATCAGGACCATTTCCATAACGACTGGCAAAGGTCTGTCCATAAACCATAGTAGCAGCAGGGCCGGCAGGATCGGTGTTATTATAAATAAAAGATGCTGCCAATCTTGGGTCTCTATCACCTAAAGCAGTATTCTCCTGTAGGAATTCGTCTGTCAACCATCTGCGGGCAGCCCCATCATTGAACCCTATTCCCGGAGGAGCAAAAAATTGGGAGATGGAAGTCCCTGTGTTATTCACCCTGGTTTCGTCCACATCATCATCTGTGCTTTCTACCAGGTTTTCATTAAATTGGATTTCGAATACAGATTCTTCATTATTCTCCCTGCTGATAATAAAATTATCTCTGTAATCATCTGTTAGGTCATAAATAGCTCTACCCGGAGCGGTTACTAACCACCTGAAGGCTTCTTCTGCAGGACCATACATTTTTTGCTGTAAATAGGTTTTACCCAATAAGGCATATGCCGCTCCTTTAGTTGACCTTCCTAAATCGGAAGGTGGGTATATGGTAGGCAAATCAGGAATAGCTTCATTCAGATCCTTTGCCACCTGTGCATAAGCCTCGGCAGAAGTTGCGTTACGCGGTACATCTAAAGGTTGAGAGGGCTCCAGCATTAAGGGAGGTCTTGCGAAATATAAAGTCAGGTTAAAATAGAACAGCGCCCTTAAAAATTTCGCTTCTGCGATCACCCTTTTTTTAAGATTATCGTCCATTTCTATTGCCGGAACATTTGCGATAACCTGGTTGGCCCGAAAAACACCTACATATAATGTTTCCCATGTTAAAGCAGTAAGTCCCATATTATAATCTGTTTGATTAAAACTCACCAGATTATTTAAGCCGAGATCTCCTCCGGATCCAAAACCTTCATCAGATTTTAAAATCCCGTGGTAAAACATCCATCTGGAATATAAAGCCGGTGTACGATAAAATGTGCTATAAACTGCATTCACGCCTCTTACAGCGTCATCGCTACTTTTCCAAAAATTTTCTATTGTTAAGGCATTAGGATTAGCCTCATCAAAATCTCTCTTACAACCCGTAAACACGACGAGTAAGATGGTGGTGATAGTGATTATTCTTTTCATCTGTAATTGATTTTAATGGTCAGGTGCCTGCCCGATGGCAGACAGGAACCCACTTGATGATTAATAAATAGAATGATTAGGGCTATTTATCTGACCGTATGGGTTCATAATATTTTTTTACTGATACAATGATGAACAACATTAAAAGCCAAATCCCAATCCAAAAGATATAATTCTGGAGGAAGGATAGTTGCCGTTATCTACACCAGGCTCGAGGTTTACATTTGCGCCAACAACATCCGGATCCAGGCCTGAATATTTGGTAAACGTTAACAAATTTTGGCCGCTCACGAACACCCTTGCATTAGCAATACTAGCCCTGCTTAACCATGTTTGTGGTAAATTATAGCCTAACTCCAGATTACGTAAACGGAAAAACGAACCGCTTTCTAACCAGCGATCAGAATTCCCCCTTGCATTAGAAGTAATCCCCCTATCGGCAGGATTGCCACCTACAGCATAAGCAACACCTAACCTTGGGTCGGATGTATTGGTGTTCGATGGCGTCCATGGATTAAGATCTCTCCTGTAATTTGAGTACTCGTAGCTGTCCAAATCACGGCGGACATCATTGTACAACTTATGACCAAAAGAGCCATACAATTGCATACTCAGGGTGAAATTTTTGTAAGATGAATTCAGTTGTAAGCCAGTAGTAAATTTGGGCCATGGCGACCCTGCAAATTCTCTATCAAATTCATTAATATCATCATTTGTACCTCCGTTAACTAAATTTTTGTAACGAATATCTCCTGGCTGAGCATAGGCAGCTTGTGCCTGATGAGCTGTAACTTCTCCAGCATTCTGAAATATTCCATCAGTTCGCAACACATAATACTCCCCAATAGAACGGCCAACCTGCGAACGTGTATTTCCAGAGGTAATATAGTCTCTTCTTAACCCTGTTCTTTCATCAATACCCAAGTTACCCAGTTCCAAAACCTCGTTACGGATGACGCTTACATTTGCTGCTATATTCCATTTGAAATCACCGCTTGATTGCGGACGGTAAGCCAAATCCAGCTCTATCCCCTTATTTTCTATAGAACCCACATTAACTGTAGGATCTCCCTGCAAATTCCCTAAATACCAGGGTAAAGGCTGACCAAGAAGAACATCTTTCGAAACTGATCTAAAGATATCAAATGTCACCATAAACCTGTTGTTTAGGAAAGCGGCATCAAAACCCAGGTTAGTGGTCTCTTTTTCTTCCCATCTTAATTCATCATAGGCTAGCCTGGCTTGTGTAGCCCCGGAAACCCCAACTTGACCAGAACCAAATACCGCATTTGGCCCCTGATTTAAGAAGGCTTGAAATTGGTAAGGATTTAAATTAGCTGCTCCTAAAACACCATAAGATCCGCGGATTTTAAGATCCGAAATCCAGTCTGCTTTGAAGAAGTCCTCATTCGATAGTCTCCATGCCAATGCTATAGAAGGAAAATTACCGGTTCTGTATTTTGGAGAAAAACGGGAATCTTTATCAGACCTGAAAGTAAAAGTGGCTAAATACTTGTCATCATAATTATAATTTATTCTTCCTAAAAATGAATTTATTAAAGACCTTTCCATTGCTCCGGCAGAGTTTCTACCACCTGTAGTGGAGTTGATGGTGGTAAAATAATTTCCGTTTTCCTGAATCAGAGATAAAGCTGAGCCAGAAGTAAAATCTATTTGAGTGGTTTGCTCGGTATATCCAACCACTCCATTAATGCGGTGCTTGTTAAAATTGCGTTCGAAATTTAAGGTATGTTCTAAAAGATAACTTAAAAACTGCGAACGGTTATCGTTCACCTGGCTAACTTCAGGAGATTGGTTCTGATACCATGAACCATCTTTTCTCACCAATTTAGTTTTATCAAAACTGGTTTCCAAACCGGCATTAAAACGATAAGTTAGGCCATCTAAAATCCTAAAATCTAAAAAAGCATTTCCTAATATCTTGGTATAATTAGCTTTGTCTGATGTAATATTTGCAATGGCTACCTGGTTACGGGAAAATGAATTCACCGTTGTTGTAGATCCGTAGCCCCAGCCACCAGGATTGCTGCTACTCACTAGTGCATTATCCCGTACCGGGATAATTGGTACGCTGTTCCACATATCATACCAGGGGTTTCCGGCAAAGGCACCTCCCTGGAAAGGATTGCTTCGCGTAGAACTGGTTAAGGCTAAATTTTCTCCAAACTTAAACCGTCCGCGAGTGGTTTCGGTATTCACACGGAAAGATTTACGATCGAAATCTCTGGAAATCAGCGTTCCTTTATCTTTAAAGTAGCCAGCAGAAACTAGGTAGCTGGATGAATTTCCTCCGCCGGAAATGGTAGCGTTAAAATCCTGAACCGAGCCGGTTTGCAGCAGCTCATCAGACCAATTGGTGTTTACACTTCCATTATAATTAGCAACCGAAGGCTGAAGGGCAGCACCAGCTGCATTGTATGCATTGGTATTGGTGAAGACGTATTCCGACGCATTCATCATATCATATTTTTGTGGAATGGTTGAAACACTATACCTCGAATTCACTTCAATTTTAGCTTCTCCTGATTTGCCCTTTTTTGTAGTAATTATAATTACGCCATTGGCCGCTCTTGATCCGTAAATAGCGGCTGCAGAAGCATCTTTTAATACCTGCATGGTTTCCACATCATTAGGGTTAATAGTAGTATTCGGATCAGCATACATTCCATCTATAATGAATAGCGGGCTCGCATTACCAAAAAATGTACTTAACCCCCTGATATTTACTACCGCTTCCTGACCCGGTGCACCACCATTACGGACAGAAATCCCTGGTGAGAGCCCCTGTAAGGATTCGGGAACAGAGCGGGCGACCACTCTCTGGGAATTTGCAGTATTGATGATGCCCGTAGCTCCGGTTAAATCTTGCCTTCTTACAGTTTGGTAACCAATAACTACCACTTCTTGTAAAGCCTGAAGGTCTTCTTCTAA
>JAZQRF010000094.1:0-9776 GCA_045629485.1 Pelobium sp. | reverse complement strand
ATTACAAGACCGCGGCTACTTATTGTTAATAGCAACGAATCAGGGTGGTTTGGCAAAGGGCTGGTATACCGAAGAAATACTTGCCCAAATGCATGATCATTTAAAAGAGGAATGCAGCAAACATGGGATTACATTTACTGATGTCTACTACTGTCCTCACCACCCAAATTTTACCGGTGATTGCGATTGCAGAAAACCTAAACCAGGCATGTTACTTAAAGGCATGGCTGACCATAATATTGATCCCTCTAAATCTTATTTTATTGGAGATAAATTTACGGATGTTGAAGCTGCAGAAGCGGCAGGAATGACAGGAATTAAAATTGAAATTGACCAGCCTCTTCAGGAGATACTTTATCTAATAGATTAAGCTAACATCAATAGCCTATATTTTACTTAGCATACTTAATACTTTATTAAATTCTTTATATATAAATTTGTGATATGCAAGCCCAGGAACTGGACCAACTTATTGAGTATTATCAATCCATCGAGATCCCCAAAACTTTAAAATATAACGAAGCTACTTTTTTTAATGATTTGCCTAAGGCTATTGCTGCAGATATCTATACATTGAAAACCTATGGCCTCATTCCAACTTTTGCAGGTAGTTATGAGAGATTAGTGAGGATCAAAGAAATTCTTGAGAGTCAATCTTAAAAAGCAGAAACCTTGGATATTGGATAATAATCAGATTAATTATTTGCAATCTTTTCCAAGCTTGCTCAGCTAACTCATCGTGAAATAAATTAGTTTATAAGCTTTTACAAAGTCTACAAACTACCTTTCGAAAGGATATCTTCTATAATCATATCAGCATGTACACGCGAGTTCTCTATAAACCAGAGATGCGTATCCATTCCACCGCAAACCACTCCTGCCAGGTATAATCCCGGGCGGTTGGTCTCCATAGTAAGGGGGTTATGTTGCGGGTATTTTTTATCGTCCTTGCTTAATGTGATCCCTAGTTTATTTAAAAACCCGAAGTTTGGTTGATAACCCGTTAAGGCCAGCACAAAATCGTTTGGGATTTCAATATCACCATCATTGGTAGTAATAATTACCGACTGTTTGGTAATTTTTTTAACCGAAGTATTAAACCATGCTTTGATACTTCCCTCTTCAATACGATTTATAATATCAGGCCTCACCCAATATTTAACTCTTTCACTTATATCCCCGCCCCTTATCACCATGGTTACCTCTGCACCTTTTCTATAACATTCTAAAGCCGCATCAACAGAAGAATTACTTGCCCCAACCACAATCACTTTTTGCATGGCATAGAAATGAGGATCTTTATAATAATGAAATACTTTTTTCAATTCTTCTCCAGGAATATTCATTAACGCAGGCAAATCATAAAACCCGGTAGAAAGAATAACATATTTTGATTGATAAGTAGCCTTTGCAGTTTGAAGATAATAGATACTTTCTTTGTTATCTAGCGTCAATACTTCTTCAAACAAGTTTATGTGAAGTTTAAATTTAAGCGCTACCCTGCGATAATATTCTAACGCTTCCGCCCGATTAGGCTTAGGGTTATTGGAAACAAATGGGACATCTCCTATCTCGAGTTTTTCAGAGGTCGAAAAAAAAGTCATGTTTTGCGGATAATTATATATAGAATTCACCAAACATCCCTTTTCTATAATCAAATGGCTTAGACCTGCTTGTTTTGCTTTAATGGCACAAGCCAAACCTATGGGGCCACCTCCAATTATAATTACATCATACACCTCTCCGTTCTCCATGATAATTTAATTTAAAAAACTTCTTATGATCCACCCATCAACAAAAAAAGCTCCCCTTTCAGGAAGCTTCAACATTTTTAGCTGTTATATTATTTACCTGCTGCTTTAGCATGATCTGCTAAGAACTGTGCCAAACCGCTATCAGTTAAAGGATGCTTTAATAGCCCCATGATAGAAGACAAAGGTCCGGTCATTACATCAGCTCCAATTTTAGCACATTCTACGATGTGTACAGAATTTCTGATAGATGCTGCTAAAATTTCAGTTTCGTAACCGTAGTTATCAAAAATTAAACGGATATCTTCGATCAGACCAAAGCTATCAGCACCAATATCATCTAAGCGGCCTAAGAATGGAGATACGTAAGATGCACCTGCTTTTGCAGCTAACAAAGCTTGCCCGGCAGAGAAAATTAAAGTACAGTTAGTTCTGATGCCTTTGCTGCTGAAGTATTTTAAAGCCTTAATACCATCTTTAACCATAGGAATCTTCACAACGATTTTAGGATTTAAAGCTGCTAAAGCTTCGCCCTCTTTCACCATTCCTTCGAAGTCTGTAGAAATTACTTCGGCACTAACGTTATCATCCACAAGATCACAAATTGCTTTGTAATGATTTAAAACGTTTTCTTCGCCAGTAATACCTTCTTTCGCCATTAAGCTAGGATTAGTGGTAACACCATCTAAAACGCCTAAGTCTTGCGCTTCTTTAATTTGGGCAAGGTTTGCCGTATCTATAAAAAATTTCATTGTTTCTTAATTTGATAATATTTAGTTTGATAATTATTTAATATGGTTTTGCTTGGCTGTTGAAATACTTTTTGAGACTATTTTTTACTTCCAACAAATTTAAAAAAATTATCCCATCTACCTCAATAATAGCCGATCTTTTATCAGTTGAAGCCCATATGTTGTTTCTCCAATTTCCTTTGCATATATTTTCAACTTATGGATAAAGTCTGATCTGCTCTCTGCTGCCTGAGCCTCTCTTATATTAGATGTTCCGGAACGAAGAAGCTGGTTAGCAATAATTAAATTTCGATCATCAGTCAATAGCTGACAAAGCTTTATAATTTTTACTGCGAAATTAAGTGATTTGTTTAAAAGAGGATTATTTGTATTGTTAAATATCGTGTCCATTGTCACATTAACACATTTACAAATTGGCTAATTCAAAAAGAAAAAATGGGCTAGCAACTTCTATCGCGCCGCTACAACTTCTTACCCTTGCTGCGTTCCCACCCTGGGGGAGTTCAGAAGGAGCTGGCCGTAGAAGACTAACCCGTCACAAAGGTAATATTTTTTAACGTTTTACTAAATTAAATACCAAATAAGCCTACAACCAATTGATTATCAAAGAAAATTATTTTTTCTTGCGTTTTTTTGGCGATTCTTCAGCCTCTTTAAGCAAACTCTTCCAGTCGTGAGGATTCGCATCAGATAAGGCTAAAGTTTCCTCATACTCCGTTTTCTTTACTTCCATCAACCGAATAGGGCTGTGTAAAAAAGTTTCTATTTCTGCAAGCATAGGTTTCTCTTCTTCGCTACAAAAAGAAATGGCTTGTCCACGATTACCGCCCCTACCAGTACGTCCAACCCGGTGGACGTAATTCTCAGCAACATCAGGTAAATCGTAATTAATCACATATTCCACATCTTTGATATCAATTCCCCTCGAACTCACATCGGTAGCGATTAAGATCCTTACTTTACCCGTACTAAAATCTTCCAACACTTTAAATCTGTTTTCCTGCTCTTTATCACCATGAATCGTTTCTGTGGCGATATTTACCCTTTCCATAGCTTTAGCGACACGCTCGGCCCTTACTTTGGTTCTCACAAATACCAACATCTTCTTCTCCGGGTGTTCTTTTACAATCCTTTCCAGAAAGAAGCGTTTATCATCCATTTCAACATACACTACTGCATGATCAACATTCCTGGAAACCGGATCCTTTGGAGATATCTGGATTCTAACAGGCTTACTTACCAATGCATATGCTAAATCCTTTATCGTTTCATTGATGGTGGCCGAGAAAAACATAGTTTGTCTTCTCCTTGGCAAAAAGCCGATTAGCTTCTGAATATCCTGGTAAAAGCCCTTATCCAGCATATGATCTGCCTCATCTAAAACTAAATAATCTATTTTTTTGAGATTGAGATGGCTTTTATGAACCAAATCCATTATTCTTCCTGGTGTAGCAATTAAAATATCCGCACCATCATTTATTTTTTTTAGCTGAGGATCGATATCCACACCCCCTATTATGGCTATGGTTTGAACGCCTGTATATTTACCAATATCATTAAATACCTTTTCAATCTGAATGGCAAGCTCCCGGGTGGGTACCATTACCACAGCTTTTACCTGATGCTCTTCCTGGTATCGCTTTTTATCCTGCAGCATACTGATCAATGGAATGGCAAATGCAGCGGTTTTACCCGTACCGGTTTGGGCAATAGCAAGAATATCCTGCCCTGATAAAATCTGGGGAATAGATTTAAATTGTATATCAGTAGGCTTTTTAAATCCTGCTTCTTCCAGGCTTTTTTTAATCTCAGGTGATAAAGGGTATTTATTAAATTTCATTAGTGCAAAGGTAGTTCTTTTGCAGCACATGAACTCACAGTTCTTGCTATAGCCGCAGAAAGTTAACAAAACACTTACGAGCTAATACTAGTATGGTCATACTTTACAGGGGCTTTAGGAATTCATAGTGACCTCTCCGGACCTAAGCCAGATTTTCACCAAATGAAGTATGGATAAGATCTGTTTGAAGTTAGTTTGAGCCCTATATGATCACTAATTAATTATACAAGATAGAAGGTGCATTTCTTTCTTAGAACCTAAACGTAAAAAGCCGAGGCAAAATACCATCGGCTTGATAAAGGTTAAACTATAATAAATTCTTTTTAATGGCATTTTGTAAAGGACATTGGAGTATAAGATAAAACCGGATCAATTTTTACTACTTTAAACTCGGTCCTCCTGTTAAGCTGATGTTCTTCTTTACTGCATTTAACACCATCCTTACATTGATTTAATAATTGAGTTTCACCAAATCCTTTAGCTGATAGCCTCTCTGTATCAGCTCCATTTTTAATTAAGTAGTTCTTTGCAGAGGCTGCTCTTTTTTCTGATAATGTCAGATTATAAGCTGAATTCCCACGGGAATCGGTATGAGATCTTAATTCAACACTAACATTTGCTGTTTTATTCATAAAATCTAATACTCTGCCTAATTCCGGCTCAGCATCTTTCCTGATATCATATTTATCAAAGTCGTAGTAGATATTTTTTAAGCGCACCAAATAAGCTTCTTCGCCTTTTTCAACTTCAAACTTTACGTTAAAAATGGTTGATTCTTTTAGACCTTTTGTACTAATCAGCCCTTCCTGTCGGGAGAAAAACATATCCAGGTCTCCTCTTACTACATAATCCATTTCGGGTTTCAAATCAAAACTAAATGATCCATCCTCGGCAGAAAAAGCAGTTTCCGTTTCGTTATTCTCTTTATTAGACAGGTAAATTTTCAATCCCGAAACTGGCTGATCTGTTGCTTTATCTACGACCTTTCCTTTTACAGTATAAAACAATTCTTTTGCTTTCTGAGAGAACCTGTAAATATCATCCATTCCTTTGCCTCCTGGCCTGTTAGAAGAAATAAATCCGTTTAGATTATCCGGGAAGAAATAAATTCCAAAATCATCATTAGTAGAGTTAAAGGGGGCCTTTAAGTTTTCAGGTTCAGACCAGCTATTCTTAGATCCATCAGAAGAGAAAATATCTAACCCCCCAATAGTAATGTGGCCTCTTGACGAAAAAAACAGTTTACCATCGTTTCTTACAAAAGGAAAACATTCATCTTCTGCAGAATTAATTATACTTCCGCAATTTACAGGATTAGACCATTTACCATTTATTTTTTCACTATAATATAAATCCATTCCTCCAAATCCACCAGGCATATCTGATGAAAAATAAAGGGTCTTGTCATCAGCACTTAAAGCTGGGTGTTGCACAGAATATGCAAATTGATTATTAAATGGTAAAGGAATAGCTTCTTGCCAGATACCATTTCTTTTCTCTGCTATGTATAGTGTTTTCTGAAAAACAATATTTTTTTCTTTTTTAACTTCTTTAGTATTAATTGCACCGGATTTTGTAAAAATCAAAGTTTGCCCGTCTTTAGATATTGTTGCAGGGCCATTATGAAATTTCCCATTAATTTCTTTTGGCAGCACAGATAATTTATAAAGGTTAGTTTGGGAATTTTTAATCTCTTCGGCTAAGTACAGTTTAAGATATGGATTACCTGTCCATCCATAGACTTTTTCTTCGCCATCTTTATCTGTAGATTTCACGAACCATCTATCTGAAGCAAAAATAAATCCTGTTTCGCAGGCAATAGGTGAAAAATCGGATTTATCACTATTCAAACCAGTTTCATTAGTAATTTCTATATTCAGATCAGGATGATCTAACCATAACCGGGCGGCATCGCAAGCATTGGCTAATCTTAATGCTTCTCCGGCATTTTCCGGAGCCTGTTCGCCATACATTAAGTAGCTATGTTTGGCTTCCACAAATTTTCCGTTTTGTTTTAAAGCCTCTCCATAATACATATAATTTATGGGATCAAAACCTGGAAATGTTAAAACTCTGGCATACGCTTGTTCTGCAGCAATGGAATTGTTTGTAAAACGATAACAATTTGCAAGTTTTTGGGCAATTTCTAAACTAGGCTTCTTATTAAGCAATTTTTCGTATATTTTAATTGCAAATTGAAAGTCGTATTTATCGTAATATTTATTAGCCCGACCTAAATCATCAGATTTAAGACTCTTTGGAACAATTAAACCTGCTATGATTGCAATAAATAATCCTAGAAGTAATAGTTTTTTCATGTCAAAAATATCGTGGGGACAGTATAGTTAAATTTTTCTTTTTATTCAACACTAAACCTACATTAATTTCATGAGAAGAACTAAAATTTCTCAAAGAAGAAATTGAATAATCATAAGAATATCCAACATTCCAATTCGTTGCATTAAATCGTAAAATTCCAACAATTCCACTTCCTCTGTTTTGATTACTTGTTAAATTTGATTTATTAAACAAATTTATGCTTGAACGATAAGAAGTACCTAACCAAATTTTTTCGGCAAGCAAAAAATTCAAACTTAAATCAGCGTTTGTTGGTCCTTTAATATCTTCCTTTATTAATAGAGATGGTTTCATTTTAATAAAGTCATTTATTGTAAATAAATACCCGGCTATTAAGAATAAATGTGGATTCTCATTTAAAACAATAGTTTTTTCTGTATTATCTGATAATAAATTGCCCATTATATTTGTAGCTGAAAGCCCAATATAGAGTTTCTTTGTACTATAATGCATTCCAAATCTTGCATCAGGGTGAATGTAGCTGTACCTTCCATCTATAAAGTCAGCCATTTGCATTTCTTCATAAGTTGCTTTGTGGCCGGCATAACTATATTGGGCCAAACCAGCAGCTAAACCAAATGCTAACTGCTTTTCTCTACCCATTTTAATTTTATAGGCATAATTTAAATACGCCAACAATTTTCCTCTCAGCCCTGCCTTATCGTTAACAATACCCAGCGCTAAACCTACCTTATCTTGAGAGAAAGAGCCATCTATAATCAAACTTTGTGTTTGTGGGGCTCCTTCCATTCCTTGCCACTGGCTACGATATATTGCATCTATATTTAACGTTTCACGGTATCCCGCATAAGCCGGATTAATAATTAATGTATTGAATAAATATTGAGAATACTGCGGATCCTGTTGTGCATACCCTTCTGTTTTTAAGAAAAACAATAATATAAATCCAACAATGAGTTCCTTTTTCATCACTTATTTTTTTAATAATGAAATAAAACCTTTATAAACCTTATACTCGTCTTCTATTTTCACCTTAATGACATAGTAATACGTCCCTTCATTTAAGCTGGAGCCGTCCCAATTGTTTGTTGTGGAGTAGGAAGTTGTTCTAAAAACTTCACCTCCCCATCTATTAAAGATGGTAACTTCATTATCAGGATAACTATCGATATTTTGAATATTCCAATTATCGTTTCGTCCATCCCCATCAGGACTAAAACTGTTATAAAAGGTCAACTTAGAATCAATACTGGAAGAGGCTAAGGCAATTGCTAATTTATTTATTTCAGAAGTTTCAAGTATGAGTGCTCGATCTAAATTTCCATCTACAATATCTCTGGAAGAAGAACTCACCTTTTCCCATAAATGGTTTTGATTCCATTTCGCCAATTCAGTAAAAGGTTCATCTTCAAAACGGTTATGAAGAAAGCTAATTTGTACTGGACCAGTATTTATTTCTGTATTTAATACATGAAAATACTTGGAATTGATTTCCTCAATGTTACTCCCTTTGTTATCCCTGTTTAAAAAGGAATGGGTTGGATCGTTACTTACAAATGAAACTCCAAATAATTTTTCCTGCTCTTTCTTAAGCTTTACAATTACAGGCCGGTATAGCGTTTTACCATATTTTTTAGTCCCCATTGGGAAGGTATATTCCTTATCCACGTCTATATCTCTATAAAAGTACCCGTCTTCTTCGGTACTGATAAATCCATTTATCCTGGTTAAACTTTCCAGAGCTTTAGAAAATAATGTTAGTCTGTTGTTATTCAACGCAAGTTCTATATCATTGAGAGCTAAAGAACCATATATGTTAATATTTTGATTTAAGATTTTCTTCTCACCACCTTCTAAAATCAGGTTTGGAAAATTAGAATCCTGAGTTCCACCAATGAGTTGTTCCCTTCCACTAAGCACAACTGTGCCTGTAGAGTTCTTAAGCATTCCACCTAAACTGTTATTGGTCTCCCAATTTTTACGCGCTACAATTTCTCCCTGATGATCAATTTGTCCATTGTTCACCACATCCATATCTATATAAATTGTGGCATTTTTCGATACAGACAACGCTGCTCCATCGTTCACAAATTGAGCCCTTGAGCAAAATGATGAAGAGATAACAAAAGCTGTAACTAATATTTTCTTCATAGACATCAATCTAAAAGTAAAACATTAAATTCAGAAGCGCCGAAACTTATAGCCGAAGAACTGGCATTAAAAAACTTCACTTCGATCACACCAAATTCTTTTACCCTTGCATAAGAAATAATTAGGCCATCTGGCAACTCATCTACCGGAGATACCGAAACCGTGGCTCCTACCTGTGCCAAATTAAAGCTAAATGTTTGTATGGAAGATGCTTGTGGCTGTGTAACAAAAAGCGGAGAAACAACTTTAGTTCGAACAATATACTTTAATTTATTTCCATCCACCCCTAAAATAAAATCGCCGTTTACATGTAATTGTGCCTCTGGAACATTTTGATTGATACCTACAAAACCACTAGCTTCTTTAAATCTTAAAACTTCCTGTCCATTTACTCCCATCACCAAATCTTTCTTATCTGTGGTTCCCAAAAACGAACCTGAGGACCCGGATATAGCCGGACTTGTACCGCCATTACCATTTAGCAGCCAGGAATCATTAGTTCCTGCAGGGCCTTTTATATTTGCTGCTGATAACCAAACAGCATTCACTTTTTTAAAAACATCTCCAGTTAGCCTATTTAAATAGAAGTCGTTCTCTTTTCCAAGTGTAATACCAGGATTACCTGGCCCCTCTAGCCATATTGTACCCGTTAAGCCGGTAGTACCAGTGTCACCCTTAGGTCCTTCCGGACCTACATTACCTGGATCTCCCTTTGGCCCCTGGGGCCCTTGAGTACCTTGCGGACCTATGGGGCCTGCTGGACCTGTTGCACCTGGCTGTCCTGGATCTCCTTTCTCTCCCTGGCTTCCCTGAGGACCAGGGTCGCCTTTTGAACCTTGATTCCCCTGAGGACCCACTGGACCTATTGTTCCGGTATCCCCTTTAGCTCCGGTAGCTCCCTGAGGGCCAGGATCGCCTTTTGAACCTTGAGGGCCAATTGGTCCAACATCCCCCTTTTCTCCT